>JAWWBX010000153.1:0-9955 GCA_033720735.1 Saprospiraceae bacterium
AATCTGATACGTGAAAGCCGATCCCCGTACGCCACGCAAAGCGTTCGCGAAAGCTCTTCACCCGAAAGCTGACGGGCCCGACTTCCGTCGGATTGTTGCCCCCAAAGGGAATAAACCCTGCCAATAGCCCCGACATATTGAAGCCGAATGACTTCTGCCGGTACCGGTGTTCTGGCGACTGCGACGTCTGTCCGACCATGATGCCGGCACACGCAATGAGCAGGAGTGTCAGAGTACCTCGCATGGCTAGAAATTGATGGACAGAACCAGGGATCGCGGCAGTGTGTGACGCCAGATCGATCCGTTGAGGTCACCTGAAACGCTCTGCTGACCGTTGGTAGTCGTACGTTCGGTTTCTGTAAACCAGGTGAAATACATGGTGCTCTCCGTGGAGATCCTGACCCGGTCGCTGATGTGATAGGCCAACCCGTAAATCGGGCCGAGACCAAATCCCGACAGTTCCTCATTGACTTCGATCCGGCTTGGAAACGACGTGGCGAGGGAGCGGTCCCGGTAATAGAAGCCCAACAGATCGAATCCGGCAACGGCTTCCCATTTCTCTCCCACCGGAATGCGCCGTTCCACACCGAGGCGCAGGTCGACATGCAGAAAGCTGGTAGCGCGCTCACCATTGATAAAGAAGTCAAACTCGGATACGTGTCGGCCCTGGAGTCCCAGGCCAAAGCGCCACTTGTACTTGCCCAGACCGGTTTTCAGTGACAGCAGATAGGGATCTTCCTCCAGCAGGTCGGTGCCTGAGGCAAAGATGGCGGTGATGATCCCGGTCACGTTGATCCCGATCTCGGTATGGCGGTCCTGATGCGTTTGAGCTGTGAGCGCAGGCATGATGATCAGGAACAGCGAGACAACAAAGAAATGCTTCATGTACTTGAGAATGGTCAGCAACGGCCGGAAAGATAGATCAAAACTGTGCATTAGAAGACGGAGCAAGAGTCTGCCCACGTTGGCAAATGAGAGCAGTTTAACATTTGCTGGTTGTCTACCTTGACCCCAATTGGCCACTGATTGCCTGCAGGCTGGCTTCGATCCCCTGCAGACGGACTGACAGATCTGCCTGTTGTCCGGAGCGATCGTTGAAACCGAGATGGGCCCGGTATTGCCAGAGTTCTGCTACCTGATCAGGCTGGATAGTAAAGGGCGCGTAGAGCGCATTGTCGGAAGTTGCGATCAGGGTGGTGCTGTCCTTGTCACGGTAAAGGCGTTTGTAGACGATGCTTCCATCATTGAGCACAACTACGTAACAGCGCCCGTCGCGGATATCAGCCAATGCTTCGACGTAGTGGCAAATTACGATCCAGCCGGCTTCCATAGGGAGCATGGAATCCCCACGGATCTCGAAGGCGCGATAAGTGCCATCCGCCAGCATCGGCAGGCTGATCCTGGGCAATTGTGCCACGTACTCCGGCTCCTGGAAATGCTGTGCATATCCGGCAAACGCCTGCGATCTGACCAATTCGATGTTTTCACGATGCTCGCTATCGGTCGTAATGGCCAGAACACGCAGGCCGTCCGATGCCACCAGCTCGTCCACGCCGCCGGCAAGATCGTCTTTGATCAGCCGGTCCAGAGTGATGCCAAAGGTTGCTGCAATCTTCCTGAGGAGCGCCAGGTTGGGCTCCGATTTGGACAGTTCATAACCAGCCAGGGTGGTGCGCGGGATCCCCAGGCGTTCGGCGAGTTGGTGTTGAGACCAGCCCCGGGCATTTCGCAGATGGCGCAAGTTTGCCGCAAACATGTCGGGAATATAGTCAATCTTGAGACAGTTTTCCCGACAACACTGTAGGTGCTACAGGGTGTACTTAAGCACACGAAGGGTGTACATATCTTAGAAAAACCTAATGCGGTAGTATTTCTACGAAATACCTCTACACAGATGCAAGTGGGCACTGGATCAGCCCTGATCGCACCCGTCTAATTGCCCGCACTCCATGGAGGCGCAATCCCATTCATGCGTGCGTACGCGATCAGCTGTCCCATATGCTCTGCACAGTGATCCATACAGATCATGATCACGCTCATCTTGTTAAACTCCCCGGGAAATGGCATTTCCACCTTGTCCCCAAGCTCGCTGTCGGAAATGGCCTTGGCCTGCTCGCGGGCCCAGGCCAGGGACTTCTTGACCTCGTCGATGATCTTCTCTTTGCCCTTGATGTCGGACTCCATGCTCATCGGATTGATCCCTTCAGGTACCGGAACCCCGGCTTGCATGAACAGGAAATAATTGGCAGCAGCCAGGTGCAGGAGCACTTCACCTACGGATCGTACCCCTTTCTCCGGGCGCCAGTCGTACTTGTCTGCCGGAATGGCCTCGGCGAGAGAGACCACTTTTTGTTCATTGAATGTCAGTAAGCTCACTGCCCCGTCCTGGATCGTGGTGGCCTGTGCAAACCCGATCCCCGGGAGGATCAGCAGCAGGATGGTAGTTAAGTGTTTCATCTCGGTTGATTTTTGTTTTGTGAATGGTGGCGTCTACAGCGTTTCGATCAGGAACTCATTGAACGCTTTGGCCGTCTTGTAATGATCGACGATAAATTTGGCCAGGTCGTCGCGGGTCACGTGTTTCTGGCCTTTGTACGATGTCCAGTAGTGGAATGACTTGTTATAGATCTCGGGAACCTGTTCGCCCACTTCGCGAAATTCTTTCGGGATCACCTTGTTGCGCTCTCCTTCCAGTCCTTTAAATGTCTCTTTGAATTTTTTTCCATTCAGGATACGCTGAAAGCGCTTGGGATCCTCGGCGATCTTGGCACGGATCCGGTAGAGTCTGTCCTTGTCCGGTTGCCAGCATCCGCCGGCGATACTCACGCCCTCGCCATCCGCCTGAAAGTAAACACCGGGGTACGAGTGGTCTTTGCGTCCACCGCGTCCCACCGCCGCGGCCATGTGTGTTTTGTACGGGCTTTTATCCTTGGAAAAGCGCACGTCGCGATAGATCCTGAAAACGCATTCATTGGGTGTCACGGTGATCTCGGGATCAAGTTTCTTCATCCGTTCGATCACTTCGCCGGTAAGTGCCTCAAAAGGAGCTTTGACATGCTGCTCGTAGCGCTTCTTGTTTTCGTGAAACCACTCGCGGTTGTTATTGGCCGAGAGGTCCTTAAAGAAGCTGACAAATTGTTTGGAAAGGGCCATCTGAGAAAGTTGGTCGGTGACAAATCGGTGTCATGTCCAAGTTACTTCTTTTTGACCGGGCTGCGGCCTCCTGCATGCGCCACCACCCGGACAATTTGGACACATCACGGGTGTGTAGACTATTGTTGGCGGTACTTGACTGATCCCCGGTGAGTCATCGTTCCGAAGGACCTGACAATGGCCTGACCCGCGGGGTAGGGAGTCGTTGACGTGAGAATCACATTTTCCAGGATCAGGTTGCCCGCATTGGCAAGCAACGGATCGAGTGGGGGGAGGGCGGTATCCCGCAATTGCAGATCCTTCAGTGTCAATGAGACGCCGGGCGGCACGATCCACGCCGATTGTGCGTCACCGATCTCGATCACGACCACGGTGCCCGGGCTGCTTTCGATCACCAGATCCTTGCCGATCATGAGAGGCAAACCCTGCAATGCGATAGTGTCTCCATCCAGTGACGGGGCAAAGCGGATCGTGTCACATGGGCAGGCATCACGCACCACCTGGCGCAGGCTCGCGGGGCCGTCATTGGCTGCCGAGCTTACCGTGCGGACAGCGGGCATAACGCAATCACAGGGACCGGTGCCTTCCTGGATGGTCAGGAACTTGTCAACACCGGGATTGCTGAAGATATCGACGACCCCTGACGGCCATCGCACGATCAGGCTGTCGATCACAGGATTGTTCCCGAGGCCAAAGTGGGCATTGAGCGAATGCATCACGCCATAGCTCTCGCCCGAGCGAACTTCCCGTACCTGCAGGCCAAAGGGGCCATGGATCTCCACCCGTGCCCCGATCCCGTTGATGTGTGAGCTGTCACCCACCAGGCGGATTGACAGAAAATGATGACTATTACCTCCGTTGACAAACAGGATATTTTCAGTGCCACTCCATGAATTGAAACCGTTGGCAAATCCTCCAAGGATATCCAGAAACCCGTCCCGGTTGACATCACCCACGGCTGCACTCTGCATGCCCGGACTGGCTGCCGGGAAAGCGGTGGCAGACACATCAGTAAATGTGAGGCCCCCGAGGTTGTGGAACAAGCGGTGTGCATCACCAGTCGACGTAAAAAGGATATCCACCAGTCCGTCGTTGTCAAAGTCTTCCATGATCACCTGGATGCCGAACAGGCCTGCGAGGTCGAACGTCATCCCACTCGTCGGGGTGATATTGACAAAAGTGTCGTTGGCGATGTTTTCGTACACCGCGCTGAGCATGTCATGGTTGATAATGAAGCAATCCAGGTCGCCATCGTTGTCGAGATCGGCGAAGTCGGCCGCCCAACTCTGGGCCAGTGGGCGCAGTCCGATGGAGTCTGCGATGTCAGTGTAGTTGTTGTTTCCGTCGTTAGCCCACATCTGGTTGACCCGGCGACCATCCATCGGGTCGTTCACGCCGATGCGGCATTTTGAGAGATACATATCCAGGTCGCCATCCGAATCAAAATCTGTCCACACTGAGCCGTAATTGCCCGAGCTGTCGATAGCCGGCAACGTGGGAGCAGCAATGATCAGCGAAGTGTCGTAGACAAATGTTCCCGTGTTGTCACCGCGATAGGGTGAACTGAGGCTGTCGTCATGGCATGCGAAGTAATCGATGGCGCCATCATTGTTGATATCCGCAAAATTGGAGCCCTGCAGAAAGATCTCCGGGAGTGGAAGATTGCTGCTGGAAAGCGTGGAGCCGTCAGCATTGGCCAACAACAGCTTAAGTCCGTTGTAATAGCCACCGGTGATCAGGTCGTTGTACCCGTTCTCATCTACATCGGCGACACACAGGCTCCATTCGTTGCCGGGCCCCACATTGCCGTGGACATAACTGGTAAAGCTGCCGTCGGGCTGGGCATATTCGATATACAGACTACTGGCATTCTCCAGGTGCACGACGTCATCAAAGCCGTCACCATTCATGTCAACCAACCCGAGAGCAACACCACTGTTGATGTTTTCATGGACCAGCAGGTGGGTACTATCGCCGAATGTCAGTTGGGCGGAGGATGCCCCGCAGAGGAGCAATGCATAGAGTAAAACCAGGCATCTCACGGCAGTAAGCGAATGGGAAGATATTCTGAAAGTACTGCTTTCCGGTATGACGACGGCATGATTCCGTCAAGGCTATCCCGCAGGTCCGATCTGTGCCTTGTACTCTGAAGAAAGTCTCCGTTTAGGCGCACGTTCGAGTGCCTTGTCAAACTGTGCTGCTGCTTCGGCGTGCATATTTCTGGACATCAACCACTCGCCGTATAGCTCGGGGACAGGTTTGACGACCGTCGGCGGACCAAACATGAACGGAGTGGCTTCATCGAGCGCTACAGCCTCATTGAACCACATCTCGGCCTGATGAATGTCATCTGAGAGCATGGCGTGCAAGGCCTTCAGCTGCATCTCCATCATTTGCGCATGATTGAGGTCCTGTTGATTCGGGAGCTGTGCCGTCCAGTTGACGCCGCTGCACATCGCACCTCCGCGCTGCAACATGCGTTTTTCCTCTTCCTCCCGCTGGTCCTCCATGGCACGGATGACTTGCGCGAGCTGACCAGGATCTTCGCCGAGATAGGCACTCATGCCCTTTATGAAATCATTGATACTCCGGATACTCACGTTCAGGTCTTCATCTTCAATCGCCAACCGTGCCAGCGAGTCATCCCATACACCCGCGTCGACCAGATACGCTGCGCGCATCATGGACATGTAGGCACGGGCCCGTTTGGACGGAAGCTCTGAACCGTACGTCAGCATGAGGTCCAGTTGTTTGCGTGCTTTGTCGATCTCTCCGGTCTGTAGATAACCGTACATCAGCCACTGCAGCGCGTGGTAGTTGCGGGCGTCGTTGTCCAGCTGCTTGCGTTCCATCCGCTTGTTGCCGGCCTCCCAGGCCGCAATATTTGAAGAAATGACCTCGTCCCACATGCCCAATGCGATATAGATGTGTGAGGGCATGTGCAGGGCGTGCCCGGCGTCGGGAGCCACCCTGGCATAATCGTCGGCGGCATCGATGGCCAGATGGGCGTGATCCGGGTCGTCGTACGAGTGGATGAGATAGTGCAGTGCTCCAGGATGTTGCGGGTTTTCCTTAAGGATCCCTTGTGCAATGACCGCACCCTTGCCGTAAAGTACCTCATCCCTGCCATCGCTCGCAGAACCCAGCAGTGACAACGCGTAGAATGCCGCAACCTCGTGTTGGCCCGGATATCTGTCATACAGCGATTGCATATGGCTGGCATATTGCTGATCGCGGTCAGATTTGTCACCCTCACCGTACAGGATCTCGACGGCTTCAAACAGGTCGCGCTCGATCCCTTCAGGCACGCGGGCCAGGCGGGCTTCCCGGGTCTCGCCAAAACGCGCCAGGATCTCATGCGCTTCATCCGTGTACTGAGCGCTCCACAAGGGATGATTCTTGGTCATCGCCTCACCCCAGAAAGCCATGCCGCAGGAAGGGTCGGCCTCCTGTGCTTTTCTGAACGCCTCTGCAGCATCCTCATACTCAAAACTGTGGAGGAGCAACAGTCCTTCCTGAAAATGCGGCGCAGCGGCTTCGGAGCAGGATACCTCAAAGGTGAGGTCACCAAGATGCGATGCATCATCTGCCGGGCTGGTCCGGTTTTGCTGGCAACCAGCGATCATCACGATGAGCGTCAGAATGAAGAAACGAGGAAGTGACATAGCAGGATTGTTTGAATCGAAGTTACGGAAAAAGGGAACCTCAGGAGTGTTGCGCCACGGGTACTGCGGCTGCCTGCTGCACGCGATCCACAGCGTAGATCTCCAGACTGCTGTGCTTCCCTTTCAGGACCTCGCTGCCAATCAGATTGAACTGCAACACTGCACCTGGTTCAAGCCGGACCAAAAGGTCTTTGGAAACGAGCAATTGCTCATTGTACACGTTGCACTGGTCATGGATGCGCGAAGTTGTGTTCACCGTATCGCCGTGAAAGGCAATATCGCGCTTGAGCAGGCCGACCTCCGCCACCGTCACCCGGCCCAGGTGAGCGCCCGCCTTGAAAAAAGGCATCAGCCCGTAACGCCGCTCGTAGTATTTGCGCCGTTGCTCGAGCCGGTCCATAAAACCGAAATACATCATCACGCAGTTGTTGTCCATGAGACCGTCGTGGAGATCCCAGTACAGGACCACTTCATCGCCCACGTACTGATAAATGCGTGCCTTGAACCGGTTGAGCTGGGTGTTGAGATCGAAGTAGCAGTCCTGCAACAGGTAACTGTAGTGCACGTGCCCCAGCCGCTCGGCAATCGTCACCGATGACTTGAGATCAATGAACATGAAGATGCGATCAGCCTCCTTCGGCTTGTGGTACTTGCCCAGCAGCATTTCCTGAAAGATCCCCCTGCCAAACTTCTGCTTCACTTGCTGATACATGCTCAGGAGCGTATCCACAAACAGGAAGTACACGATGAAGATGAACGCTGACTTGCTGATTGCCACCCGCGGTTGCCGTGTGTCCAGCATGCTGTCCGGATCGATGACCCCCAGTTGGACGCCGCTCATGATCAGCAGGATCAGGACCACTACCACGATCACCAGGTTGAGGGAGGTCTTGAGAGTGAGGATCTTCCAGTAAGCCCAGCGCTGGATCCTGGGACGGTCGAGCAGCAGATCGAGGGACCCGTACAGAATGCCGGTGGCCAGGGAAGCGACAACAAGTTGGACGATCAGGTCACGTGGAGTCCAAACCTGGGCAAACTCCGCCTCAGGCAGGTCCTGTATCCCGTACATCCGCAGGAATCCGAAAAATGTATATGCCAGGGTCCAGGCGATGATGACCCGGCCAATGTGCGCCAGTTTTTGGGCCGTCGTGTATCGCATGTGTCAGCGTTCGATGTTGCAGTGAGAACGCTGTAAAGGTACGATGAGCCGGCCTTAGCTCCGCGACTTTTTCTTGTGTGTGACGATCGCCTCAGTGAGCCAGAGCAGTTCACGGACGAAGTTGTCGAAGGCACCATGCAACCATTCTTCCTGAAGCACACCATCTTCTGAGATGGTATTGCGGATATCAGGGATCAGGAGCTTGTAAGGCATCGGGTATCCTCCCAGCGTAAGGATGTACTTCTGGATGTCATGCGATGCATTGATGCCGCCGCGCTTGCCGCCCGAGACCATCGCTACCCCGAAAGGCTTGCGGTGATATTCCTTGTAGAAGTAGTCCATTGTGTTTTTGAGGGCACCCGACATGCTGCCGTTGTACTCCGGCGACGCGATCACAATGGCATCAGCCGACTCCAGGATGGCGCCACATTCTGCCAGACCGTCCGGTGGATTGGGATGTCGGCTCAGGCGCTCTGCCATCACCGGGAAATCATACTCCTTGACATCGATGACCGAAACCTTGTCCACCTTGTTATGCGCATTGAACCGTTCTTCCAGCGCCAGCGCAGCTTTCGGTGTATGTCTGCCCATGCGTGCCGATCCGGAAATAATGACGATATGGTACATGTGATCTTTGCTTTGCAATAGTGAATGCAGCCGGGTGGTGGAATGTTTAGAGATGCCAGCCTAGAGAGGTTAGATATTAGACATTAGATGTTAGACGCTGGGACTCTGGGCACCAGAGTACACACATGAACCCTGGCGCCTGCCTGCATCGCCTTCGCGTAGCTTCGGCGGAGCGATGCCGGCAAGGCAGTGACTCGCTGACACTACTCCATCAGGGCAGGTACATGAACACATGAACACCTGAACACGTAGAACTATGTGAGTTTGCGCACCAGGTCCGGGAGTTGTTTGAGGGCGGCGATCTCACGCCACTTGGCGCGGGCTTCCAGAGCGGGTGCACCGAAGTATCGCTTGTTGCCTTCCAGGTCCTCACCTACGCCGGACTTGGGGTGGATGACCACGTCGTCCCCGATCCGGAGACTAGGGGCGATGCCGACCTGTCCGTAGATGGTGCAGCGGTCTCCCACGATGGTCTTGCCGGAAATACCGACCTGCCCGGCGATGATGCAGTCCTCACCAATCTCGACGCCATGCGCGATGTGCACCAGGCAGTCGATCTTGGTGCCGCGGCCGATCACCGTATCTCCCGAAACACCCCGGTTGATCGTGCAGTTGGCGCCGATGTAGACATCATCACCGATCACCACGCGTCCGCCCGAGGTCCACTTACGGTAGCGCTCGTCCTGTTTCTTGAAATAGAAGGCATCTGAACCAATGACCGTACCTGACTGGATCTGAACGCGCCTCCCGATGGTCGTTTGCGTTCGGATCACCACGTTGGCTTCGATGATGGTATCGGCACCGATCGTCACCTCCGGCCCGATCACCACACCTGGTTCGATCTGCGCGTCGGGATGAATGTCGGCATCCGGATCGATCGATGCAGTCAGCCTCGCCGCCGGGCTGTGCTGTGCGATCAAACTTTCGTACACCTCAAACGGGTTGTCGCAGACCAGGATGGCCTTGCCTGGCGGGCACTCGGCCGGTTTGTTGAGCACAATGACGGTGGCGGCCGATTGCAACGACTTGTTGAAGTACTTCTCTACGTCGGAAAAGGTCAGATCGCCTGGTTGCACCTTGTGGATCTCATTGACCCCGGTGATCATCAGGCTGTCGTCCCCGATCAGTTGTGCGCCGACCTGGTCAGCCAGTTGGCGGACAGGAATGGGAGTTGGTAGTTTCATGAGGCAAAGGTAGTTGGCAGTTGGAAATGGGCAAGGGGCAGTCTCCACTCGCTCTGCGCCCTTTGCGTGAAAAGATGCCATACATTAAATCGAATATGAAGGAGCGGAGGCCGTCCCTTCAGGGACCGAGGGACGCGGGTGGGCGACGAGTCAAACCGAAGAACCGA
>JAWWBX010000154.1:0-9950 GCA_033720735.1 Saprospiraceae bacterium
CCATGCTGACCCTGTGTGACCCCGCCTTCGACCGGGCAGGTGCAATTGCCGCCGGCAAGAACCACGTCAGAAAGTTTGCGGCCGACAAGGTGACCGGTGATCTGATGGCATTGTATCAGGACGTCCTGAACGGCTGAGGCCAGTACCTGGCGTGACCCAACCATCCGGATTTTCAGCTGTTATTACCGTATCTTTGCAGCTCAATTTCTGAAAACACAAGAATCTCATACAATGCAAGCAGTGGACACCACGATCAAGTACAAAGTCAAAGACATTTCGCTCGCCGACTGGGGGCGCAAGGAAATCCGGTTGGCCGAGGCCGAAATGCCGGGATTGATGGCACTCCGGAGCGAGTACGGTGACAGCAAACCATTGCGAGGGGCCCGTATTGCCGGATGTCTCCACATGACCATCCAGACCGCTGTGCTGATCGAGACCCTGGTCGAACTGGGAGCGGAGGTCAGCTGGTCCTCATGCAATATTTTCTCGACCCAGGACCATGCTGCTGCGGCCATTGCTGCGGCCGGGATTCCGGTATACGCCTGGAAAGGGGAGACGCTGGAAGAATACGACTGGTGCATCGAGCAGACACTGCATGCCTTCAAAGACGGCCAGCCACTCAATATGATCCTCGATGACGGAGGTGACCTGACCAATATCGTGCTGGATAAGTATCCGGAGTTGGTGCCTGGCATCCGTGGGATTACCGAAGAGACGACAACGGGTGTACATCGCTTGTATGAGCGTGAGAAAGCCGGCTCGCTGCCACTGCCCTGTATCAACGTCAACGACTCGGTGACCAAATCGAAGTTTGACAACAAATATGGATGCCGCGAGTCACTGGTCGACGCGATCCGCCGTGCCACCGATGTGATGATGGCCGGCAAGGTCGCCGTGGTCGCCGGCTTTGGGGATGTCGGGAAAGGATCGGCTGAGTCGCTGCGCAGCGCGGGGTGCCGGGTCATGGTGACGGAGATCGATCCCATCTGCGCCCTGCAGGCATCGATGGAAGCCTACGAGGTGAAGCGTATGACCGATGCCGTCGAAGAGGCTGACATCGTGGTGACGGCAACCGGCTGCAAGGATGTCATCACCGGTGAGCACTTCCGCAAAATGAAGGACAAGGCGATCGTATGCAATATCGGTCACTTTGACAACGAGATCGACATGGCCTGGCTCAATGACAACTACGGACATACCAAAGTCACCATCAAACCACAGGTCGACCTGTACGATATTGATGGCAAGGAGATCATTGTGCTGGCCGAGGGCCGTCTGGTCAATCTCGGATGTGCGATGGGCCATCCTTCGTTTGTCATGTCCAATTCGTTCACCAATCAGACACTGGCGCAGATTGAACTCTGGAATCATCCGGACCGTTACGAGAACAAGGTGTACGTCCTGCCCAAGCACCTCGATGAGAAAGTGGCACGTTTGCACCTGGACAAACTCGGGGTAACTCTTGAGCAATTGACTGACGAGCAGGCGGCGTACATCAACGTCGACAAGCATGGGCCGTACAAGCCGGATTACTATCGGTATTGATGGGGTGAGACTGATCATCCTGTCAGCGATGCTGGTCCTGACAGGGACAGATTTACGGGCAGCGATATGGCATGCGCCCGTCCACGACTTTCACGTGAGCCGGTGTGAGATTTACTACCGCCCGTCATCTCAGGCCCTGGAGATCGCACAACAGATTTTTCTGGATGATTTTGAGGCAGCTCTTACAGCCGTAGCACCGGACACGGCCCTCCATCTGGGGACTCCCCGAGAGCATGCGCAGGCCGATGTTTTCATCACGGCATATCTGAATGAGAAATTCAGCGTGCAGATTGGCGACCAGTTTTATCCGTTCAACTTTGTGGGGAAGGAATTGTCAGAAGACCTCACCGCGATCTGGCTATACCTGGAAGTACCTGGAGTACAGCATCTGTCGATCATGACCGTCGAATTTGGGGTGTTGTTTGAGTTGTTTGCCGACCAGAAGAATATCCTGAGTTTCCAGGTCGACACCGGCCGTGCACAGTTGTTCCTGCTGGACCCTTCCAAACCACGCATCGAGATCCAGATCCCATGAATCGCTTACTCAAACGGCTCTTCATTTTCCCGGTGCGGGTCTATCAATGGACCATCTCACCTTTGCTGGGGCCGTCGTGCCGCTACGAGCCGACTTGCTCGCATTACATGGTGCAGGCAATCGAGGAATGGGGCGTGCTCAAGGGCACCTGGCTGGGGATCAAGCGGATCAGCCGCTGTCATCCGTGGGGCGGCCATGGCTACGATCCAGTCCCACAAAAACCGAGAAACCGAGAAACCGAAGAACGAGCTAACCGACAAACTGACTAGCCAAGTCACTAAGTCACCGAGTCACCGAGTCACAGAATCACCGAGTCACCGAATCACCGAGTCACTGAGTCACCGACGCACCGACGCAAAAAAAAAGCCCGCCCGGATAGACCGGACAGGCTCGTTGTATCTGGTGTGCCCGAATGCATCGGGCAAGGGGTGAAGACGTTTGCTATTGCAGCACCAGTTCCTTTTCCTCGACCATCTTGCGGATGTTGATCAACGCATAGCGCATGCGGCCTAGTGCGGTATTGATGCTCACCTGGGTCAAAGCGGCGATCTCCTTGAAGGACATATCCGCGTAGTGCCGCAGGATCACCACTTCTCGTTGCTCCGGCGGGAGCATATCCACGAGCATACGCACCTTGCTATGCGTTTGATTGCGGATCATCTGACCCTCCATGTGTTCTTCCGGGGACTCGAGCACATCGAAGATGTCAAACGTTTCGGTTGCCGATACCTTGGTGCGTCGTTTGGCACGCCGAAACTGATCGACGCACATATTGTACGCAATGCGCATGGCCCACTGCAGGAATTTCCCTTCGTGGTTGTACTTCCCCTTGCGCAGGGTATCGATGATCTTGATAAATACCTCCTGGAAGATGTCGTTGGCCTGATCGTGGTCCTTTACAAACAGGTAAATGGACGTGTAAATCTTGTTCTTGTGCCGTTCCAGTAAGGTTTCAAAGGCCTTTTCGTCGCCCTGTAGGTAGTGATTGATCAGTTGCTGATCAGTCAGCGATACATACTCCATGTCTACACCCTTTTAGTTAGTCAAACTTGTTTTGCAGTCAGTGTAGAGATGTATCGCGTATAGACGAAAAGTTTTGTGATGAAAACAGGTTCACATGAACCTTTACGCTAAACTAATGTATAAACTTCAACGGGACAAATTTGCATCGTTGCTCCCGTTAACAAAAGATTAACGGCGACATCTCTGTGAGATATCGCACATTTGTGGGTAAAGATGCAAAAACCTTACCAATTGTATGCCGGGAGCTAAGAGGAAGGCCGCAGAGGATGTGCAGCATGCGATCTATATCAAAGGAGCGCGCTCCAACAATCTGAAGAACATTGATGTCGTCATCCCCAAAAACAAAATGGTGGTGGTGACGGGTTTGTCGGGATCGGGAAAATCGTCCCTGGTCATGGACACCCTGTATTCGGAAGGGCAACGCCGTTACGTGGAAAGCCTCTCATCGTACGCCCGGCAGTTTCTCAACCGGATGAAGAAACCGGAGGTCGACTATATCAAGGGGATCTGCCCGGCCATCGCGATTGAACAAAAGGTCAGCACCCGCAATGCCCGCTCGACCGTCGGATCCCTGACAGAGATCTATGATTATCTCCGCTTGCTCTACGCGCGGGTTGGTCGCACGATCTCGCCTGTCTCGGGCGACGAGGTCAGGCGTCATTCAGTATCCGACATCGTCGATGCCATCTATGAACTGGCGGAAGGGGCGAAAGTCCGTCTGCTGGCGCCTCTGCATGATCACAATGACGATCGCACCATCGGCAAGGAGTTGGAGATCATGGTGCAAAAAGGCTACACCCGCATCGAGTACAAGGGTAAGACCCAGCGTATTGAAGAGTTTCTCGAGTCAGGGCGTAAGGAGCTGCAGGCTTCTCTCGCCAGCAAGGAGGTGTCGCACTTTGTTCTGGTGATCGACAGGTTCGCTGTTCACCGGGCGGATGAAGACCAGCGCAAGCGTGTTGCAGACAGCGTGCAAACGGCGATCTACGAGAGCAATGGCACGTGTGTGGTCGACGTCATCGACGGCGAAACCACGACCTACAACAACAAGTTTGAACTCGACGGGATCGAATTTATCGAGCCCACCCCGGCGCTGTTCAATTACAACAACCCGTATGGCGCATGTCCACGCTGCGAAGGCTTCGGACGCATCATGGGCATCGATCCGGACAAGGTGATTCCCGTTCCATCAAAAAGCGTGTATGAGGGCGCCGTGGTTTGCTGGAACGGTGAAAAATCGCGACGATGGCTGGAGCGGTTCATCAGGGATGCTGCAGCGTATGACTTTCCCATCCACCGGCCTTACCACGATCTGTCGAAAGAAGAGAAGAAATTCCTGTGGGCGGGTGCGAAAGGGGTGAAAGGCATTGACGCGTATTTCAGCGAGCTGGAATCCAAAAGTTACAAGATCCAGAACCGCGTAATGCTGGCGCGCTACCGTGGCAGGACGCGGTGCCCAGAATGTGACGGCGGCCGCTTGCGACGCGAAGCGGTGTACGTAAAGGTTGGTGATAAAAGCCTCCCCGAACTGGCTGAAATGCCGATCTCGGAATTAAGGCAGTTCGTTGCCGACCTGGCCCTCACAGATTATGAAGCACAGATTGCCGAGCGCATCCTGATCGAGGTCAGAAGCCGGTTGCACACGATGTGTGAGGTGGGACTGGGATATCTCACCCTTGAACGCGTGTCTTCAACCCTGAGTGGTGGTGAAACCCAGCGCATCAACCTCACGCGACTGCTTGGCAGTAATCTGACGAGCTCAATGTACCTGCTCGACGAGCCGAGCATCGGACTTCACCCGCGCGATACCAACCGCCTGGTCGGCGTACTGGAGCATTTGCGCGACCTGGGCAATACGGTCATCGTGGTCGAACACGAAGAGGAGATCATTAAGCATACCGACGTAATACTGGACATTGGCCCGCGGGCGGGGATCCACGGTGGAGAAGTCATTTATTGCGGCCCGTACGAGGCTTTCCTGCAGAATGCCGCCGATAGTCTGACACAACAATACCTCACGGGTCAACGCAGTTTGCCGGTACCGGAACGGCGACGGCCGGTCACCAACAAACTGCTGGTGAAAGGCGCGCGGGTGCACAACCTGAAAGGGATCGACGTGACAGTTCCTCTGCAGGCAATGACCGTCATAACCGGTGTGTCGGGATCAGGCAAGACGAGTCTTGTCAAACACGTGCTGTATCCCGCACTGCGGGCACATGTAGGAGAGATCTTTTCCGGGCCGTCGGCGTTCGGGACCTTGTCAGGGGACCTGGACCTGGTCGGACAGGTGGAATTTATCAATCAGAATCCGATCGGCCGTTCATCACGGTCCAATCCCATTACCTATGTCAAGGCCTACGATCCGATCCGCAAGCTGTTTACTGACCAGCAGATCTCGAAGGTGCGCGGCTACAAGCCCAAGCACTTCTCGTTTAACGTGGAAGGTGGGCGCTGCGAAACCTGCAAAGGTGAAGGCGAGATCGTGGTCGAAATGCAGTTTCTTGCTGATGTCAAGCTGATCTGTGAGGACTGCAAGGGCAAGCGCTTCAAACGCGAGGTGCTGGAAGTCGAATACAAGGGACGAAATATTTACGAGGTGCTGGACCTCAGTATCGAAGAAGCCATGCAATTCTTTGCCGGCGAAGACGAGATCATCCGCAAGATCCAGCCGCTCTACGACGTGGGTCTCGGTTATATCAAACTGGGTCAATCGTCAAGTACCTTGTCTGGCGGTGAAGCGCAGCGTGTCAAGCTCGCGTCGTTCCTGGGCAAGGAAAGTGAAGAGAACAAGGTGCTGTTCATTTTCGATGAGCCCACCACCGGATTGCATTTTCATGATATCGACAAACTGCTCAAAGCGCTCAATGCACTGGTTGAACTGGGGCACTCGGTCGTCGTCATTGAACACAATATGGACGTGATCAAATCGGCAGATTGGGTCGTTGATCTCGGTCCGGACGCTGGCGAGCATGGCGGTGCTCTCGTATGCGAAGGACCGCCGGAGAAGATCGCTCAATGCAAAGCATCGCACACCGGGCAGTTTCTGGCTGAAAAGCTGGCCTGATCAACCCGCGCAGCCTGAATGTCATGTCCGGGATAGTTTTGTACGACAAGATCATGTATCATCGGTACTGAGTGATGGCGTTACGACTGACCTTTTTGATGGCGATGCTCATCCCGCTTTGCTCCCTGGCGCAGATCAGGGGTGTGGTCGTCGACGGTCAGGACCGACCACTGGCCGGGGCGCATGTATGGCTGTCAGGTACTTCGTCAGGTACGCTGACAGCGCCTGATGGTACCTTCACTCTCAACGCTCCGCCAGGCCGCTTTACTCTGATCGCCTCCTTCCTTGGGTACACGGCATGGTCTGAGGATCTGCTGCTCACAATGACCCCGCTGGAGAAGCGCATTGTCCTCAAGCCCGCAGGGATGGCGCTTGACGAGGTGGTGGTGGCAGCCAACGCCTCCAAAAAACGCAAGCGGTGGCTCAAGGACTTCGAGGAGGGGTTTTTCGGATATACCGCCAACGGCAAACATTGCCGGATCCTCAATCCGGAGGTACTGCTCTTCGAGGAAAAGGACGACGCCCTGCAGGCCCACGCGACTGACCTGCTCCAGATCGAGAACCTGGCGCTTGGGTATCGGATCCTGTTCTTGCTGGAGGAAGCGCGCATCGCGGGAACGGCCATCAGCTATCGCGGCAAGCCACTGTTTACCGAACTCCAACCAGAGGATGAGAAGCAGGCGGCCCAGTGGGCCAGAGCGCGTGAGGAATCCTATGCCGGCAGCTTGCGGCATTTTCTGCGGTCACTGGCTGCGAATGCCTTGCGCAGGGAGGGTTTCGAGATCTACCACAGCCTTCCGCAAGGAACGAGCGTCCAGGATCTGGGACCTGCCCGGGTCAGCCGCATCGTTCGCCAGGATCCATCCGCACCGGACGTGCTCCAATTGTCGTTCGACGGCTTCCTCAAAGTCGTCTACTTACACGAGAAGAACAGGGTCATGCTGACGCGGAAAAACGCCATGGGCAATATTGCCGGATCGCTGGGACACCGGTCGGAGCGCTCGATCCTGCAAAACGATATGCAAGAGATGGCCCGGGCCAGTGATGACGTGCAGGTGACCTATTTGTTCCTCAAGAAAGTGCCCGTACGATTCGATACGGATGGCAACGTCTTGGAGCCAGAGTATCTGGAAGAGCATGGATATCTCGGCTACGAACGAATCGCCGATCTCCTGCCCGTCGCCTACGGACGATCCGGGGTGAAGTAAAAACACGTTAGGGGCTTTTCACTAGTTTTACCGGACAACCACCCACTGTGCATCAGTACTTTACAACCTCCACGGGCCTGCGCCTGCACCTCCAGCTCGATGAGGTGGACAGTACCCGGGCCTGGGTCGTGCTTCTGCATGGCTTGCACGACCATTTGGGACGTTACGATCACGTTGTAGGAGCCTTGAATGCCCACGGGTACTCGGTCTTCCGGTATGATCTGCGCGGTCACGGACGCTCTGGCGGCAAACAAGTCTACGTTGGTGATTTCTCTCACTATCTCTCCGATTTCGGGGAGGTGGTCGAACGGATGAAACCGCTCGTGGGCGACCAACCGTTCTTCGTGATTGCCCAGAGCATGGGAGCATTAATTGCGGCTTCCTGGATTCTTGAGCATCCCGGGGTGTTGAGTGGTGCGGTGTTTACTGCCGGGCTGTTTCAGGTCAATCCTGACATTTCGCCGGTATTACAGGCCATGAGCGGATTGTTGTCACGGCTCCTGCCCGGGCTGAGAACCGTGCCTTTGGATAATACCCGGCTTTCGCGTGACCCGGCTGTGCAGGTGACAATCGAGCGTGATCCCCTGCACTACAAAGGAGGCATCAGGGCACGCACGGGTGCGGAGTTGATGCGGGCAAGTAGGGAGATCAAAGGCAAATTGGCATACTGGGACACTCCGGTCTTGTTGTTGCATGGTGACGCTGACGCATTGACCAGGCCGGATGCGAGCGAGCTCTTTCATCAGCTGGCGCGCACTGAGGACAAGACGCTCAAGGTCTATCCGGGTGCCTACCATGAATTGTTCCAGGAGATCAACCGGGAGGAAGTGATCCGGGATATCCTGCAATGGCTGGAAACCAGGGCCGTGCAGTGAAGTAGCGAACATCCTGTCGCAATAGCAGATCATTCCAGCACGCCCTTGGCCCGGGCGTGAGCGATGGCCTGCGACCGCCGTTTGGCATCCAGCTTGATCAACAGTTGTGAGACATGTGTCTTGACCGTACTTTCTGAGATGTACAGGGCCTGGCCGATCTCCTTGTTGGACAACCCCTGTGCCATCAGTTGGAGTACCTCTGCCTCACGATCTGATATCCCCAGTTTGCCGGCGTTGGCGGGATCAAAGGGAGGCCTGCTGGCCTGTTGCCGTCGCATGATCAGACGGTGGGCGACGAAGCCGATTCCGAGCAGGCCGACAACGATCAGTGCAGTCAGGACATCCAGGCCGTTGTCGAATCCCAGCAGGCTCCATTTGGCGAGCTGGGTGAGGGCGAGGACCGCTGCTGCCAGGGAGCCGAATATGAGGACTGTTCTGCCCATGTTATGTAAAAAGGGCCGGGAGAATATCCCGGCCCGTCATGAATTCTCCTAGCGTTTCGTTTTGCACTATGCTTCCTGCAGTTCGGCCTGGTACTCGTCGACGAGTTTCTTCTGGACATCAGGCGGTACCGAAGCGTACTCAGCAAATGTCCGGGAAAACTTGGCGCGCCCTTGTGTCAGTGACCGCAACGTCGAACTGTACTTGTACATCTCAGCCAATGGCACCTTGGCGCGGATCTTCTGGTAATGCCCGTCAGCTTCCATCCCAAGGATCATTGCCCGGCGCGTTTGCAGATCGCCCATGATATCACCCATCACATCATCCGAACACAGTATCTCAACATCATAGATCGGCTCCAATAGCTGGGGGCCGGCCTGCTGAAAGGCATTCCTGAAAACCATGGATCCGGCTATCTGGAATGCCATATCATTGGAGTCCACCGGGTGCATCTTTCCGTCATAGATGCACACGCGAATATCGCGGACGTAGGATCCGGTCAACGGCCCCTCCATCATTTTGGCCATGACGCCCTTCTTGATCGCGTTTGAAAACTTGGCATCGATCGATCCGCCGACAATACACCAGTAGAAGGCCAGATGTCCGCCCCAGTCCAGTTCTTCCATCTCCGTCTTGCGCACGGTTAGACCGCTGGGATCAGGCATGCCTTCGAAATATGGCTCAATGCGCATATGCACCTCGGCAAACTGCCCGGCACCACCTGACTGTTTCTTGTGCCGGTAGGAATCATTGGCAACGCGTGTGATCGTTTCGCGGTACTGGATTCGTGGCCGGATGTAATCCATATGCAGCTGATACACCTTCTCGACACGATATTTGGCAATATCGAGGTGCATTTGACCCTGCCCGTGCAGTATTGTTTGTTTTAACTCGCGTGAATGCTCAATGATCAGTGTCGGATCTTCCTCATGCAACGCCTGGAGTGCTTTGGCGAGTTTTTCCATTTCCGCCTTGCTCGGTGGCTTTACCGCCACGCGCATGCGTGCTTCGGGGAAGTTGATCGGTTCGATCCGATGGTCCGTACCTTTCGTATTCAGGGTGTCGTTGGTATGCGTGTCTTTGAGCTTGACTGTCACGCCCAGGTCACCGGCACGCAGTTCATCGACTTGTGTGCGGTTCTTTCCATTCGCAATAAAGATCTGGTTGATCCGCTCGCTCGTCCGGTTGGCCGGGTTGACCAGTTCATCACCGGGACGTACGACACCGGAGTAGACCTTGAAGTATGAAACGTTGCCCAC
>JAWWBX010000155.1:0-9864 GCA_033720735.1 Saprospiraceae bacterium
GACGGCATAACGGATAAAATATTCGCCGTGACCAGTACACGAGACGGCACAGGTGGCATTGTCGGCATACGTTCCGGCCCCGATGATGGGCGCGTCACCGACCCGGTTGTAGCGCTTGTTGGTCATCCCGCCGGTGGAGGTCCCGGCTGCGAGGTTGCCCTGCATATCGAGTGCGACAGCCCCGACGGTTCCGTGCCGGTCACTCTCACTCAGTTCAGACGCGGGGGTCTCGCGTGCCTTGACGCGTTGCAGGGCATCCCAGCGCTGTTGGGTAAAGTAATACTCTGGATCAACTATCTCAATTCCTTGTTCCTCAGCAAATTGTTCCGCTCCTTTTCCCGTGAGCATCACGTGCTCGGACTTCTCCATGACGGCACGCGCGGCGATGATCGGGTTTTTGATGTTGGTGACGCCACCGACGGCACCGGCATTCTGTGTCTTGCCGTCCATGATCGACGCGTCCAGTTCGTTGGTACCCGAGTTGGTGAAGACGGCGCCCTTGCCGGCATTGAAATACGGTGTGTCCTCCAGAAACATGATGGTCTGCTGAATGGCATCCAGGCTGCTTCCTCCTTCCTTGAGAATGTTTTCACCAATGGTCAGTGCCTGGTCCAGAGCCGCCAGGTAGTTGGCTTCCATCTCCTCCGTCATGTTCGCACGCGTGATCGTCCCGGCACCTCCGTGAATGGCCATGGCATATGGGAGTGGTTCCTGCATCGGTGTATCGTTTTGTTCCGAGGGCGCCGTGCATCCGAGCGCCGCGCTGATAAGCAGCAGAAAGAAGGCTTGTTGCATCTGCATCGATCAAACTATTTTATCCGGATCATCCCGACCGGTCCCGGGTTCCAATCGCCTCGGTTGCCGGAGCAAGTGCTTGCGTGATCTGCTGCCGCGTGGTGCGTCGGCTGAAGCTCCAGCGCAACCAATGGACCTGATCCGACATCCTGGCATTGGCCACGGCAAAATAACCAATCATCACCACAACCAATCCGCCCATTGCCCCCCAGCTGCCGAAGTACCAGCCGCCGATGAGCACGATGATCAGGTAATACGCCGCGCAGATAATAAAGCCCGCCATTGCCCGCACCGGACCCTTGAAGGTCTCGGCTGTGATCCTCGCCACGATGACATCGAGGAGCAGATTGACAGGTGCATTGACTGCCTTGCCTGCCAGGTAGACGGGTAGTCCAACAGAGATCGATGGCGGCCGGTCAAAGGCTCTTTGCAGCGCCGGCCGCACGATCTCGCCATACTCCGCAGCCACCCGTGGCAATCCCCGCATGCGTTCGAATGTTTCATTATCCATCTCATTGAGCATGGTGGCAATGGCCTGCTGCTCGTCGAAGGCAGAAGTGCTCCGGGACACGACCGGAAATGGTTGCGGAGCCGTCTCCAGAACCGGCATGATCAGATCAAAGATCTGTTCGCGGGATACGTCGTCGAAATGGATGATCAACGAGCGCATGGCCGCCTCGAGCCGCTCTGTGACCACGCGGACAGCCTCTTGCGGTTGCTCCCGGAATTGGTCGGTGTAGTCCTTGAGCGCAATGGGTTTCGAGAATTTCAGGATGACGTCGCCGCCTGGTTGTCGCGGGTCCGAGTAGGTCACCCCTACCGGAACGATCACCGGCACAACATCCGGATGACGCCCGGTGACTCCGAGGCCGATCCGCGCGGCCCCTTTCTGCACGGGTCGCAAGCGTTTCTCCAGGATGGTGCGGGCTTCGGGGAACATCAGGATCACATCACCCCTCGCCAGGCGGTCATAACATGCCTCGAAGGTCTCTTTATTGCTGCGCAGGTTGCCAAAGCCGTCGCGGGCGCGATAGATCGGGATCTGATTGGTCTGGCGCAGGAACCAGGTCGCCAGGCCGCGCTTGAAAAAATCTCCGCGTGTCAGGAAATGGAGAGGACGCGGCAGGAAACACGCCAGGAGGCAGGCCTCCATGAACGCGCTCGGATGATTGCAAGCCAGGATCACCGGGCCATGCTTTGGCAGGTGATGGGCGTCGATCACATAGATCTTTCGGAAGTAAATGGTCAGCGCAAGCGCGGCGAGAGGCCGGAGAATTTTGTAAATCACACTAAATTCCTGCTGTGCCTTCCAAAAGTAACAAATACGTGGTAGCGGTCGCTGGTCCGACGGCAGTTGGGAAGACCGGTATTGCCATTGCGCTGGCAGAGCACTTCGACACCGTCGTCCTTTCAGCCGACAGCCGCCAGATGTACCGCCAGATGTCGATCGGCACCGCAAAACCCACTGCCGAAGAGCTGGCCCGGGCAACCCACTATTTTGTTGATTCGCTGGATATCACCGATCGCTACAGCGCCGGGATCTGGGCCCGGGAAGCGCTGGCACTGCTCGATGATCTCTTCCAGCAGCACGACCTCGTCATTGTCACGGGTGGGTCGGGGCTCTATCTGCGCGCGCTCCTTGACGGCTTTGACGAAATGCCGGACGTGCCTGAGTCCTATCGCACGTACTGGGAAGAAACGCTGGAGACGTCGGGACTTGCCGTCCTGCAGACGGCGCTCCAGCACCGCGATCCGGCCTACTATGCCGAAGTCGATCACCACAACCCCCACCGGCTCATCCGTGCCCTGACGGTGATCGACTATACGGGTCAGCCCTTTTCTTCGTTCCGCCGCGAGCAACAAGCGAGCCGGCCGTTTGGGGCGATACGGATCTTTTGCAATCGGCCGCGCGACGAATTGTACGACCGGATCAACCGCCGGGTGGATGCCATGATCGCACGCGGGCTCGTCCGGGAAGCAGAATCGCTCGTACGCTATCAGGAATTGCAAGCCTTGCAGACGGTCGGTTATACTGAGATCTTTGCCTATCTCGCTGGAAAATGGGACCTGGAGACAGCGATCGAAAAGATCAAACAACACACCCGCAACTATGCCAAGCGGCAGGTCACCTGGTTTTCGAATCAGGGTGTGTGGCGGGAATTCAACCCGCCGGAATGGCAGGAGATCGCCGAATACATCACACGGAAAGCCGGGATCGCATGAGCAACAATATCTGGACGATCCGCCCCGACCCGGACACTTTGAATGCCAATCGCCGAGGCACCATGCTGGAGCACCTTGATATTCTGATCACTGAGGTCACAGACACCTCGATCACCGGCTCGATGCCCGTTGATCACCGCACTGTCCAGCCCTACGGCATCCTGCACGGTGGGGCATCAGCGACCCTTGCCGAGTCGGTCGCATCGCTCGCCTCCTCCCTGGTCGTCGCTGAACCAGGCAAGCAAAAAGTGGTCGGGATCGAGCTGAATATCAATCATCTGCGCCAGGCCACTTCAGGCCACGTTCACGCTACTGCGAAACCCGTCAAACTCGGACGAAGGCTGCACGTCTGGCAAATCGACATCCACGATGATGCGGGAAAACAGGTGAGTGCAGCGCGGTTAACGGTGATAGTGATTTAAAGTGAAAAACGAAAAGTGAACAGTGAAAAACGACCATCACTTTTCACTTTTCACTTTTCACTTTTCACTTTTCACTTTTCACTTTTCACTTTTCACTGATTAGGATCAGCCGTCCCGTTCACATCACCGACCTTGATCGCGGTGAACTCGATCTGGACTTCGCTATCTGCCGGCTCGAGGACACTGATGGAAGGAGGGTCAAAGATCCAGGCGTCCTGCGTGGGTAGCACGGCAACCAGTCCCAGCAGCAACTTCTGGAGGATCAGGATGTCACCGGCCGAAACAGTCGCATTCCCGGTAGCATCCGCGGCAAGCACCTGCCATGGTTCAGTGAAGGGGGCATCTCCAAGAAGATGCTTCTTGATCAAAAAGAGATCGGCAGCCGATACGCCGTTTTTCGGGTTGTTGTTCTTGCGGGCACTGAAAGTGATCTCCGATGAGCGTGGCAGCTCGCTAATGGCAAACACTCCGTTCGTATCTGCCTCAACGTTGAGCACCACACCACCATCCAGCGTGACCATCACATCGCGCACGGGCCGGCCCATCGGGTCCCGTACGACACCTGTAACATGGAAAACGTTGCCCTGATCGGGGTGCTCCGACCCGTCGAGGATCATCTGACCGGTGCCCAGCGGATCGAGCCAGTCCGCCAGTCTCCCACTGGCGTCGTCACCGTATTCCCAGGATACGGACACCCGGCCTGAGTACGCCGTGTTGGCATTGCAATCACCGATGCCGCCGTGCAGCTGTGCGATCACGTGACGAGATGTATCAAAAATGGCTCCGCCGGAAGACCCCGGCTCAAACGTCCCGAGGTCAAAGCGGCTGCGGTAATGCGTGTTCTCAGGCGTGGTGTAGCCCTCATTCCAGATCAGGGAATTCTCCCATAACGTGATCTGATGGAAGTCGGTCGACATCTTGGCGATATCGCCGGAAGGATGATGGATCAGCACCGTCTTGCCGGGTGCATAGTCCGGTGTCCGGTTCCAGCCACTGAAGTAGGCGTTGAAAAAGACCGGCACGGGATCGTTGAGCTCGAGGAGCAGGAAGTCGGTGTCGCGCTGCTTTGCGCGCAGCGTGCAGCCGGTGAGGGAGCTGGCGACTGGTTCGGTGCCCGGTGTCATACACGCATCTGACCGGTAGCTGAAATCGAACCGCCACAGGTCCCACATCGGGGTGTACTCCGCCAGGCAATGCTCGGCACTCAGGATAAAGGGACGCCCGTCACCGGCCGTATTGTTCATCAGCGTACCACTGCACCAGCCCACGCCTTCCTGCAGAACCATCATGATGCGCACGGCCGCGCGTACCTGGTCGCTCCAGGGTGCGCCATCCGGGCAGCTGGCGTTGGGCTCACAGTCGAGTGAGGTATTGAAGCCGAAGTCGCGCATTGCGTTCTGAGAGACAGGCGGCACGACATAGATCCTGGTCAGGTGCAGTTTCTCCGCTTTGCCGCTTTGCTGGAAGTGCAGGTTGAAATCGGCAGTCCCGACCTCCAGTAACAGTCGTCGGTCGTTCCGGGTGATCTGCAGGCGTTGCAGTTCGGTCCCGTCGGGCCGGGTACAGATCAGTGTGCCACGCGCCTGCGTTTTACCCGGGTCGATGACCAGAACGACCCGTTCGGCCTTTTCGAACCTCAGGGGTGCCGTCACACCCGAGGTGAGTACGAGTTGTTCGGAAATCGGGAAGCCATGCAGCACCGGATGGTGGCGTTCCTGCCATGCGGCCAGCGCCGTCTCATCCGCATGCAGCGTAAGGCCATCAGTGGTAACAGACACCGGCTGTGCGTGCATGGTCAGGCACAACAGGCAAGTCAACAGGACCGGGACGAGTGCTTTCATCGATGAGCAAAATGGCCGCCCAAAAATAGGCAATTGTACCGCGATGCGATGTCTTGTACCAGCATTGGGAACAAATCACATGCCACGGTTGTAAATTGTGAAAAAGTATATATTTGCCGTGCTTTAAAAAGGCCATTGGCTAATAGCTTTTGGCTTTTTGCTTCAGGGACAAATGAGAAGTCACTCCAACACCTGAAGATGCGAGCAACGCCAATAGCCAACGGCCAACAGCCAAAGGCTGAAATGGCCCCTTCGTCTAGTGGTTAGGACGCGAGGTTTTCATCCTCGAAACAGGGGTTCGATTCCCCTAGGGGCTACTTTGAAGTATTCAAGGGCAAGTGCAGGCATGTACTTGCCCTTTTTTTGTTTACAAAAACGGCCCGCATATGACCACCTTCCACTACGTTTATTTTCTGCAGAGCCTGAAGGATCAAACTTACTACATCGGATCAACCGATGACCTGCAACGACGTCTTAGAGAGCATCACAGCAAGAAGGCCTCGTATACAGCCAGAAAAGGACCATGGTCGCTTGTCTATTTCGAAGCTTATACCAACCGAACCTTGGCTCGTAAACGTGAGTACAAACTCAAACACTCTTCATGGCACAAACTACAAGTCCTTGACCGCCTAAGGGAGTAAAACCGGGGTTCGATTTGAGCCAAAGGCTCATCGCCCTTTGGGCGGCCCCTAGGGGCTACTTGCGCAAAGATGCCGTTCCGATGATTCGGGACGGCATCTTTGCTTAAAGGCAAAAGGTCAAATCCTAAATTTCAAAGGCTAAAGGAAGAGAACGCCCAACCTTAAACCTAAAACATCAAACCTACATCCTGCAACTGCGCCACCTGAGTCTGTAATTCATTGGCCATCATCATCGTAGCTCACAGGGTGTAATTCAACTAGGCAACCTCCCACGACAAGCTGGTGTTGCCAATCGAGCACTGGTATAATCGCTCAGCGACTCAGGACACCTTAAAGAAAGGCCCGGTATCAGCTTCAATACGGGAATTCATAGAGGTTTGGCCGGTCGAGATTTCGCATTTTGGCTGCAACGGTTGATGTCAGCAAATGGCTCGGCAAACTTACCTGTCAGAGTGGCTGATCCGGTTAAATTCATGTTTCACACAGTAAAACCGAATGCTTTGAGATCCTGCATTATCACATTCCTGATCCTTACGACATCTGTTTGTGCAATGGCACAAGTCAGTATTTCCACCGACGGCGCACCGCCCGACTCAAGTGCGATGCTTGATGTGCGCTCCACCACCAGGGGGGTCCTGGTGCCGCGTGTTGACAGTACACAGCGGCTCATGATCGCCAATCCGGCCAACGGGCTGCTGGTCTACGATACGGATACCGGGACGTTCTGGTTCCGCCAGGATACCTCCTGGGTCGAACTCGTCAGCACGACGACCGGCCTGCGTGATCAGGACCGGGATACGCACGTCACCGTGGAGGAATCGCCCGATGAGGACACGATCCGGCTGGCCGCCAATGGGAAGGAGATCATGAAAACTGGCGGAAAGATCCTGGAGTTGGGGACGACCGGAGGGAGTGTACTGATAGGAAGGGGTGCCGGGATGAATGTGAGCGAGCTTCTTTCCAACGTGATACACATTGGCATGGAAGCTGGCAGGAACAGTACGGGATCCGCCAACACGTTTGTCGGTTTGCGTGCCGGCGCAGACAACACGGACGGTCGCAACAATACATTTATTGGGGCTGTAGCGGGGGAGAATAATGCGCCGACATCGTCAACGTTTGCCCAGAACACCTTCGTGGGCGCCTTTGCAGGCCGGCATAGCGACACGACCAGGAACAGCACATTTTTTGGCGTAGGAACCGGGGAGTTCGCATCTACCGGGCTGAGTGCCTTTTACGGTGCCTTCTCAGGACGAAAGTCTGTTGGCCCGCGAAATGTGTACCTCGGTTACGGGTCGGGCGGCACGTTTACAGCAGATTCGGTATCGACCGGAGACCGCAACACTTTTGTCGGCACGTTTGCCGGTACGTATCTGGAGTCGGGCCGAAAGAATGTGCTGATTGGTGACGGAACAGGCTTTGCGATGACAAGCGGCAGTCAGAACACGATTGTCGGTGAGGATGCCGGAGGTGACCTTGGCGGTGGTAACAACAACACCATCTACGGCCAGGCAGCGGCCTTCTTTCTTCAGAACGCCGATCACAATGTGGTGGTCGGGGATTCAGCGATGTATCTGAGCCTGGCCGGCGCGGAGAACACCATTGTCGGACATCATGCAGGATACAACAGCACCGGATCGCACAACGTCTTCCTCGGGAAGTATGCCGGCTTCAATGAAACAGGCGACCACAAACTCTACATCGCCAACGACTCATCAGACATGCCATTGATACTGGGAGACTTTACTGAGCGCACCCTGACGACGCACGGACAGTTGCTGGTCAATGTAGATACCAATGCCGTATTGCACAAGTCAGCAGTGACAATTGTGGGCCCTGACGATGCCATCACCGGGCCAATCCTGACATTGCAGGGCAGTGCAGACAGCGACCAGTTTGAGTCGGGCCGTATCCGCTTTCGCGAGGGGACTACACCGCTCAATATCCGCGGTGGCTATATCCACTATGACGGTTTTGCCAACCGGCTGCATCTGGGCGTCAACAACACCAACAATGGCGACGTCTCCGCTGATCAGAATGCCATCACCATCCGCAGGGAGACCGCTTTTGTCGGGGTGAATACCTATGATCCGCAGGCCCCAATGCACGTAACCGGCGACATGTTGGTCACGGATACAGTGGATCTTGCCAACCCGGCCGATCCGCCCGTCTCAGGTATTGGCAGCCGCCTGATGTGGTATGGTGACAAGGCTGCTGTGAGAGCCGGCACAATCGATGCACCGGTTTTTTCAACCTTTTGGGATCGCGATAGCGTGGGCTTCTATTCAATTGCGGCCGGGCGGGATGTGTTGGCCTCCGGAGATTTTTCGGCTGCATTGGGAAGTCTGGCAAGGGCGACGGCCGATGGCGCGATGTCGTTCGGAAACAATACGCGGGCAACCGGGGTGTCAGCCGTCGCCATGGGGCTGTCAACGGAAGCGACCGGTGGTGCTTCGACAGCGCTGGGCTGGCTGACCGAGGCCACCGGATTTTATTCTCTCGCAGGCGGGCAATCGTCTCATGCTTCAGGCATCTTCTCTGTGGCGTTAGGAAATCATGTATCGGCTGGTGGACAAGCTGCGCTGTCCATAGGTCAGAACACAGAAGCCATTGGCAACTTCTCCCTGGCACTCCAGAGCAATACGGAGGCATCAGGGACCGGGTCTGCAGCTTTCGGATTTACAACACAGTCTAAGGGGACTCTGTCTACCGCCATGGGCAACCGCAACATCGCCAACGGTTACGCCGGCCTGGTGATCGGCATGTTCAATGATTCCATCATTTTGGCGCAATCAACTCCAACCCCGGAAACACCACTATTCATCGTCGGCAATGGCGATTCAACCAGCGCGCGATCCAATGCCATGGTCGTCCGCAAGGATGGGAAAGTCGGCATCGGCACCTCATCGCCGACCCAGACACTCGAGGTCAACGGCGAGATCCTGGCAACGGGAAGCTTCGTTCAGGTCCGCGACGGCGACCAGGGCATGCTGATGATCCCCAACGCCGCCGCCGGCTACGTACAGCTCGATGTGGCCGGGAGCGGCCATTCCGATGATCATATCATCCTTGGGGAGACCGGTGGAGGCAACCTGAACAAGGTGGGCATCGGGACCACAACGCCCGGCAGCGCAATCGGCAACGCGCTCCTCGAGGTCAATGGCGGACATATCGCCGTGGCCAACAATTTTGGCATCTTCTCGAATCACAATTCCGGCACGGGGATCGGCGCCGGGTTCGATACCAGCCCTGACGACCAGCTGGTCCTGTATGCCGGGGGGCAACCGCACGTGACCGTGACGGATACGGGCAGCGTCGGGATCGGTACTACCACGCCATCCGCCATTCTGGAGGTCAATGCAGACATCGTCAAGAAAGTGAATGGCGGCTCATGGACGGCCTCATCGGACCGCAGGCTCAAACAGGACATTGCCAATTATCGCGAAGGGCTGGAGGAAATCCTGCGGATCAGGCCGGTGAAGTTCAGGTACAATGCCATGAGCGGGTACGACATCTCCAAAGAACATATTGGTGTCATCGCCCAGGAACTGCGGGAAGTGGCACCCCACATGGTCAGTACATTCAGTCATCGGGGCGACTCCTACCTCCAGGTCGACAACTCGGCCATGACGTATATGCTGATCAACGCCGTCAAAGAACTTGCCGGAGCAAAAAAGCAAATGAAAGATCGCATCGCTCAGCTCGAGCAGACAGTGCTGCAAATGCAAGTCTTGCTTGAAAAACAACTGGCGGGTAGATAGCACCAACATGCCCGGAGAGCTCGAAGTGCCCTGAGGTCATTCATCTGCCTACCCCCCAAACCGGATCCCCGCATTCACAAGAAAGATGTTCTTGTTCGCGTCGTTGTTAATGTCCTCGAAAAACTTCGACAGCCCGAATTTGTAAGCCACATCCACGAAAAGCGACCCGAGATCCACACCA
>JAWWBX010000156.1:0-9789 GCA_033720735.1 Saprospiraceae bacterium
ATGGTAATGCCTGGGAAATTGCTTGAGCTGACATAATCAGAAACCGGATCATCCAGATCGATGTCACCTGCCTCGACGAGCTGCATGGCCAGGATCGCGGTGATGATCTTTGAGACCGAGGCGATGACCGTTTGTGTCACCGTTGTAAAGGGATCCCCGTTTTCATTGGCTGTCCCATAGCCTTTGGTGTAGGCCAGCGTCCCTTTGTAAACGATGCCGATCCCGAGCCCGGTCAGGTTGGGCATCTGGATATTGACCACGCTGTCGATCTTGGCCCGGGTCTCATCGTCGAGGTATTCGTAGGACTGGGCTGGCGCGACTGCTGCGAGAAAACAGATGGTGAACAAAGCGATATACCGAACCATCTCTATTTGTTTTCAGTGAGTTGTTCAATCGTTGCGGAAAGTTGGTCGATCTGTTCCTGTTGTTGCAGGATGTACAGTGTCAGCTCCTCGATCTTCTCGAGCATTTTGCGTTGCATTTCCCCGACGTGCAGCCCTTCTTCTTTGATCTGGGACGCTGAAGGAATGCCTGGCAAATGCCCGAGTGTCCGGATCTCCTGTTTCAATTGATGGAGTGGACGAAGGTGATAACCGTCCTTGAATACGTAGTCTGGCCAGTCGGCATGCAGATCGACACGCAATTCCTCGCACACCATCTTCCCATTGACAGCGAGGAGGTAGTCCGAACTGGGCAGGGCACTGGTCGAAGTCAGGCCAATACCGACCTGGCCATTTTCCGTGCCGCACAGGAGGATATCTCCGCCATAGTTCTGGAGCAGCAGTGGTGCGTAGCTACCGTTGTCGCGGGCGGTGATGTGATTGACGCTCAGGACAAGGTTGTCGGTGGTCGTTTGCCCAAGTTGCAGGTACCCGTCGCTGTTGAAATCAGCCTCCTCACCGTTGAGGATGGTGAAGCGGTTGGCGCTTTCATCGAAATCAAGGCGGTCGGTGATAATGATCCCCTCACCGGTGCCCGCCCGGTCGGCATCGAGCTGCACCGTCGTGGTGCCTGCGTCGTTGCGCAGCAGGATCTCGGCGCCCTCACTCGTGTTCTCGTTGGCTCGGATGGCCACCGTCAGATCACCATCGTCGTCGTACATCTCGATCTCTGCTGCGGATTGGAAACCGACCCCCTGCAATCTGAGTTTGTCGGATGCTCCCAAAGTGATCTCGCTGTCCTGTGCATCGAGTTCGATCGTTCCGGTAGCGGCATCGTTGCGTAATGCCATAAAGGCGCCGCTGGTGGGTGTTTTGTTACCCCACAGGTAGAAGGTGACGTCGCCGTCATTGTCGCGCATGATCAGCTCTGCGGCTTCGTCGTGCCCGGTGGGCTCGAGCTGGATCTGACTGTTCTGTCCGAGTTGAATGTCGCCGAGTTCACCGTTGATGTCAACAGTTTTGGCCCCGTTCTCTTCAAACATCAGCAATTCAGATCCTTGTACGGTACTTCGGTTGCCACGGATGGAAACCGTTTCGGTGCCATCGTTGTCAAACAACCGGATCTGCGCCGCACCGAGATAACCGGTGGCTTCCATGATCATGTCGTTGGTGCCGAGGATGAGCTCCCTTTCTTGCGCGTCGATTTCCATTTGTTGGTTGCCAAGGTCGTCGTACATCAGGAGCTGAGACCCGCTGCTGGTGTTCTTGTTACCGCGCAAGACCATGGTTTTAGTGCCATCATCGTCATACATTTCGATCTCCGCGGCGTTCTGGTAGCCTTCCCCTTGCAGCTTGAGGCCCTGGTCCAGCCCCAGGTTGATCTCGCCCACTTCACCGCGCATCTGGATCGTGGAGTCTCCCACGTCGCTGAACATCACGATCTCGCTGCCCTGGGTTCCGGACTCATTACCGCGCAATGACAAGGAGACATCGCCGTCGTTATCGAGCAGATTGATCAGACCGGCATTCTGATATCCATCAGAGAACATGCGGATCTTGGCGCCGAGCAGCATGCTTTCCTCCTGCGCATCGAGAATGATCTGGGGTGCACCTGATGCGTTCATCATCATCAGTTCTGAACCCTCGGTATTGGATTGGTTGGCGCGCAAGCGCACGGTCAGATCTCCGTCGTTGTCCCACATCTCCAGTTCTCCTGCACTGAAATGCCCCCACGGATCGAAGCGCACGGTGGTGTCCGGACCGAGGAACAAATTGCCCTGGATCACGGTGCTGCCATCAATATTCACCTTCCCGTCGAAGTACCCGGCATGACCGAACACGTTGGGATTCTCGGCATAGATCCCGTAGTTGCCCGCACCTGTGCTGGAGGCAAACACGCCATAGTGGGTTCCGTTACCAAGGCCGAAAGTGGTGGCGTAGAGGCCATACACGTCAGAGTCACTGGAATTAGCCAGTCCCCGGGCGTACACCCCGTAGGTATTAGCCAAAACTCCGGGGGGCGCCCATGCCTGACCAAATACACCATAGCGCGCACCCGTGCCATCGGCCGTTGCCTCACCATAGACGCCTGTCTTCAATCCCGAGCTCGCATAGTTTGAGATCAGCCGTGCTGCTGTCGAGAATCCGTCACTTTCAACATGAAATCGATAGAATGTCGAAGGTTCAACCCCGATTGTGACAGGACCGTCGTGATAGTCGATCCCGTTGGCGGGGTTGTTCGTACCCCATATTGCTGTACCTGATTTCTCCCAGGCACCACCCTGGTAAACATGGATGGCTTCTTCGTCAGTATCAAAGACCAGGAGTCCCTCAGCCGGAGATCCAATGCCCAACCGTTGGGCCGTGCTCATACGTGGAGGCAGGAAACCCTTGTTCGTCGAGCTGACATCGAGGATGGCTGAAACATCCGGCGTCGTGGTACCGATCCCGACCCTGCCAGCGGCCATGATCGACAGGCGGTCGCCGGCTACGTTCATCTTCCAGGTCGCCGTGGCAAAGTCGTAGTACGAATAGGCCTTGATCACCCCGGTTGCGCCGTAGCCATAAAAGGGTTGGCCGGTTGTTCCACTTGGTGTCTCAACGACCATCCCGCCGAGCCCGGTGGCGTTGGTCGATTTGAGTGTGAGATCCGATACGCCCAGGATACTTGCGGTGTTCATGCCGATCTTGCCGTTTGGCAGAAGATGGATGTTGCTGACCTGTGCAAATGTGGTGAGATGCCCAAGCAGGAGTACACATGACAGCCAGAGCGTGATTCGGGTAAGGAAGTATTGCATTGTTCTATTGATTTGTATTCCGTTGACAATGCAATAATGGGTGTATAAATGGCTGGTGGCAACCCACAACTGGCGAGTGACGGGTGGAGTGAGTTTGTTGTGGGCCAGACTTAGTCAATGGTGTTCACGTGTTCAGGTGTTCAGGTGCTTGCCCTGTACGCGCAGCGAAGCGGAGTCGTACAGGGTTCATGTAGTGGGCCGACATATGTTAGAAATTGTTGATGTGGTCGTATTTCTAAGAAATACTCAGCAAGCGTGCTTTCACTTTGCCACTTCGATCTTCTAACCTCTAGTCCGCCACGGGGAGGCTGATGGTCACCCGGGTGCCGGTCGGCTGTTCAAGATCCTCGATCTGCACGAAGGCCTCATGCCCGTACACCTCCTGGAGAAAGCGCAGGCGGTCGCCGGAGATCTTCATGCCGAGCGATTCCTTTTTAGAGCTGCTGCGGGTTTTGAGTGATTCAGATTGCCGCCGGCCGATCCCGTTGTCCTCGACCACCATGCGAATATGCGATCCGTCGCGATGGACACGGATATCCAGTTTGCGTGTACCGTTCGCCTTGTGCATGAGTCCATGCCAGATCGCATTTTCAACATAGGGCTGCAGGAGCAACGGAGGTACTTCAATGAAGTCAGCGTTGACATCTTCTCCGATGTCGATGGTGTAATCAAAATTCTGGAAGCGCATTTTTTCAAGGTCGAGGTACAACCGCAGCGCCTCGATCTCCTCCTGGAGCCGGATGAATTTTCGACGCGAATTGTTGAGCACCTGCCGGATCAACTGGCTGAAGCGGGTGAGGTAGTCGGTCGCCTTGTCATTTGCGCCCTGGGCGATAAGCGATTTGACCGAATTGAGGCTGTTGAACAGGAAATGTGGATTCATTTGGGCACGCAAAGCCTTCATCTCGATCTCGGCGATCCGTTTGTTGAACTCTGTGGTGCGACGGGCATCGCGGCGGACCTGCGTCAGACGGTAGCGGTATGCTGCATAGACGAGTCCGGACACCAGGAGGGCGCAAATGACATAAAACCAGGTGGTCTTCCACCATGGCGGGAGCAGGGTCAGCGCCAGGATCTGTTTTGGCTCCGACCAGATGCCGTCGCTGTTGGCGGCCCGGGCTTCTATGCGGTAGGTGCCAGGCGCGGAATTGGCCAGGGTGATTGTACGATTCGTGCCCAGGTCGATCCATTCGCCATCGGCAAAGCGGTACGCGTAGCGATTTTGACCGGGCGCGGTAAAATGGAGTGCTGCCAACTCCAGTTCGACAACATTGGCCCCGGGCGGGAGGCGGAGTGCAGAGAGTCGTTCGGGTGCCACAGACATTTTGTGCAACGCATTGTTGATCGTGATCCGGCGCAAGTACAAGTCGGGCGGAACCGGGTTGTGCCCGATCTCGTCCGGATGGAACGCATCAACACCACGGTCGCCTCCGAAGTAGAGGTAGCCGTGCTTGTCGGCAAAGGAGGCACGGTAGGAATACACCGTGTTGATAAATCCGTCGGCCTCCGAGAAATTGCGGATCATGCCCGTTGTCACCTCAAGATTTGACAAACCTTGCTGGGTTCCGATCCAGATATTCCCGTCCTGATCCACTTCTATGGAAGCGATGTGCTCGCTGAGCAATCCGTCATGCTGGCGGTAGACATCCATTGATGCGGTGCGCGGATCGAGGCGCGCCAGACCGAGGTTGGTGCCGATCCAGATTACCCCATCATCATCACACAAAACGGACGTCACATAGTCGCTGGGGAGGCCGCTGTTCTCCTCGTTGAAATGCACAAAACTGGTGTCGCGGCTACGGTAGCGGTAGACGCCGTCGTCCGCTGTACCGATCCACAGGTCGCCTGAGCCGTCATGATCAACGGAAGTCGGCGCAGCGATGCGCTGGGCCTGCCGTTGGATCCGCCAGGTGGCAGCATCCAGATCGAAAAGGATCGGCGGATCCTGATTGGCCATCACCCAGATGGAGTCGGGGCTGATCATGGTGAAATCGCGAAAAGGACCTCCGTACCGCGTGGCACGTTGGAGGTAGGTGTCGTCATGCCGGTTCCAGATGAACAGATTGCGGGTCGTGGAGAAAATGAAATGGTCGGCATCGTAGTCGGCGTACTCTGTGATCTGGGCAAAGTTGGGCACGCGTGCGTCCTCGCGCCGGTTGCGGATGGTGCCTTCGGGCCAGTAGTCCTCCACTTCACGCGTTTGACGGTTCCAACGCCTGGGCTTGCCACCGCAGTACCAGATGTAACGGTCGTCGGCATACACAGCGGAGGTGATTTGTCCATCTCCGCGGATTGTCAGCACCTTCTTGCCGGTCGCGGGCCATTTGAAAACATGTTCGGCGATCGTCCAGACATTGCCGTAGCGGTCCTGCAGATTATCGAAGGAATACAGTCCGCGGTACCCATGATGCTCCGGTTGCAGCGGGTTGAAAAAGGTGAGGCTGTCACCTGCAGGATCATAATGGAAGCAACCCATCCCGCGCGAACTGATCCACAGTTGATTGTCATCGGCAATGGTGAAGCGGAATTCACCCGACATTTCAAAGCGGGGATCTGGAATAAACGCGCGGGTAGTCTCATTCCAACGGTGCATCCGGTGTGAATGGAAGCGCAGGCTCATCCACAGGGTCTGCTGCTGATCTGCTCCAAAATCGAGTACGGGAAGATCGGGGAAACCCGCTTTGTTCCGGTGATTGCTGAAGCCCCAGGTACTGCGATCAAGGAGATTGGGACCGTTGTTGGTGCCGACCCACAGCTGTCCATGGTGATCTGCAAACAGCTCGAAGATATGATTGCCCGAAAGGGTTGTGGGATCATCACGCTGGAAGCGGCAATGGCGAACCGAGTCGCCCTTGACCCCAAAGAGGCCCCGGTCGGTGCCTGCCCACATCCACCCCTCGTGATCGGCACAGAGGCTGTAGATCGTCAGATCCTGGCCACAGTCCTCCCTCAGACTGCGCAGACACACGCGGCTGAAGGTCTCGGTATCTCTGTCGAAGGTGGCGAGGCCCGCAGCTTCCATGCCCACCCAAAGTAACCCGGCACTGTCTTCGCACACCACGTTGACTTCCCGGTAGGGCAACGATGTCGAGTCGCGAGGGTCAGGCCGGTAGGCCTGGAACGCATACCCGTCGTATTTGAGCAAACCATCGATCGTGCAGATCCAGAGGAAGCCATAGCGATCCTGGTAGATGCCATCGGCTCGGGACAATGGGAGCTGCTCGTTGAGTGCCTGAAATCGCTGGGCATCGAGGCATATTGCCCCCGCCAAGAGGCAACACAGGATCAGGAAGCGCCGGGGAGTCAAAACAGGTTCAGTAGTTCTTCCTTCTTGCTCCGGGATACCTTCACCTTGTCACCGTTGTTCATGATGATGAGTCCTCCATCGGTCTTGGCGTATTTGCGAACGTAGTGAAGGTTGACGATGTAAGAGTTATGTACGCGGAAGAAGTGAAAATCACAAAGGATCTCTTCCAGGTAGCGCAAGGTCTTCGAAATGTACAGCTTGGTACCGTCTGTAAAATGCACGTTGCTGTAGGCGCCATCTGACTGGCAATAAAGGATGTCTTCAAGATTAATGAATTCCAGTCCTTCGAACGTAGGAAGCGCGATCTTGCGCACGTTATTATTCTCCAGGTCCTTGAGTTGCTGGATGAGAAAGTTGATCTGCTTCTGGGCGTTGCCGCGCTCCTTCAGCAAGACGACTTTTTGCACTGCCTGCTTGAGTGATTCCGGGTCGATCGGCTTCAGCAGGAAATCGACTGCCGAGATGCGGAATGCCCGCAGGGCATACTTATCGTATGCGGTGGTAAAGATCACCTCAAAGTCGATGTTGGGCACCATCTCCAGCACGTCGAAACCGTTGACAAACGGCATGTCGATATCGAGGAAGACGACGTCCGGCTGATGCTTGTTGATCGCCATGACACCTTCCTTGCCACCCTTGCACTGCGCAACGACCTCCACCTCCGGACAGTGCTTCTCAAGATCATATGCCAGCGACAGCAGGCATTCCGGCTCATCATCGATCATAATCGCTTTCAGCATGTACTAAAGATAACCGGAAAGGTGTGGCTCCGCAAAAGGCCACTTGGTGTGTGGTCGTGGGGGCGAGTGGATGGAGAAACCGGGTTAGTGTGCTTGCCCCGTATGCGAAGCGCAGCGGAGTCGTTCGGGGTTCAAGTGTTCAAGTGTTCAAGTATTCAAGTGTTCAAGTGTCCAAGTGTTTCATGTTCTGGGATCTGACCTCTGTATACCGCAGAGTACGCAGAATAGAGAGTAGTTGGTTGATGGTCCGGAGTCGACACAGAAAGAGAAACTCTGAATCCGAAACCGCAAGTCACCAGTCCGGGAAGTAACCGCTCTAAGTAATCTCTGATTTCTCATCTATCTTGCGAATGGTAAAATCGTACTGAGTATGGCTGCTGCGAAGATTGGAATCATCAATGTCTCGGACCGCGCGAGCAAAGGGATCTACGAAGACCTCCCGGGCAAGGCGGTCGTCAAAACGCTGCAGGAATACCTGCTGTCGGAGTGGGGCTACGAATATGCCGTCGTTCCTGACGAGCAAAACCTGATCGAACAGAAAATGATCCAGATGGCGGATGAGCAGGGGTGTTGCCTGGTCATTACGACTGGTGGAACCGGTCCGGCCAAACGCGATGTGACGCCGGAGGCAACGGAGGCGGTCTGCCAGAAGATGATGCCGGGATTTGGCGAGCTGATGCGCACCACCAGCCTGCAATATGTGCCAACGGCGATCTTGTCGAGACAAACAGCCGGTATTCGCGATCAGACCCTGATCATCAACCTTCCCGGCAAGCCCAAGGCGATCCGTGAATGCCTCGACGCGGTGTTCCCGGCGGTCCCGTACTGTATTGATCTGATCGGCGGACCTGCGCTGATCACCGATCCCGAGGTGATCGTGGCCTTCCGTCCCAAAAACGCGTGATGCGCTCCTCTGCCTTGTGAGAGGTTACTGAAAGCTCTTGACGGCATCGACCATGGCCTTGACACTTGCTCTCTTGCCATAGTCGAGATCAAAGTGGCGCCATATGATCTTGCCACCTCCGTCATTACCGTCAGGGACGATCAAATAGGTCGCGGGCACCGGAAGTTCAGCAACGTCGGCGTCGTTGTTGTCAGCAATATCCACCTGGTAATAACCGTGGATCTTTTTGACATAATCATCCGTCACCTTGAAGTCGACGTCGTACGCACGCATGATCTCGCCGCCCTTGTCGGAGAGGATGGTAAAATTGAGGTTATTCTTGTCCCTGGTTTTGATGACCCCATCGGTATTTTCAGGGGTGACCGCCACCAGTTGGAAGCCCATGTCCTTCAGGTATTGGAGCGAATCCTGATACACGCTCAGGTAGCGGCTGCACTTGCCACACCAGAATCCGCGGTAGAAGATCAATGCCACCGCACCGTTTTCAAGCATTGCACTCAGGCTTACCGTCTCTCCGTCATCTGTAACGCCTTCAAAAGCCGGCGCCATGGCACCAACCTCCAGCCCGGCCGGCAGGTCAGTCGGCATCATGCCCAGTTGTTGCGGGGTCCGTTGGGCGGAAATGGTAAACGCCAGGCAGATGGCAAGACATGTCAGCAGATTCCTCATGATGGTCGTCAATTTTGTGGTAGCGAAGATAGCGATTCGACGCTTCTTCCAGACATCCTCTGGCGCGCATGGCGCAAGCAGGGCTGAGAATTCGGGGGACATGTCCACCTAATGACAGATCAAACGTGCTATTGAGGGGTGCCCATATGCAAGACCCAGTACTTGCCTGCCCTGGCCAGTCCCATCTCGCGAAACCTGGGATTCATCAAAACAGCGCAGTGGGTAACACTCTTTTGCCAGTCCCGCAACACGTGATCGACCGTCTTGTGCCCACGGGCCAGGTTTTCACCGATCGTCTTCCACGCATAGCCAACGGCATGGGCCCGCTCCCCGATGTCCTTGCCGCCGCGCGAGTAGTGTTCGAAGAAGTTGTACCGCTGCATCTGCCGTGCGTGCAACGAAGCAGAAAGCGCGAGGCGGTCGTTCCAGCGTACCGGACCGCCGGCCATCCATTCGTCACCGCAGTGGCATCCACGTACGCGCAGGGCATTGAGGTCTTGAAGACATTGGTCTTTGAGTTGGGTTTCGGAGGTGCCGTGCACGCCGATAGTCAAGAGGATCAGAACAAGCAGCTGCATACGGGAATGAACGTCCGCCGGCTCCGAATTCGTATGTCTGTGGGGATGATCAAGCGATCAAAGGGAAGCCATTGAAATGGCTTCTGGAAATGAGAGGGATCGCGCGATCGACCCACGACTGAAGTCGTGGGGTGAAGCGGGTGTATCGGGAGGCTCCTGCGGCCCACGATTGAAATCGAGGGATGTGGGGGTAGGAGGAGCGCTCAGAGGATGGCAGTCTCAGATAGCCCACGGCCCACGATTGAAATCGAGGGATGAGGGGGTAGGAGGAGCGCTCAGAGGATGGGCAGTCTCAGCTAGCCCACGACATGCGCTTGGATGGTGCCGGATAGACGGTTTCGCATTCTGGCCTGGCTCTATGCCTGATCCTGGCTGACGACTGAAGTTGTGGGGTGAAATGGTTGTCCCGACCA
>JAWWBX010000157.1:0-9686 GCA_033720735.1 Saprospiraceae bacterium
GCACGCGTGCCATTCGCGGTGACTGTTGATCATGCGCAGCTCTTGCAGGCGTCGCAATACTTGCGGAAGCATCTGGAGCATGCTCTCACCTGCGTGACATTGTCCGACGCGGGCATTTTTATTGAAGGCTACGAAGGGGCGCAGATCTATCCCACTGTCGCCCATGAGGTGGTGGATGTATGTGGTGCCGGCGACGGCGTGATCAGTGTCCTGACGACGGGCTATATCGCCGGCTTGAAGCCTGCGCGGATGGCACAACTCGCCAACCTTGCGGGTGGGCTGATCTGTGAAGAAGTCGGGGTCTCGCCGGTACCCGGAGACCGCCTGATTGCCGCGTTATCGCAAGAAAGTTTTTCGTAACTTGCGGACCCTCACTCCGGTGCGTGGTGTTTTGTAAGATTTGCGACGCTCACGGATCATACCGACTACAACGAACCAAATTTTGATAGCTTTATTCTCGTATTTCCTAATCTAAACTCTGAACATGAAGAAAGTTCTACAATTGCTTTGCGCGGCAATGTTTCTCACAACGGGCCTCGTTTACGCCCAGCCGGCAAACGATAACTGTACGGGAGCTGTTCCCATTGAGCTGTCAGCGGATGAAGCGTCACTCGTGACCGTCGTCGGCGACACCCGGGATGGCACAGGAGATGCCGGAGTTCCGAACGTATGCTCCGGTACCTGGTTCATGGATGACATCTGGTTTAGCCTGACGACACCTGATGAGCTTCCTGATGCCGACGGTATTACGATCATTACCCAGTTTGGCACAGAACAGGGTGATGTCCCTGCTGTGGGCATGGCTTTCTATCCTAGTTGTGATGAAGATGCCAGACCGTTCGCTTGTTTTTCTTCCGACGATCCGAATGATGATCGGCTGGAGATCGACATCAACTGCCTGGCTCCCGGCACGACATACCTGATCCGCGTTTGGTCAGGCGGCAGCGCCACTGACTTCTCGGGTACCTTCCGCATTGGTGCTTTCCCCTTTTCGAGGACCGACATCATCCTGTGGAAGGAGACCTTCGCCAATGGCATTGACGGTGGTGGCTGGACGACGCTCGGTACGTGCGACAATCCAGACTCGAATGCCAACGCCGTATGGAGCTATTTGCCTAACGGATTGCTCGACATGGGTGCCTACATCTTCGCAGGAGCAGGCATCAGCTCGCCGACCCTGTGTGATGGTGCGGTAGGGTTTGATTCTGATTTTAATGACAATGGCGGGATCGAAGGGAATTTTGGCAACGGGCCATGTCCGGCACCTGCCCAGGTCATCCTGGTCTCTCCTGCCTTGTTTACCGGCGACTGGACGGCACCCGGGCTCTCGATTACCTGGACACAGGCGATCCGTCAGTTCCAGAGTACGTACTTCGTGAGCTACCGGACCAACTCGACCGGCGGCACCTGGTCTGACTGGACCAACTTCCAGATCAACACGGAATTTGAAACCAACGGTGGCTTCGTCAACAGCAACGTGCAACGCTTGTTCATGGGTGGCGCGGCCGGTCATGACTCTCTGCAGATCCGGTTTGTTTACAATGCCAACTACTACATGTGGGGGCTCGACGACATCTGCCTGATCGAGACCGAGGCCAACAACATGCGTTCGATGAGCAACTGGTATGCCATCGCTCCGTCGTTGTCAACACCGGTTGGACAGACGCGTCCGTGGACGCCCATGAACGATATCCGCAACGTAGGCGCTCTGGATCAGACCAACGTCAACCTCAACTTCAGGGCCACCGATGGCGCGGGCAAGGAGATCTACAATCAGGACCTCGCTTACGGTACCATCGGACCGGATTCGCTTGCGGAGAACGTCAATTTCCCGATGCCAGTGATCATCACTTCGGACGAGCCACAGCAATACACCGGCACCTATACGGTGACCTCGGACCAGTCCCAGCCGGACACGGATTTCGATTTCAGTGACAATACCAACACGTTCACCTGGAATACGACCGCTGGAGAATATGCACTGGAGAATGGTTTCACACGGAGTGTTGCTGTCAGCAACGCCATCTATGATGCTGGTGCCCCACTGTCATACACCTATGGCAACTACCTGTACTTCCCGGCCGGCAGTGATTGCATTGCCACGTCGGTGACCTGGGGTGTGAACAATCCGGACGAGGTCGCAGGCATCCCGATCAACGTGATCCTGTTCGAATGGACGGATGCCAACCAAAACGAGATCGCCGAGGCCGGCGAACGCGACCTGGTGGCGTTCAATACCGTCGTTTTGAATGGAGATGAAGGTGACAATGTCATCCTCGAAACAGCACTTGAAAACTTCCAGAATCCTGGACAGCCGATCCAGTTGAAGGACAACCAGGCGTATCTGCTGATGGTGGAATACAACGCGGAAGATCAGACCTTCCTCTTCCTGCTGGCCAGCGAGGCGCTCGACTACGGTGCTGTCGTGCTCAGTGCCAACCAGGCCGGTGATCCGGTCTACGCTTCCGTCCTCGGTTTCTCCCCGGATGGCAACGTACAGGGTATCGACTACCAGGTCACGGAACTTGACGTCAACGACAACCTGATCTACTTCGGTTGGGACATCGTTCCATTGGTCCGCCTGAACGTGGAACCGAAGACCACCAGCGCGGTCACTCCGCTGCCGGCTGACAACATCGTCGACGTGTTCCCGAGCCCGGCCAACCGTGAGGTGGTGCTGAATATCGAACTGACAGAAGTGTTTGACGAGGTGCTCGTTCAGGTTACTGATGTGACCGGCAAGCTGATGACCTCTGAATTGCTGAGGGGCGTGCAGTCAGACCGGATGAGTTTTGATGTCAGCAACTATCCCAGCGGCGCGTACCTGATGCAGATCCAGACCGACAAAGGCAACCGCACCAAGCGCTTTGTCGTTCAACACTAATTGAAGAGCAAGACTTTCGAAGTCTCTAAGACTTCGAAAGTCTACGAAGAAAAAAGCCCGGCAGACATCTGTCGGGCTTTTTTTGTGGGATGAGGGTGTTACCGTGTCGTTGTGATCATGTCCAGCCTTATCAGTCGGCCAGGGCCGCCAAAGATTCTTCCAGAATGCGGATCTTCTCCTGGCCGTCGGCCAGTTTGCGCCGTTCCTTTTCGACGATCTCCGCTGGTGCATTCTGAACGAAACGTTCGTTGGAGAGCTTGCGTTCAACTGTGGTGACGAATCCTTTGTAGTAGTCAAGCTCTTTGGTCAGACGGGCCCGTTCTTCTTCGGGGTCGATGGTCACAGGCAGGTCGATAAACAGCCGTTCTTTCCGGATCATGACCGGTGTGGCATCCGAGGGGATGTCCCCGCCGAACTCGAGTTCGCCAACCACGGCGAGCCGCGAGATCAGAACACGCAGCGCAGCGTGGTCGCGCAAGCCCAGCGCATTGCCTTCGACATGGATCGTGACCGGGTCATTGCGGCCGATATTGTTGTCGTTGCGCAATTCGCGCACTTTGGAGATCAGTTCCTGGGCGGCCGCAACCGATGCCAGGATCGACGCATCCACCGTGCCCGCAACCGGGTAGGAAGCCACCATACAATCATCGCCACTCTCCCGCTCGCGCAGTGAGTGCCAGACCTCTTCGGTGATGAAGGGCATGTAGGGATGCAGCATCACGCAGATCTGCTCAAAAAAAGCGATCGTCGCCTCATATGTTTCGGCGTCGATGGCCTCCCCGTACGGCGGTTTGATCATCTCGAGATACCACGAACAGAAGTCGTTCCAGATAAAGCTGTACAGGCTCATCAGTCCTTCCGACAACTTGTATTGTGCAAAGCGCTCGGCAGATTCCGAGAGCATTTGATGCAGCAACGAGCGGAACCACTCCACCGCCATGCCGTTCTTGGTCCGCTCATCTTCGCTCGTCTCTTTGGCTACCTGCCAGCCCTTGATCAGCCGCAGCGCATTCCAGATCTTGTTGCAAAACTTGCTGCCCTGCTCACACATGCTTTCATCAAAGAGCAGGTCTCCTCCCGCCGGCGATGAGGAGAGGATGCCAAAGCGCACACCGTCCGCTCCAAAGTCTTGAATGAGCTTGAGCGCATCCGGGCTGTTACCCAGCTGCTTGCTCATCTTGCGGCGCTGCTTGTCCCGTACCATGCCGGTGAAATACACATGGTCGAATGGCCGTTCGCCTTTCCATTCATAGCCCGCCATGATCATGCGTGCCACCCACAGAAAGATAATGTCCCATCCGGTCACCAGTACGCGTGTCGGGTAGTAGTAGGCAATGTCCTTTTCGTCCTGAAATCCGTTGAACACCGTGATCGGCCACAGCCAGGAGGAAAACCAGGTATCCACGACATCCTCATCCTGTCGCAGGTCAGCGGCAGTAAGACTGGCCTGCCCGGTTGCCTCGCGTGCCATCTCAAGCGCCTCGTCGGCGGTTGGCGCCACAAACACCTGTTCATCCTCGCCCTCGCCCAGGTACCAGGCCGGGACCCGCTGCCCCCACCAGAGCTGGCGCGAGATGCACCAGTCGCGGATGTTCTCCATCCAGTGCCGGTAGATGTTCTGATATTTTGCCGGGAAGAAGGTGATCTCTCCCTCGAGCACGGCCTTCAGCGCAGGCTCGGCCAATGATTGCATGTCGACATACCACTGACGCGACAGCCTAGGCTCGATGATCACATTGGTGCGTTCCGACCGTCCAACGGCATGCCGGTAAGTTTCAGTCTTTACGAGTTGTCCCAGCTCCTGCAACGCCTGGACCATCAGCTTGCGCGCGTCATCGCGATCCTCACCCACAAAGAACTCGGCCTTTGGCGACATGGTCCCGTCTGGGTTGAGCACATCGATCACTTCCAGCCCGTGCCGGACCCCGATCTCGTAGTCATTCGGGTCGTGAGCGGGTGTGATCTTGAGTGCGCCGGTACCGAATTCACGATCGACGTACCGGTCGGCGATGACCGGGATCTTCCGGTTTACCAACGGTACCATCGCCGTCTTCCCTACGAGGTCACCATAGCGCTCATCATCCGGATGCACCGCTATTGCGGTATCGCCCAATATGGTCTCGGGGCGTGTGGTCGCGACCGTGAGGGTGCGGTCAGTCCCCTCGACCGGGTATGTCACGTAGCTGAGTGTCGTGTCCTCATCATTGTAGAGTACCTCTTCATTGGAAAGGACTGTCTTGGCTTCCGGGTCCCAATTGACCATACGCAGTCCGCGGTAGATCTTGCCCTTGCGGTACAGGTCTACAAATACCTCGATGACCGCCGCCGACCGCGTTTCGTCCATCGTGAAGGCGGTGCGTTCCCAATCGCAGGATGCACCCAGCTTCCGCAATTGCTGCAGGATGATCCCGCCATATTTCTCCCGCCATTCCCATGCATATTTGAGAAACTCTTCGCGCGTGAGATCGGACTTCTTGATCCCCTTCTCCCGCAGCATGCGCACCACCTTGGCTTCCGTGGCGATCGAGGCGTGGTCCGTGCCGGGCACCCAACACGCGTTCTTGCCGTCGAGACGCGCCTTGCGGATCAGGATGTCCTGCACGGTGTTGTTGAGCATATGGCCCATGTGCAGCACTCCGGTCACGTTGGGCGGCGGGATCACGATCGCATACGGTTCGCGATCGTCGGGTTGCGAGCTGAAGTAACCCCTCTCCTCCCAATGGGCGTACCATTTGGATTCTACGGCCGCCGGATCATAGCGTTTGGCAATCTGCATGTCGTTGATGTCCAGTGTCTTGTGTGAGATGGCGAAATAACTTTCCCGTACGCCTGAACGTTGTGTTGATACAGGGTCGCCCGGAATCCTGCAAATATAGAGAAACGGTTAATACGTACTTTCGACGACACACCAAAGCGACGATGGATTGCATCCACATGATAAAGGAACACCGTGCATGACTGAACAGGAACTCATCAGGGGTTGCAAACGGCAGGATCCGCTTGCTCAGCGCGCATTGTACGATCAATACAGTTCGCTTCTGTTTGGTATCGTACGCCGCTACGTGCGCCATCAGGAGGATGCCGAGGATGTCTTTGTGGAAGGCATGTTCAAGATCCTCACACGCATTGCTTCCTTTCGGGAGGAGGGCAGCTTTGAGGGATGGATGAAGCGGATCATGGTCAATGAAGCCCTGATGTTTCTGAGGAAGAAGAACAACCTGCGCCTGGTGGCAGATGTATCGGAACTGCAGATTGGAGACGAGACGTCCATTGAACATCAGATTCATGCCGATGAGATCCTGGCCCTCGTTGACCAATTGCCAACCGGCTACCGGACCGTGTTCAACATGTATGTGGTCGAAGGCTACAAGCACCGCGAGATCGCTGAAGCCCTCGATATCAGTATCAATACGAGCAAGTCACAACTGATCCTCGCGAAGAAAAGGATGCGAGAATTGCTAAAAAAAAACAGATTCCATAAAACCGCGTCGTGATGAAAGGATTTGATCAGACATTTCGTGAAGAAGCACAAAAGGTGCGGGCCACGCCCTCTGCCAGCGCCTGGAAGCGGATTGAATCCCGGTTGGAGACGACCCGGGCGCGTCGCTCTGCTCACCGGTCGCGCCTGCTGGGTTACGCCGCCGGCCTCATTCTCCTGATCGGATTGACAATTGGCGGTCTTTACATGCTCAACCAGCCCGAATTGATCCAGCGCGGTGCCTACTCCGCTTCGATTACCGATCTGGAAGCCCCGGCCACCTCAGGTCAGTCGATCTATAGTGTTGAAAAAGCGCGTGCGTTGTCTTCAGTGATGATCGCTTACGGCCATGACAGCCAGTAAGACGCCTGCTATCCCTCACCAGTCATTTCCCTGAAGGGCGAACGCGGCGTCCATTCCACTTTCGGGTCGAGCATGTGGTACACGCGCGGAATCCATTTGTTGCGCCAGGCACTCGCGTGCTGCAAATAGAAGTACATATAGTGTGGTTCGGCGCCCACTGAGCTCTTGATCTCCATCGCCGTGCGCGAAAACACGATACGCCGGATCCCCCGGTTGATGGCGATCACCAGCATATCCAGCAGCATATTCAGGTAGAGTTGCCGTGCGCGATTGGTCTCGGCTTCGTACCCCAGAAAATGCGCTTCGAGTTCGTCGCCGTTATCCATCATCGAACAAAATGCCATCAGGGTCCCCGCGTCGTAATAACCGAGCACCGTGAAGCGTTCGCCCAGATGCTCTTTGACACTGGCCATATAACCGGGATGCAGGATAAACAGATTGAAAGAGGCGCGGCGGGCGATGCGCTGGTATAGTATGTACAATCGTTGTTCCTCCCTCCTGATCTGGTCAACATCCATGTCCTTCATCAGGATGCCCTTGCTTTTCTTGCGTGCGCGGCGCACCCGTACCCGGTACTTCGAGCTGAGGCTCTTCATATAGTCGTCGAACGACACCCAACTCTCCGGCAACTCCATGATCATGTTTGGCTGGGCGGTAAAGGGATGATACGGCTCACATCCGATCTTTTCGTGCAGATCGGAGAATCGCGGCGTAAAGAAATCCTTGATAAACATCAGGCGCACATTCTTGCCCTGTGCCCCTGCATACGACCGCGCCCAGGTGATGGCCTCGTGCACCAGGTGATTGGCGGTATCCTCATCGATCGAGGGGACAAAGTGGAATCCGTGGCTGCCGGTCACCAGCGAGTTGCCACACAGCAAGGTGTAAAAGGCGATCCGGCTGGCCACCCATTCCTTGACGGACCGCATGGTACCGTTTTGGCCTTCCGGCTCGGCGCTTTGCTCCAGCCGTTCGTAATTCAAACTTTCGCTGGCCCGGAAAAGCTTGAGCTGCATGTACATCAACCCGACTGTTTCCCGGTCGCGTCGCACCAGCAGATAAAAGAAACTCATCCCGCCCGGAGGACACTGCTCCAGGGCACGGAGATAGTCACGACAAAGCAGAATATTGCGGGAGGCGATCAGCCGATCCCAGTCTGACGGTGCCTGATCGATCGCGGTAAACAGCTCCAGGGTGAAGCCATTCCATTCTTTGACCTTTTCGGAAAGAGTTGTATCGGTCTGCGTCGTGTCCGGGTTTTGCATACAATCATTCGGCAGGCAAGCGATGCCGCTCTATCAGCTGCTGCGCAAATCGCTCATCTTGCCAACCAACCAGTTCAAACGTGCCAAAGCCCATGTGGTTCAACATCCACTCCTGCAAAATATGCCGGGCCGGATTGTAATCGGTAATAAAATCTGCAAACCGGGTCACTTTTATCGATTGAAGGCCCGGATCCTCAGGGATACACACGATCACGTCATAAGGACCCGTGGCATTCCGCATCTGCAAGACCGCGACAGGTGTGACTGCTATCGCAGACTCCGGAGCCAGTGCATGCATGAGGATCAGGGCCGGCAACGGACTGCCTTCCCGTATGGTCCGTGCGATGAATCCGAAGTTGGCAGGATACGGCAGGAAGTCTACCGACTGATCCGGCAGGACCTCCACTGCCCCGGTCAGGGTATCGAGCCGGCGCAACACCGTGGTGCCCGCAGGGATCTCCACCACGCCATAGATCGCAGCCCCGGAGGTATCGCCCGCCGTTGAGGGTGGTTCGAATCGGGCGTAAGGATGGCGGTCATCTGCGCATCCCCAGATCAGGCACCCGCAGAACAACAGGATCGCGGTACTGGCCCGCATGAACACTGGCCACATCCTGTGGTTACCATGAGTACGGAAACCGGACATCCCAATTTGTATCTTCCACATTTCCAGCAATGGCAAATCGACCGTAAAATATGAATGAAAAGCACTATTTCGATCCTGCTGATCTCAAGAAGTTTAAAGACATCACTGAGTTTCAGGAGACACTTGGCACCAAGTTTTTTGACTATTATGGCGAGGTGTTCAAAGAGGGCGCGTTGACCGAGCGCGAAAAGGCGCTGATCGCGCTGGCAGTTTCACATACCGTTCAGTGCCCGTACTGCATCGATGCCTATTCGAAGACATGCCTCGAGAAAGGAGCGGATGAAGAGCAAATGATGGAGGCGGTGCATGTGGCAGCAGCCATCACCAGTGGTTCGACGCTGGTCAATGCGGTCCAGATGATGAATCACGTCAAACGCTTGTCGATGTAGGTGCATCGGCGCAAACTGCAAGTATGGCGATCAAACAACGCAGCAAGTCACTGCTCTCCCGTGAGAATGCGCTGAGTGACACATTCTTTCAACTGAAGGTGCTCAATGATCACGAGCTGACCGATCAGCGCCTCCCGTCGTTTGCCGACACACTGGCCAACCATGGCTACAACACACTGCGTCCGACAGAGATCGAGGTCTTTCAGGTCAATGTCGGCAAGCTGTGCAACCAGACGTGCGCGCACTGCCATGTCGATGCAGGACCAGACCGGACCGAGGTCATGTCGCGCCATCATCTCGAACAATGTCTCGAGATCCTCGCCACCCATGACATCCCCAAGGTCGACATCACCGGTGGTGCGCCCGAAATGAATCCGCACTTCCGCTGGTTTGTTGAGGAATGCAGCAAGCTGGGCAAGCACATCATGGACCGCTGCAACCTGACCATTATTGTCGCCAACCCCAAGTACCATGACTTGCCGGAATTCTTTGCCGAACACGGCGTGCAGGTCATTTCATCCCTCCCCTATTTCAGCAAGCGGCGGACCGACAGTCAGCGCGGTGACGGGGTGTTTGAAGATTCGATCAAGGCCCTGCGCATGCTCAATGCAGTGGGCTACGGAAAGCCCGATTCAGGCCTCGTCCTGGACCTGGTCTACAA
>JAWWBX010000158.1:0-9664 GCA_033720735.1 Saprospiraceae bacterium
CGCTCGAACTCTCTTTTCACCGTTGCTTTCCTGTTGCAAATTGAGCGTGTAATCCACTCAAAAAAATCACAAATCATGAAAATGTCAACTATCCTTTGCTCTGTTTCTTCCAGTACTCCCCTCGCGATGCCATACCTCATTCTAAAAAGGCTGGCGATTGCATGCGTTGTGTGCCTGGCAAGTCTGAGTGCCACAGGCCAGGACAAGATCAAAATGAACATCGACGGAAAAGAAGCCTTTACGTTTGACTCAAGCAGGATCGAAGTTCTCAACAACGAGGGGAATCTTTTTATTGGCTGGAAGGCGGGACAGTTTGCCATTCCTTCACCCGATATCTACAGTACCATCGGGCGATGGAATACCTTCCTGGGGCAAGAGGCAGGTTCTGCGAACACGACAGGTGGACAGAATACCTTCGTAGGGAGTGAAGCAGGGCGGGATGTTACCCATGGCATGGAAAATACATTTATCGGTTATCACGCAGGCCGGGTGGACACGGCAGGATCGTACAACACAATGATCGGTGCGGTCAGCGGATGGTTTAACCGGACGGGGCAACTCAACACATTTGTCGGTCGCGCATCCGGGCTGTCCAATGTCGCCGGAAATGGTAACACCTTTGTGGGGGGCCAGGCAGGTTGGGAAAACACCAGTGGCAATGGCAATACCTTTATCGGCGTCAACGCGGGGTTCGCCAACACGACTGACTCACTCAGTGTATGCATCGGATATCGTGCCGGTGAAAGTCTTAATCGCAGCCAGGCCCTGATGATCGACAATTCAGCGACGAGTTCCCCCCTGATCTATGGTGAGTTTGACAACGACCTTCTGCGCGTGAATGGTGAACTACAAGTTGGCACAGCATACAAGTTCCCCGCGATAGCAGGGAGCAACGGACAAATCATGAGAACTGATGGTTCGGGGCAGCTCAGCTGGCAGGATGATGCTGTGGACGATGCCGATGCCAATCCCCTCAACGAACTCGTTGACTCACTGAAATTCTCATTTCCCTTTCTGGAACTGTACGAAGGCGGGATGCCCGCACAACTCCTGGACCTCAGTACTCTCTATGAGGATGCCGATGCAGACCCGACCAACGAATTGCAATCCTTGTTTACCTCCAACGATTCGATCATCATCATCGACGGCAACAAGATCAAGATCCCGCCGGCTCTGTTGATGAAAGACTACGACGATGATACCAAAGTTGAGTTGTTGGAAGGGGCCACTGACAGTATTCAATTCACGGTTGATAATACGATGGTGATGGAGGTGGATGTCCAGGATGGTGTCGAAGTCAACGGACCCCTCACGACAACGGGTATTATCAGGTCAGACATCAGGATGAGAGTGGGAGGGTCCAACTTCGGTGATCAGCTCATTTCAATCAGCAACCAGGAAATCAATGCTCTGGAATGGGTCATGTCCGGGGCCGATGTGCGCGATCTCTGGCTGCAGACCGCCGACTGGTTTGGCGATCATGGCGACGTGCGCATCGATGAAGGAAGCAAGCTGAGCGTGGGGCAGGATCAAACTGACCCGTCGCCTACCCACACCATTACGATCGAATCTCAGGATCAGCAAACCCTGCGATTGATCGGGCCGACCAGCAGCTTCGGATATGGCGGACGACTCAACTTCGGTGATGGCAATCGCGTCTACCTGGAGGAACCAACCGATGATGCGCTCGAAATATACGGGCAGGACACGATCAGCATCCTTACATCGTTGGCCGGCACCGCACGTGTTCTGATGAACACGGCGAAGGTGGAGATCAGCAATGACCTTGACGTGGGCAGTGACATGCACGTTTCAGGCACCCTTTCCAAAGCGTCCGGATCCTTCCGCATCGACCACCCGCTCGATCCTGAAAACAAATACCTCTACCACTCCTTCGTGGAAAGCCCTGACATGATGAACATTTACAACGGGAATGTCTCACTCGATCAGGATGGAAAGGCGCTTGTGACCATGCCGGAATGGTTTGTGCCGCTCAACCGGGACTTCCGCTATCAGCTCACGGCCATTGGTGCGCCCGGACCCAACTTACACATTTCAAAACCCATGAGCGGCAACCAGTTCGAGATCGCGGGAGGCGCAGCCGGAATGCAGGTGTCCTGGCAGGTCACCGGGATCAGGCAGGACGCATTTGCAAACGCCAACCGGATCCAGGTAGAGGTCGACAAACCGGAGAGTGAGAGGGGGAAATACCAGAATCCGGAAGCGTTCGGCCTGCCACCCAAAGCGGACGTGCACCCCCAGCATCCTGTGGCCGCCAAGGGGAACCAATAATCAGCGGGACGACAGACTTTCGAAGTCTCAAATGACTTCGAAAGTCTTCACCTGCGCACTCCATTTCCCCACTGACGAGCGGATCGCGACCACCTGCTCATTGTCTGAGCATAGATTGACTGGGTGGCCTACATTTGTAACATGTCAAGGCCAATGGATGTGTGGAGGTTGGCGACGATCATACTCGCTACCGTGTTGATGGGCATTCCGGGATATCTATTAACCCAGAGCTACGACTTCGGCAGCCCCATGCGGCATTTTACAACCAGAGACGGGCTCACGTCTGACCAGATCGACGGATATCAGCCTTTTCTGCAGGACGAGGCTGGCTACATGTGGATCGGCACGCGGAATGGTCTCAACAGATTCGATGGAACGGAGTTTATTCAGTTTACCGAATCTGACCATGACACTACGACCATCCTGGGTCAGTTGATCAATGCCGTCTACGAAGATCACGCAGGTCAGATCTGGGCGGGCTCATGGACACGGGGGCTGAGCAGTATCGATCCGCGCACCCTTGCTGTGACACGCTATGATCTGGCTCCGCATGACACCGCCAGAACCAGTATCACCTGTATTTTCGAAGACCCTGAAAAGTACCTGTATGTCGGGTACAACTCGGTGGGGCTGACCGTCCTTGACCCGCGAAGGCAGCAAGTCGCGCGCATTCTGACCTACCAGGACAGCCAGGGATTGGAGGCGTTTAATCACTATCAAAACACCTACCGGGCTGCAATCCCCGACCACGACAGGCCCGACAGATTCTGGATTCCCAGCCTGCACGGCCTGGTCGAGTTCAACGCGTCCGACCGGTCATCACAGTATCATTTTACCAGGCCTGATCAGATCTATCGACGAGAAAACGATCGGTTGATGGAGTCGATGCGCTTTGTTCACCAGTCACCCGATTCTCATTTGTGGATCTCAACCTGGGCCGGCGTACTCCTGGAATTTGATCCTGCCACAAACGCTTTTACATCCTATCCCTGCACGTTCAACAATGCACCTTGTGGTCCGATCATAGGCACCCTGTCCGTGTCGCCGGACAGTATCCTCGTTGCTTCACCCACGACCGGACTACTCATGTTTGACAGGCGTTCTGGCGCATTTTCGTTGCTGAATCCCGATGCCGAGATCAGGCCATGGCCAATGCGTCCGTACTCCCTCTACCGGGACCGCCTGGGGAATATCTGGATCTCCACCATCGACGCAGGCATTTACATCCTTCCGGCAGTTCGCAAACCAGGAGATCCGGTGACGCCATTGGAACCACGCCTTACCGCCTTCAACATCTTTGACGACGTGATTGACACGCTATCCCAGGCCTGGCGCTCCGGAGCGATCACCCTAAGTCACGAACAAAACTTCTTTTCCATCGAATACAGCGCATTTGACCCGGAGTTCCGCCTGGACAAGGAGTTCAGCTATATCATGGAAGGCGTCAACCAGGACTGGGTGATGGCGGGACAACGGCGCTACGTCAGTTTTACCAATCTTGACGGGGGGAAGTATGTCTTCAAGCTCAGGGTAAGAAGAACGGGTGAGAATTGGAGCGACCGCATCCTCACATTGCAGATCCGGATCATTCCTCCCCTCTGGGAAAAGCCCTGGTTTTGGCCGTTCGTCGGCATGCTCCTGATCGGATTGTTGCTCGCCTTCTACCAGAGCCGGATCAAAAGGATTCGCACTGAGGTGGCCTTAAAGGCATCGTTTGAAAAGCAATTGGCCGAAGTCGAAATGCAGGCCCTCCGTGCACAAATGAACCCGCACTTCCTGTTCAATTCGCTCAATTCCATCAAGTACTATGTCGTGGAGGAAAGTCCCGTCAAAGCCGCCGGGTATATCGACCGGTTCTCCCGTCTGATCCGGCTGGTGTTGCAGAATTCACGGGAAAAACTGATACCACTATCCAGCGAACTGGAAGCCCTGGAGCTTTATATTGAAATCGAACAACTGCGCTTTGAGCATGCCTTCGCATATACCATGGACGTCCAGGCCGGGCTGGACACGCACTACTACAAGATCCCGCCGCTCCTGCTGCAGCCCTACGTAGAGAATGCCATCTGGCATGGATTGATGCACCGGGAATCACCAGGTCATCTTCAGATCGCCGTGACGCATGAGCACGAAGACCTGAAAATCGTCATAGAAGACAACGGGATTGGACGCCAGCAGGCAGCACTCCTGAGCTCAAGGACCGCACTCAAGAAAAACTCGTTGGGGATGAAGTTGACATCAGACCGGATGAAGATGTCGGAGAGCCTGCATGGACTCTTTATTGACGTTGACGTGATGGACCTGCTGACCGGGTCCGGACATGCGGCAGGAACCAGGGTGGTCATTGCGATCAAAGCAAAAAAACCAATGGTATGATCAAGGCCGTACTCGTAGACGATGAAAAGCACTGTCTCAAGATGCTGCGCTGGGAGCTGACCAATCATTGCCCTGAAGTCACCATTTGCGCAGAGTGCAGGTCGGGACAAGAAGGGATCGCAGCGATCCGGGAACACACTCCCGACGTCGTCTTTCTTGACATCGAAATGCCGCGCATGAATGGCTTTGAGATGCTCGAACGGCTGGGTGATATCCACTTCGAAGTGATCTTTACCACCGCATACGATCAATTTGCGATCCGCGCGATCAAGATCAGCGCCCTGGACTACCTGTTGAAACCCGTCAACCAGGTTGAACTCAAGGACGCCGTTGCCCGTCTCAAGAGCCAGACGCCCCGCACGGGACAGGCCAAGAAATGGTCATTGCTGTTTGAGCAACTCAACCAGCCGCAGGCACCGCCGGAGCGGATCGCCATTTCAACCCAGGACGGCATCGAACTGGAATATATCTCCGAGATCCTTTATTTGATGGCGGAAGGCAACTACACACAGCTGAAGATGACGGATGGTCGCAAACTACTGGTGAGCAAGACGCTGAAGCACTTCGAGCAGACGCTCGAAAAACAGCACTTCCTTCGGGTGCATCACTCGTACTATGTCAATCTCAAGCACATCCGGAAATTCATCCGCTCTCAAGGCGGTTACCTGCTGATGTCTGACAAATCCACCGTGCCTGTCTCCCGCCGTCGCCGTGAGGAGTTGATCGAGGCATTGCTCTCTTCGTGACACGACGTCACCCCTCTTACGTGCGACTTGTCAAATCCAATTAACGGCACAGGCCTACCACTTAGTCACGGACAGCTATCTACGGCACATTGACCAACATATCCCGTTTCCTCCCATTCTATTATTGTATTGAACTGATCCGACCATCATGAAATACATCCACACATTCCTATTGGTTCTTGCGGGAACAACTCTGGGACTCGCACAGAACAACGTTGGCATAGGCACGGCTACACCACATATCAGCGCTATCCTGGATATCCAATCGAATAACAAGGGGCTGCTGGTTCCACGACTTTCACCGGCAGACCGCGTCGCGATCACATCACCAGCTAACGGCCTGTTGGTCTATGACACAGTGTTCACGGCATTCATGTTTCACAACGGCGTGAAGTGGTTGTCACTCTCCGAACCTTACCAGCTGATTGATCAGGACGGTGATACACACATCAAATTCTTTGAGTCCTTCAACGATGCAGTCGAACTGACGATCGATGGCTCATCAGTTTGGTCATTTGACGGCGTCAGGATCACACCACCCGGAATTGCAGCAAACACAGTCGTCGGGGCGGGTGCTGGCATTGGATTGACTGGTACCAATAATACACTGTTCGGCCATCAAACGGCCAATGACACCTTGACAGGTTTCAACAATGTCTTTGTCGGCTCAAGAGCCGGAAAGTCAACCACATCAGGATACAGTAACGTATTTCTCGGCGCGGACGCGGGTTACAGCAACACCACCGGGATCTTCAACATGTTCATCGGACATTCGGCTGGAGCCAGCACGACCGCCGGTACATCGAATTTGTTTATCGGCGAATCTTCAGGCATTGCCAATACGACAGGTAGCGCCAATCTTTTTCTTGGCTATCGCTCGGGCTGGCGGCACCAAACGGGCTTCGGAAACATTTTTATCGGCAATGAGGCCGGCCAGGAAGTGAAGAATGGACATCTGTCGACCTACCTCGGACATGAGGCAGGGAAAGCAGATACGGTCGGATTGAGGAATACATACATCGGTGCTCGAGCTGGCGCCGACGTGCACGATTCAATGAACGTGTTCATTGGTTATGAGGCCGGACGCTATGTGTCCGGAGGCAATAAACTGGCCATTGAGAACAGTGCATCGATCAGTCCTCTGATCTATGGAGAGTTTGACAATGATCTCGTTCGCATAAACGGTACCCTGCAAATTGGGACTCAATACAGCTTTCCACTTCTGGATGGCGTGGCAGGGCAAACGCTTCTGACCAATGGCACGGGCCTGCTTGCCTGGGGGGCACCGGCACTCATGCATGACAACGACAGTGACACACGTATCAATGTAGAGGAAACGCTGGACGAGGACAAGATTCGTTTTGACCTGGGTGGCATCGAGCACTTCGTGATGAACGGTGCTCACCTGGCTGTTGTCAACAGCGGAGGCTCCGTATTTATCGGAGAAAATGCCGGAATTCTGGACGACCTCACCAATAACTACAACACGTTCATTGGTGCAGGTGCAGGCACCTCTAACACGTCCGGCTTTGGCAATACATTTATTGGAGAGAGTGCAGGCGCTGGAAACTCTATCGGTGAGCGCAACACATTCGTTGGCCGGCTCGCAGGGCAGGCACACACGACAGGTACAGACAATACACTTCTGGGCCACGGCGCCGGTTTTACCATGTCCACTGGTCTCTCCAATACGTTGGTCGGCAGTTATGCAGGTGCATTTCTAACGACAGGGTCAGGCAATATCCTTATTGGGGCCAGTGCCGGAGGGTCTCTGGCGGGAGCCAGCGAAAATGTCATCATTGGCAACGCAGCGGGTGCCTTCACCACGTCCAGTAGCAATACGTTCGTAGGGTTCGCCAGTGGTAATGCAACAACCACCGGCGGCCAGAATACAGCCGTCGGACGACTGTCGCAATATTATCAGACCACGGGCAGCCAGAATACAGCCCTCGGCAACCTGGCCGCGCTCCAAAATTCAGACGGTCATCGCAATGTCGCAATCGGATATGCGGCACTCGAAAAAGATACAACGGGCAGCGGCAACGTGGCAGTGGGAGCGCATGCGCTAGCATCGGCAAATCATCGTGATGGGAATGTAGCTGTGGGAGATTCTGCCCTTTATCAGAATGGCACGGGCGCGGCCCTCGCGTCTAATCAAGGCGCCTTCAACACAGCAGTTGGGAAGAACTCCCTAAGGTCCAACACGAGTGGCTATGCAAATACTGCTTTGGGGTATGATGTCCTGGCGGCAAATGTCACTGGCGTGGAGAACATCGGGATCGGATTACAAGCGTTGGGCAAAAATACGAGTGGGATACAGAATGTGTGCATCGGCAATGCGGCAATGTACGCAAACGCGCTCGGCAGTTTCAACTCTGCACTCGGCTACGGAACCTTGACGAATGTTGAAGGGAGTAACAATGTTGCGATTGGCTATTCAGCCGGATTGACATTTTCCCCAGTGAACGTCAGTCACAGCGTATTCATTGGGTCGCATGCAGGCGGCGACTTCCCACAGTCCAACCGACTCTATATCGAGAGTCTCGGAGCACCGCATCCGCTGATCTATGGCGAGTTTGACAACGACCTCGTTGAGATCAATGGCAAGTTCGGTGTGGACACGACAACAGCGCACCAGTTTACCGTGTTATCGTCCGCCGTACACAACACCCGACTCATCGGTCCCACCTCTTCATTTGGCTATGGCGCCAGGCTCAATTTTGGCGACCAGGACTATGTCTACATCGAGGAGCCTGCTGACGACCTCATGCGCATCCAGGCCAACCTGGTGGGGATCCGTCGAACACCTACCGCCAACAACCTTGAGCTTGATGGAACCGCTTCAAAAACCACTGCTGGCGACTGGCTGGCCAACTCTGACCTGAGGATCAAGACCGATATCCAAGACATTGAGAACAGCTTCGCCATCATGCAATCGCTGAGGCCCGTCAAATTCAGGTACACGAAGGAATGGATGCAGCGCAACCCGTCGATCAAGGAGCAGTACTACTACAACTTTATCGCCCAGGAATACCGCGACGTATTTCCCGAATCCGTGCAAGGAAGTGGTGAGATGCTCGCAGGGGAAGAGGTACTACAGATCGACACCTACAACGCCCAGATCGTCACCATCCAGGCCGTCAAAGACCTGATCGACGAGAATAAGGAACTGAGAGAGCGGTTGGACAGGCTTGAAAAGCAGGTTTCAATGCTGACCTCAGCATTGGCAGACAGATGATATGCAGACCAGACATTCGAAGTCTCAAAGACTTCGAATGTCTCACATATTCGCAATGATCTCATCCCCAAACTCGGAGCACTTCAGCTTGGTCGCGCCCTCCATCAACCGGTGGAAATCATAAGTCACCCGCTTCTTAGCGATGGCCCCTTCGATCCCTTTCTCGATGAGATCGCCGGCCTCACTCCAGCCCAGGTAGTCAAACATCATCACACCGGAGAGGATCACGGAGCTCGGGTTGACCTTGTCCTGGCCGGCATACTTTGGTGCTGTACCGTGCGTGGCCTCGAAAATTGCGATTCCGGTAGTGTAATTGATATTCGCTCCCGGGGCGATCCCGATCCCACCTACCATGGCCGCCAGGGCGTCGGAAATATAGTCGCCGTTCAGGTTAAGGGTGGCGATCACGTCGTACTCCGCCGGGCGGAGGAGGATCTGTTGGAGGAACGCATCCGCAATCACATCCTTGATGAGCAGTGCGCCGCCGGCCAACGCCTTCTGTTGCGCGGCATTGGCGGCATCTTGCCCCTGTTCCTTTTTGATCCTCTCCCATTGTGCCCATGTGAAGACTTTGTCACCGTACACGCGCTCAGCCACGGCATAGCCCCACTCCTTGAATTTCCCCTCGGTAAACTTCATAATGTTGCCCTTGTGGACGAGCGAGACGGACTTGTAGCCTTTCTTCAGGGCGTAGTCGATCGCAGAGCGCACGAGCCGCTCCGTCCCTTCCACGGACACAGGCTTTACGCCGAGCGATACGGTATCCGGGAAGCGGATCTGGGTCACGCCCATCTCTTCCATCAGGAAGCGCTTGACCTTTTCATTCTCATCAGTTCCGTTGAGATACTCGATTCCAGCATAGATGTCCTCGGTATTCTCGCGAAAGATCACCATGTCGACCTTCCCCGGTTCCTTCACCGGTGAGGGCACTCCGTCGTACCAGCGCACTGGCCGCACACACGCAAAGAGATCGAGTTTCTGCCGCAAGGCGACGTTGAGCGAGCGGATCCCG
>JAWWBX010000159.1:0-9602 GCA_033720735.1 Saprospiraceae bacterium
GTGACGTCAACCACCGGCAGCGCGTGAAACAGATTCTCGCGGAAAAAGGCCGCGGCATTCACCAGTGTGGCGTCACTCCTGATGGTAGCAACCGGGCGGGACATCACCTCCCGGGCCAGCATCGAACGCATGACCGACTTGTTGATCGCATCGGCGTTCTTTGTCCTGAACAAGGTAAAGTGATGTTCAAGCTTGTGCAAGTCCGTAGTGCTGATCATACCCTGCACTTTGTCATTCAGGACGACGGGGATATGATGCACGTTGTGCGATTTGAACAGGAACGCGACCTCGTCCATCGTGGCGTCAGGCGCCACGGTCAGGACGTCAGTGGTCATGATTTGACTGACTTTGGCATGCTTGTCAAACATCGTGCTCGGTTTTAAGTGAGGAAACGACCGGAGATTTAAAGGCATAGGCGATCAGGTCATGCGTCGTGATGATGCCGACCAGTTCGTCGTCATCCAGGATGGGCAATGCGTGAAACTTGTTGGCCATGAAAATATCGGCGGCCAGCCCGATGCTGTCGTCCGGGTTGAGATGCATCGGATATTCCGTCATCATGTCGCGGGCGGCAAAGTCATGAAACGACTGGTCGGTATCGATATCACCACTCCAATTGTAGGACAAGGCATGACTGACCTGCAGAAAATCCTGCTTGCTGATGATGCCGACCAGGGCACCGTTTTCCACGACGGGGATGTGGTGGAAACTGTACTCTTCAAAAATCCGGTTGATCTCGGCGACCGAGACCACCGGGCTGACAGTGACCAGGCTGGTGGTCATGATGGCGGAGATAGGAGTATTGGGATTCATAGTATGATGTTTTCGAGTTAAGAATCAGCCGGTGACTTGTATCATCCTGCTGACCCAAACATAGGTCTCATCACATCCGGCAAAAATGATTTTGATTACAGAGGTGCGGTGATTTGGATCAACCGGATGGTGCTGCACGGCGCGGGCGCATCAGCAGAAGCATGATCGCTACCGGCAGCAGACATGAGGCGGCCAGGAGCAGTTCATAGTAATACGGGATAAAGCCGACCCCCATCCAGAACATGGTACCCTGCACACCCAGCAGCATCTCCGTGATGACAAATCCGGTCACCAGGAGCCCCACGCCCCAGACGGCAGCCCTGTGATCGAGCCGCAGCAGGCCAGCCGAATTGGCAAACCCAATCAGCAGATGAGTGAGCAGGCCCAGCAAGATCAGGTGTATGAACCCGATCACGTAATTGCGGATGGTATACGCGATCGTCGCGATATAAGGGATCACAACGGCCGTCTGCACAAAGATCTTGACCACGAAACTCAGGATCCCGACTCCAAACAACGCACGCAGCACACGGGTCGTCCCGGCACGCATGCTTCCCACCACCGGCCGGATCAACATATAGAAGATGAGAAGTGCCGCAAGCTGTATCACCACGCCCAGACTATTGATCCAGAACAAGATGTCGAGCGGTGTCGACCATGTTACAGCCAGCACGTAGGTCAACAGGCATGAGATGACCAGCAAAGCATAAAATATGCGGACATGTCCAGTACTGAGGGTAATACGCCGCGACTCCAGCCACCGGAAGAACAGCGCCAGCACACCGAAAATGAACCAACCATTCAACTGAAAATGCAGAAAGAACTGAATCGTGGCATAGTACCACGATGATCCCTGCTGCCCGAAAGCAACCAGCGGTCCCATGGCCCACAGCGCCAGACTTGACAGGACAAACCACACCATGGCTGTGACTGCAAACCGATACGACATGGACCGCCGCACCGGCCGACTGCGTGTGTCACGGAAAAAGCGGACAAAAAAGACATAGGCCAGGATGATGTGTGCGGTGGAAAAACTGATCGAAACCACTCCGTAGCCCGCCAGCGGAAAGCTGATCAACATGCCCAGCACGGTCAGCTGGGTGAGCCAGAACAAGCGCCGGTATACCGACCCTACAACAGCCGGCTCCAGGAAAGAGTGGATCAGGAGCACGTACAGTGCCAGATACCCCCAGCCAAGCATGGCCACGTGCGAATGCCCGTGCAGGGCATTGCGAAAGTCGAGCCACGGCAACTCCGTGACAAACGCCAGTCGCAACACTGCGCCGATCAGCGCTGCGATCAGCAGGTCGGCCAGCGCAATCCGAAACCAGTGCGCCGTGGCTTTCACTTGCACGGTCTATTGATCGGCTACAGGCACGCCGTCATTCTTGTACATCAGTTCGAGCACATCGCGGGCATCGCCAATCGACAGGTTCTGGTTTGGCATACGCACGAGACATTCCTTGAGCAGCTCACGGGCGACCGGGTCCTGCTCGAGCATGACGTCGACGTTGGTAGTCATGTTCATGATCCACTCCGGCTGGCGCTTGGAGGTAATGCCGGCCCAGCCGGGGCCTACCACGCGTTGGTCGGTGAGCTTGTGGCAAGCGGCACATTTCATCTGGTAAATGCCTTCGCCACGCTTCACCATGGCAGGATCGAGCGGGTTGTTCAATTCTACGTGCTTGATCTCACCGATCCCTTTCCCGGCGTCGGTCGCTTTTGCTGCGGATTCAGGAGTGGAACTCTGTGTGGAACCGTCATTTGAGCCGCCGCCACAGCCATACAGGACGACGGACAGTGCGACAAGAAGAGCTAGTTTGTACATGATAGTGCTTGTTTTTATTTCTGATTCTCTACTCCTGTAGCCGGAGTAGATCCCGGCTCAAATTTGCTGCTGCAAAATCCTCATGATCGCGGGGTACATCGATGATCATCATCACTGTCAATCCTGATATGGCTCATTGGCCCCGGCAACCCGCGTAGGTAGCTTGCGGCCAGTTCTGACGGTGGAAATGATACCGCATGCAGGGCATCTGAAGTCCGCCATCGAACCAATGATCAAACAAACTCTAAGTTTCCTGACTATGAAAAATCAAACCGCAATCCGACTCATTACACCACTTCTCCTGGTAGTGGCCGGCCTCGCACTGCTGGCGAGTTGTAATAACCAGATGGCAGCGGGGTCGGGAGGCGCGCTATCCGGCGACGTCGCCTCACAGGTCTATGTGCCGCCGGGCGAATACGACGAATTTTACGCCTTCATGTCTGGTGGCTTTAGTGGCCAGATCGGCGTGCATGGCCTCCCATCGGGCCGGTTGCTGAGGATCATCCCCGTCTTCTCGGTCGATGCCGAAAAGGGCTACGGGTTCAACGAGGAGACCAAGCCCATGCTCAATACTTCACACGGTTTTATACCATGGGACGACTCGCACCACCCGGAGCTGTCACAGACCAACGGGGTCACTGACGGGCGCTGGATCTTTATCAATGGTAACAATACACCGCGGGTAGCCCGCATTGACCTGACGACCTTCGAAACCGTCGAGATCGTGGAGATCCCCAACAGTGGAGGGAATCACAGCTCTCCGTTCACCACACAAAACACCGAGTATGTGGTCGCAGGTACCCGCTTCGGCGTACCGTATCCGCAGGCAGATGTCCCTATCAACAGCTATGCCGACAACTTCAAGGGCATGCTGACTTACATCAGTGTGGATGGCGACGGTGGCATGGACATCGCGTTCCAGATCCTGCTGCCGGCGTTTGACTATGATCTGGCACACTCGGGGAAAGGCGAATCGCACGGCTGGACCTTCTTCACCACCTACAACACGGAGCAGAAAAATACGCTGCTGGAGGTGACAGCCTCGCAAAACGACAAGGATTTCATTGCCGCCGTCAACTGGAAGAAAGCTGAAGAGTACCTGGCCGCAGGCAACTACCGCGAAGTCCCGGCCAGGTGGGCGCACAATGTCTACGACGAGAGCACCCATATGGCCACTTCGACGATCAAGGACAAAGTCAAGATCCTCACTCCGGAGGACTGCCCGGGTTTGGTTTACTTCCTCCCGACACCGAAATCACCCCACGGTGTGGACGTGGATCCGACCGGTGAGTACATCGTGGGGAACGGAAAACTGTCAGCAGACCTGACCGTCCACTCATTCACCAGGATGCTGCAGGCCATCGAAAACGAGGCATACGATGACATCATCGCCGGCATCCCGGTATTGAAATTTGAGGAGGTGGTGGCTGGTGTCGTCAAGGACGCCGGACTGGGACCGTTGCACACCGAGTTTGACAACAGGGGTAATGCGTACACATCGTTCTTCATCACCTCCGAGGTGGTGAAGTGGAAGGTGGGCACCTGGGAAGTCCTGGATCGTGCCTCGACCTTCTATTCGATCGGCCATTTAATGATCCCGGGCGGTGACTCGCGCGAGCCGGAGGGCAAATACCTGGTCGCGCTCAACAAGATCACCAAAGACCGTTATCTCCCGACAGGTCCGGAGCTTTGCCATTCAGCACAGCTCTACGACATCTCAGGGGACAAAATGAAGCTGCTCCTCGATTTCCCGACACAAGGTGAGCCGCACTACGCACAGGGGATCTCCGCCGAGCGGGTGATGCCCAAGGTCAAGAAGTTTTACCCGATCGAAGAAAACCAGCATCCGTTCAGGGCACTGGGTGAACAAGAATCACGGGTCGAGCGCTCGGGCAATACCGTCCACGTGTACATGACGACGATCCGGAGCCACTTCTCACCAGACAATATTGAGGGTGTGAAAGTGGGTGACAAGGTGTACTTCCACATCACCAACCTCGAGCAGGACTGGGATGTCCCCCACGGCTTTGCCGTCATGGGCGCCCGCAACGCCGAACTGCTGGTCATGCCGGGACAAACCGAAACCCTGCTGTGGGAACCGCAGGCAGAAGGTGTCTACCCGTTTTACTGCACCGACTTCTGCTCTGCCCTCCATCAGGAAATGCAGGGATACATCAGAGTCTCGCCGCAGGGAGCCAACGTCAATCTGTCTTGGGCACTCGGTGAGGAGACCTATCAATAGACAAGCAGAAGATGGTTGAACGGCCGGGGTGCCGCCCGGTGCCAACTCCCGGCCGTTCAGACCATACTTCGGATACCGATCACAGAACGCGACAACATGAAACAGCTTCCCAGATTGATGATGGCCGTCGCCGCCCTGGCCCTGCTGGCTTTATTCAGCCTTCCGTTGTGGCGGATCACCCTGATCGCCCCGCAGTATCCGCACGGCGTCACCATGTACATCTGGATCAACAAGCTTGGCGGAGACGAACCTGCGGTGCTGCAAAACATCAACATCCTCAATCACTACGTCGGGATGCAATACATCGAGCCCGATTCTATTCCCGAGTTGACCTACTTTCCATATATCGTGGTGGGCCTGGTGATCCTGGGGCTGATGAGTGCGATCATCAACCGCAAGGGACTATTCCTGGGATGGGCGATCCTGCTCGTCGTGCTGGCAGGCATCGGCATCTATGACTTTTACCTCTGGGAGTATGACTACGGCCACAACCTGAGCCCCGACGCACCGATCAAGGTGCCGGGCGCCGTCTATCAGCCTCCGGTGATCGGCAGCAAGACCATTCTTAATTTCATTGCCCAATCATACCCGCATACCGGCGGGCTGGTTGCTGGCCTGTCCATACTGCTGGCGTTTGCCGCCTGGTTTTTTAAACGCAAACAAGACAACCATGAAACTTCTGCTCTGGTCGGTGTGCGCGCTGACCGTCCTCGCCGTGTCCTGCACACCGTCGCCTAGGGAGATCGCCTTCGGATCGGATATGTGCCACTACTGTAAAATGACCATAGTGGATCAGCAGCATGCGGCACAGCTGGTGACGCAAAAAGGCAAGATCTACATGTATGACGCGATTGAATGCATGATGCACTATCTGCGCGATTCGGAAGAACAGGCGTTTGCCTATCTCCTGGTCAACGACTTCGAAAGGCCGGGGATCCTGCTGCCTGCCACCGAAAGTGCCTACCTGATCTCTCCGGCGATTCCCAGTCCGATGGGTGCGTTTCTGAGCGCATTTGAATCGACAGCATCGGCACGGGCGATGCAGGAAGTCAAAGGCGGGGATGTCTACGACTGGAACCAACTGACCGTCCACTTCGGTGGGAAGAAACCAATCGCATTGACCAAATGAATCACGAACAAACCTCAATGCATATGAAATCACTGATCTATTTCTTCAGTTGCCTGCTCGTGGCTGGCATGCCGGCATGCACCGCTCCTGTTGATAATGGCGGCGATGCGGCTGCCGAGGGCTCCGCACGCATCATGGGTCAATCGGCTGTGTCCGATGCCACCTCTGATGCTAATATCCTGCAGGTTGCCATTGGATCGGAAGATCACTCCACCCTCGTTGCCGGTGTCCAGGCTGCAGAGCTTGAAGATGTACTGGTCAACGCCGGACCGCTGACAGTCTTTGCACCCAACAATGCCGCCTTCGACGCACTGCCGGAAGGCACACTCGATGAATTGCTCAAGCCGGAAAACAAAGACAAGCTGGCGCGCATCATCAAGTATCACGCCTCACCGGGCAAGTACATGGGCGATATGCTCAAAAACGGAATGCGCCTGTTCCAGGCCACCGGTCATTACATTACGGTGGAGCGCGACGGCAACGAGGTGCGCGTCGGTGGTGCCAGGATCCTCGGCACTGTTGAAGCGTCCAATGGCGTGGTGCATGTCATCGACAAAGTGCTGCTGCCGCCTGATTGACCAGGACCGAACAAATACTACTATCGTGCGACAACTCCTGATCTCTGGTCTCTGGTTATGGTCCGTAACATGTGCCGCGGCAACCCTGACCGTGTGTCCGGCCTGCCCGCTCGGGTCGATCACTGCCGCGATCGCGCAGGCATCCGCCGGTGATACGATCATCGTGCAGGCGGGCACTTACCGCGAAGGCAATATTGTCATTGACAAGCCCGTCACTCTCATCGGAGATGGTTTCCCGGTTCTGGATGGACTGGGAGACACTGAAGTGCTGACCATCGTCGCGCATGATGTCACCGTGCGGGGACTTCAGGTGCAGAATGTCGGCACCAGCTATCTCGAAGATCGCGCCGGCATTCGGGTGCGCCGCAGCAAACGTTTTGCCATCATCGGCAATCGCCTTGAGAACACGTTCTTCGGGATCTATCTCGAGCACGCTTCCGATGGCGAAGTACGCGATAATGCCGTGCGGGGTCTCGCGGTCAACGAGATGTCGTCCGGCAACGCCATTCACCTCTGGTACTGCAAGAATGTCCGGGTGATTGACAATGAGGTCAGCGGCCATCGCGACGGCATTTACTTCGAGTTTGTAGACAATTCCTTCATTTCGGGCAATGTGAGCGCGGACAACCTCAGGTACGGCCTGCACTTCATGTTCTCCAATGATGATGTCTATGTCCACAACACCTTCCGGCGCAACGGTGCCGGCGTGGCGGTCATGTTCTCGCGGGAGATCGACATGTACGACAACATCTTCGAATACAACTGGGGAAAGTCATCCTATGGCCTGCTGCTCAAGGAGATCTATGATGCCGAGATCGAGCGCAATGTTTTTCACGGCAACAGCATCGGGATCCTGGTCGAGGGCTCGACGCGGATCAACTACCGGCACAACGAATTCAGCCGGAATGGATGGGCGATCAAGATCTCAGGGGGATGTCTGGACAATGTGGTCACGAACAACAACTTTGTGACCAACACCTTCGACCTCTCCATCAGCAGCAATGTCAACAACAACAGCTTTGACGGCAACTACTGGAGTGCGTATCACGGCTATGACCTCGACCGGGATGGCATCGGTGACGTTCCCTACCGGCCCGTCAAGTTGTTCAATTTCATTGTCAATCGTACGCCGGAAGCCATCGTGTTGCTGCGAAGCCTGTTCATTGACCTGGTCAATTTTTCGGAAAAGGTGAGCCCGGTCTTTACACCAAAGAATGTGGTGGACGCCCGACCACACCTGACTCCGTTTGAAACGCGCAAGACCACCGGAGACTAAACACAACTGCTTGAGACCGTGATCGAGATCAAACAACTACACAAATCATTCGGACGCAACCATGTGTTGCGCGGCATCGACCTCGAACTGGGTCATTCGGGCATCACTGCCGTGCTGGGGCCTAACGCCTCGGGCAAGACGACGCTCATCAAGAGCATCCTCGGCATGGTGATCCCCGACAGCGGGTCTATCCTGATCGACGGCAAGTCCGTTTGGGGCGAATGGCAGTATCGCGACCAGATCGACTACCTGCCTCAGATCGCGCGGTTTCCGGAAAACCTGCGGGTGCGCGAGCTGCTGGACATGCTGAAGTCACTCCGAATCCGCCGCGCACGAGAACAGGACCTGATCGACTATTTCGACATCCGCGATACGCTCGACCAGCGCCTGGGCCATCTTTCGGGTGGTACCCGGCAAAAGGTCAACCTGGTCGCAGCCTTCATGTATGACAATCCGCTGATGATCCTCGACGAACCATCGGCAGGTCTTGACCCGCTGGCCATCCAGCGTCTCAAGTCGGTCATTTTCCGGGAGAAAGGCAACGGTAAACAGATCCTGATCACCACTCACATCATGAGCCTGGTGGAGGAACTCGCCGATGAGGTGGTCTTCCTGCTGGAGGGAAGGATCCATTTCCGGGGAACACTGTCACGCCTCCGCGCGCTGTACGGAGAAGAAGACGTCGAAGCGTGCATCGCCCGCATGCTGGACCAGAATCAACCAAAAATCCAGGTAGAAGCATGATCAAGATCCTCAAATACAGTTTCACCGACCTCACCCGCAGCCGGTGGATCTACCTATACTTCGGGTTTTATCTGGTGCTCACCCTGGCCCTCTTCTGGCTCAGCAGCAATCTGGCCAATGTGATCCTCAGTCTGATGAACGTGATCCTGGTGCTGGTCCCACTGGTCGCTACGTTGTTTGGCGTCACCTACTATTATCATACCCGCGAGTTTACGGAGCTGTTGCTTGCACAGCCAGTGCGTCGTCGCTGGATCTTTCTCGGCCAGTACCTCGGACTGGGTGGGTCTTTATCCCTCAGTCTGCTGCTGGGTGTCGGCGTGCCCTTCTTGTTTCAGGGGATTATCGGCTCGGATCAGTTTACCAACTACCTGACCCTGCTCGGAACCGGGATGGTCCTCTCGTTCATCTTTGCGGCGCTTGCCATGCTGATCGCCCTTCGCAACGACAACCGCATCAGGGGTTTCGGGTTGGCGGTGCTCGTCTGGCTGTTCTTTGCGGTAATCTACGATGGTATCTTCCTGGTGTTGCTCGCGACCTTCAGCGACTACCCCCTGGAAAAGTTTGCCATGATCGCTTCGATGGCCAATCCGATAGACCTGTCAAGGATCCTGATCACGTTGCAGCTCGACATTGCCGCCTTGATGGGTTATACGGGCGCGGTGATTCAGAAACTGCTCGGCAGTACTCCCGGCATCTTGCTCGCCTGTTCGATCCTGATCGCGTGGATCGTGGTGCCTGTCGGTGTCTTGCAGCGCGTCGCCCGCAAGAAGGACTTTTGACAAGCCGAAATTTGTATCTGCTCAAAGGCTCCTGTCCTCCAGATTTCAGCAGAAATTTGAGCGGGAAACGGGGATCGAACCTCCCGACGCTGCGGTTGGGACACCGCGCGACCCGTCGCTCATTCTATCTTCGCACAAGCTCTCGAAAAACCAGACTTCGTCGGAAATTTGAGCGGGAAACGGGGATCGAACCCGCGACCCTCAGCTTGGGAA
>JAWWBX010000160.1:0-9573 GCA_033720735.1 Saprospiraceae bacterium
ACTGTTTGCTATTCGCTATTGGCGGTTGGCTATTAGCGGTTAGCGATGACAGCTGACAATCAATGAAATTAAGGTGCGGGCAGGCCGCCCCTTCAGGGGTCGGGGGCGCGGGAGGCAAGACTGTTTGCTATTCGCTATTGGCGGTTGGCTATTAGCGGTTAGCGATGACAGCTGACAATCAATGAAATTAAGGTGCGGGCAGGCCGCCCCTTCAGGGGGTCGGGGGCGCGGGAGGCTGCCTCAGTCTCTGACAGTGGATGAAAGGATAGTGTTCAAGTCTTCACGTGTTCAGGAATGGCGGAGTAATCTCCAACCATTCGTTGCGAATGGCCTCCCTTTAGGGGTCGGGGGCGCGGGAGGCAAGGCTGTTTGCTATTCGCTATTAGCGGTTGGCGATGACCGCTGATAATCCACGACCAGCCGGTATCCCACGCCATGCACATTGAGGATCTCGATCCCCTGCTCATCATTGAACAAGCGGCGGAGCTTGGAGATGTAGACCTTCAGATTGCTTTCCTTGATCCGGTACTCATCGCCCCAGATCTCGCGCAAAGCATCGTCGCGCTTGAGCACACCACCCTCCCGGATGCAGAGCATCTGCAGCAACTGTGATTCAATCGTGGTCAGCGGGCGATTCTCCTCACCGTTGTTGAGCTGGCGTGTTGCCGGGGTGAATGTCCAGCGCCCGATGTTGTAGGTTGCATGCTCGTTGTGGACCTGGCGCGGAGTGCGCTTGACAATATTCCGGATACGCAAGTCCAGCTCTTCAAGGCTGTACGGTTTGGTGATGTAATCTTCTGCACCCAGCCGCAGGCCACGCACGCGGTCCTCTACAGCCGTTTTGGCGGTCAGGAAGATCACCGGGATTGCAGGGTGACTTTGCCGGATCTCTGTAGCCAGTGTAAACCCGTCCTTCATGGGCATTTCGATATCCAGAATGCAGAGATCAAAATGGTCGCGAACCATGACACGCATGGCATCATGCGCATTGTGCATCAGGGTGACGGCATAGCCCCTGGCCCGGAGAAACTCCTGGGTCAGCAGGCTGATGTTGCGGTCGTCATCGACCATCAGGATCGCCACCTGGTCTGGCATACCCCAGTGCGGTTTGCTAAGTCACGAAATTAACGCAAATCGGGCGATGGCTGCAGGCCCGCAAAGATCAGAGCATTTGCAGGACGCGGCGTACCGCGGTGTGAAGATCACGGGCCTTGGGTTCGATCAGGTCGATCGCCACTTCGTTGCGCGCATCCTGTTCGATCTCCTGGGCAATCCTTACAACTGCTTCGGCCATGATGTACGCAGATTGTCCCTTGACGCTGTGTGCCAGAGTCCTCACCTGGGTGTGGTTACCCAGTTTGATCTCGGCCAACAGGCACTCCATCAATTTGGGGATCTCGGTCTTGTAGACTTCGATAAATTTCTGAGTGCGCGTAGCGTCGTAGCCCATCAGAGAATTGAGGTAGCGCAGATCGGCGATCATCATTGGCCTTTTCCTGGTCCGGGTAGCTCAAAATACGCAAAGTGGCTCAGCAAGTCGCCGCACCGGTAATATGTTCCATCACCCTGGTGCGCCGCGATCTGGCGACGGGTATTTCCACATCGTTGTCCATGCAGATTGCGCAATACGGGACTTTGCGCACGCGCCGGATGTATTCCAGGTTGACGATATAGCTCTGATGGGGCCTCAGGAACCGGTTGGCAGACAACGCCCCTTCAAAATGCTTGATCGTTTTTGATGCCATGATGCGGTTGCCGTCGCGCAGGACAAACGTACAATAGTTGCCGGCGGCCTCCACATAAGCGATCTCTGAGAAGGGCAGGATCTCAATGAAGTCCATCGTCCTCACGATGATCCTGCCGGTACGTGGTGACCGATAGTCCGCTGCGATTGGGCTGAGAGTGATCCGTTTTGCTGCGTTGCCTGGTTGCATGATTCTGCGATTAAATGGATGTGAATGTGGCAGTTTATCGCCTGTCCTGTTCTTTGATTGCTGTCACTTGTCGTTGTATCTCCTCAAGCGCTTTCTGTTGTTCCTGTACACCCTTGATGGCAAGCGCAGTCAATTGATCGTAGGTCACGCCATACTGCCCTTCGTTCTGAAAGACCGCTTCGGGCAGGACCTGCTCCAGGTCCTGCGCGATCACTCCAATGTCGCCCCGCCTGGGGTCTGATGATTTCATGTTGTAGCGGTGCAAGGACAGATCCCCGATGATCTCCATGGCATTCTCGACCGGAACGACGTGTTCTTTACGCGTACTGTCAGACAATGGGACCCAGGAACCGCCACCGTTGTAGGAGATCAATGCAACCGGACCATTCGTATTGTTTGAGAAAATGACATCTCCGCTGGCTGTCGGCGCCAGTTTCCAGGTGGTCGTCTCACGTTGCAGTGCCAGCGCGAAGTTGTCCGTCACCACATGCATCATTCCGTGCGGGTTGTTTGTACCCACTCCTACCAGTCCACCAGACGGGTTCACATAGGTGTCGTTTTCCGAGTTGTGATTGATGTACAGAGCGCCAGTGGCGCAATCGATCTCATTCCCGTCAAGCAACATGGTCTGGTTGAGCGACGAAGCGATCACCACCGGGGCTACCACACCGTCATTGTCCCCAACATCCATCAGCCGCAATGGGGCATCTCCACTCGAAATGGTTGGCGTAAAGACCAGCTGATCATCGCCAACGGACCAGTTCTGATTGGTCGCACCGATCCTCCAGTTATTGTCTCCATTGGCCATGCGCATCTGGAACTTTGAATCCGACTGGATATTGAGGAGAGCCCCTTCCAATCCTCCTCCGACGACCACGTTGCCACCGGGGACAAATGTACTGGAGGCAAAATTTGAGTACCCGAGGTATGTGTTCCCTCCGTTATTCTGAATGAACAATGGACTGGGTGACCCGTTGTCCCGGGCAATCATCCCGTTGTTGTCGAAGACCAGGTTGCTTGAATTCTCCTGGCCGATCATCAGATATCCGTTGTTGCTGTTGGTGGCCGACTGTCCTCCGGTGACATGTACCCGGGTTGCCGGGTAGAGCGTTCCGAGTCCGACATATCCGTTGTCTTTGACGATAAGTTCAGTCTCGGAGGTCGCGAAATTGTCGGTACTGGTCGCCACACGCAACCCGAGTGCGTTGTTGGCAATCTTCCAGTCGCGGGCGCTACCCATGTCGTTACCGCGGATCAGTTCCACGCCGGCTTCATTACCAATCGTGGCATTGGATTGGATGCGCAGGTACTGCACCCCGAAGCCTCGAATTTCCAACTCCCGCGTTGGGTTTGTCGTTCCGATCCCTACCTTCGATTGTGCCCAACTCATACTCCACGCAGAGGTAAGGAGCAGGATGAAGATGATTTTATTGATTTTCATGACATCTTGATTTAACGAATCCTGGGTGATCCTGGTGATTTTGCTATTTTCTTCTCTTGCGTAATTCAGTAAGCCTTGCCTGCAGCACTTCGATCTGGCGTTCCTGCTCCTGCAGCGCCTTGAGCGCAATAACAGATAGCTGAGCATAGGACACCGCGAGCAGCCCGTCCTGTTCGTTGACAATTTCCGGAAACAGCTCCCGGACCTGTTGTGCGAGGATCCCGTGATTGGGGGTACTGGCAGTATCGTGTTTGAATGCGTAGGTGAGCAAATTGAGTTCATTCAGTCTGCCGAGTACATCATACATCGGCTGGATGTTCTCCTTCAGACGCCGGTCTGAAATTGCAATCCACTGACCGCTGGCATCGTCGACGGTTGCCAGGATTGATCCGTCTTTGAGGAAGCCGAGATTCCCGGTTGCGGTAAACGGGGTGACGGTCCAGGTGTTGCTTCCTCCGCGCTTCAGTGAAAGAGGTGGATCGATCGGATCAAGTGTTCGGATATGGAGACTTGCAGACGGGTTGTTCGTCCCAATTCCCACATCTCCTCCCTGTGTATTGAAATACGTGTTGTTATTGGAGTTGTGGTTGATATACAGGGCACCGGAAATGCAATCGATCTCATTGCCATCCATCAGCAGCTGCTGCCCGCCTGCCGGGTTGATCATAAATGGCGCTGTGGTGCCGTTATTGTCAGGTGTATTCATGAGACCAAGCACGGCTGCTGATGTTGAAATGGAGGGGCTGAACAACAATTTGTCTTCACCGGCCTGCCAGCCCGGCGCACTCGCACCGATATACCACGGGTTTCCATTGCTGGCAGGGTTGTGGAGGCGTGCCTGGTAGCCACCACCCACAACATTAAACTTCGCTGTCAGGGAGCTCGTGTTGACTCCCACATCACCATTGCCTGTTGCCAGGTACGCAGTACCGCCATTGGTTTGCAGGTGAATATTGCCGCCGGCATGCTGGAGCAGCAAAGGTGAGGCCGACCCGTTGTTCCGCGCGATGATTTCGTTGTTGTCGACGACCAGGTTGTAGCCAGTCTTGTCGCCGATGATCATGTACCCGTCAAGAGTGTTGGATGCATCTTCGCCATCATCGAGATGTAACCGGCTGCCGGGGGTCGTGCTGAGTCCAAGGTCCCCATCGCTGCTTAGTCTGAGTGCCTCCTCACGTGTTGCAAAGTTGTCGTCACTCATAAAGAGTTTGAAGTGGCCAATGTGGTTGACGAGGCTCCAGTCGGTCGTCGACAACGCCTGGCTTCCCCGTGTCAGCTCGAGTCCGGCTTCACTGAAGGACACGGCCGTACGGATTCGTGCGTATTGACTTGACTCGCCCTCCACATGCAGCAAGCGTGTCGGATTGAGAGTTCCGATGCCTACATTCTGAGCGAGGCTCAGCGCCATCGTTGTTTGAAAGAAGACTGCAGTGAGCAGATATCGCTTGTTCATTGTTCTTCTATTTGTCGTTGATGGAATGTTGCGTGCTAGTTTCGAGGCTGGCGATCTCTGCCTCCAGGGCAGCAATGATCACCTGTTGTTCCTGGATCGCTTTCAGGGTGATCACGGCAAGTTGGCCATAGGCGACCCCCGTTTGCCATTCGTTTGCGCGTACGGACGCAGGAAACGTCTCCTGCAGTTCCTGAGCCATGACGCCAATATACCGGCGCTGGTCAGGATCAGACTTGAAGGTGTAGCGATAGACCCCGACCTCGTTCACTTTGTGGAGGACCTCGGGCATGGGCCGGAAGTCTTGTTTTGTTTGCTCGTCAGAGACACTGAACCAGTTACCCGTGTTGCCAGAGATACTCGCCAGATAGACATTGTTTTGCAACCATACGAGGGATCCCCACGGATTGCCAGCATCGGGTATATACGGGCTGATATCCCAGCGCGATCCCAGCCGCTGTATCGAAAGAGGATCGGTGCCTACCGGAGAAACGAGCGTCAAGGCAGCGCTTAATGAAGTCGTCCCTATCCCGATCTGGCCCCCCGATGGGTTCAGATATGTTTCATTTCCCGAGTTGTGGTTGATGTACAGCGCACCAGACTTGCTTTCAATCTCATTGCCGTCCATCAACAACTCCTGATTGCCACTGGAGAGGATCGCAATTGGCGCAATATTACCGTCATTCTCGCTGACATTGCGTAAACGGAACTTCGCATTTGCCGAGCTGTTGGTCGGGCTAAACACCAGTTGGTGATCACCAACAGCCCACCCGGGGCTGGTGGCAGCGATATACCAGTCGTTACTACCGCCGACGCTTCCGTTGTTACTGATATAGATGTGCCAGGTATCGCCTTCAATACCCATGTGGTTTTGCGGGCTCGTAGTTCCTATACCAAACTGCCCCTCGCTGGCGATCAGCACGTCTCCGCCATTACTATTGAAATACGTATCCCCTCCGGATGACTGGATATACAGATTCGACGCGTTGCCATTGCTGCGCGCCTGAATTTCATTGCGATCCATGATGAGATTCGCAGAGGCACCACTTCCCAGCATCAGATACCCATCCGTATTCAGAGAAGCCTCTTCTCCATTATCAATATGTAACCTTGTTTGCGGGCTGTCAGTCCCTATCCCCACGTTACGCCCTGTGGTCACGCGCAGGTGTTCCTGCGAAGTGGTATTGAGATTATAATTCCCGGACAGGATCTTGAAAATCCCCCCTTCATTGATGACCTTCCAATCGATCGGCGTGTCAAACAGATCCCCTCGCACAAGCTCGAGCCCGGCAGTCCCGCTGATATTCGATGATGAATGCACTCTAATCTGTGTAGAGGTTCCTGACAGCACTTCGAGTTTTCTGTCCGGTGTTGCAGTGCCGATGCCTACTTGTGCTTTCAGGGTATGCATAGCCAGCAGGAAACATCCGGCAATAAGAAGTTTGCGGTTCATTCTTGTCAAGTTTCGGTGATCATCAATTCAATTAATCGAAGAATTGATTTTGATCGTGATAACATGACAAAGTTGAACCTGCCGATCCAGGAAAACAGTGAAGACCTGATTAAAAAGGGTAAAGAATGGTTAACTGCCGTTCCCGTCGGCGGTAGGCTTGCCGTTGATAATCTGGTGGAGTGTATCCAGTAGTGCGCTATCTGAGATTGGTTTGGTCACGTAAGCATTCATGCCGGCAGCAAGACATGCGTCCAGTTGCTCCTTAATAGCGCCTGCCGTCAGGGCCAAGATGGGTACTTGGCATTTGTCCGGGTCAGGCAACTGACGTATTCTCCGGGTGGCCTCCAGGCCATCCATGACTGGCATCAGAATATCCATCAAAACGACGTCATAGTGATTGGCTTGTACTTTCTCCAGGGCAAGCGCTCCGTTGTCTACGACATCCACCTGCACGTTGCGCACATGCATTTCGAGCAGTTCGGTGATCAGCAGCCGATTGAAATGGACGTCCTCGACCACCAGGATCCGGAGGTCTGAAAGTCTGCCGGAAGTCGCGGTAGCTGTCGAGTCGCGTGATGACGGTAGGGTATCCTGCAACGTGAAAGGCAATGAGAACAGGAATGTGCTTCCCTCACCCGGTGCGCTACGCACCTGCAACTGTCCTTCCTGCTGCTCTATGAGCTGCTTGACAATGGCCAGACCGAGGCCGGTACCACCATATTGTGCAAATGTGGCCTCCTCACCCTGCTGAAAGCTCTCAAAGATCTTGTCAAGTTGTTGTTCGGGAATTCCGATACCGGTATCCGACACCGAAAAATCAAGCCATATCCTGGCTACGTCGGTGTGCCCGCGTGTCACGTTCAGATGAACCTGGCCTTGTGGTGTAAACTTGATGGCATTGGCGGTGAGGTTGAGCAGGATCTGCCGCAATCTGACCCCATCCCCACGTAGGAACAGGGGAATGTCCTGCGCGACCTCCGCGCTGAGTTCCAGTCCCTTTTCCTCAGCTTTGAAACGCAATGTCTGCACAGTCTGATCAAGTACCTGGCGGATATCAAACGGCTGGTGCACGAAGGTGAACTGACCGGACTCGATCTTCGCATAATCAAGCAGGTCATTGACGATTTGTAGCAAATTCTCTGAGGAGTCCCGGATCGCCCCGGCAAATTGCTGCTGGCGCTCATTCAAACCCGTATTCTCCAGCAGCTTGCTCATACCGATAATGGCATTCATCGGTGTGCGGATCTCGTGGCTGATGTTGGCCAAAAACTTGCTTTTGTATTCATCTGCCTTCTCAGCAATTTCTTTCTGTCGCTGCAATTCAAGTTGTTTTCTCCGGATCCTGTACAACGCGATCGAGATGCCAAGGATCAGAGCAACGAGTGCGAGCTTGAACAACCAGGTTTGGGTAAATTCCGGCTGGACATCCAGTGTCACCTGTAGCGGCGTTCCTTCCGACAAAGTATTGGGGAGTCCCGCGCGGACCCTGAATGTGTACAACCCCGGGGCGAGGTTTGTAAATGTTGCCTCGGTATCGTCACCGACATTACGCCATTCCCGGTCAAATCCGGTGAGCATGACTTCGTACTGGATGCTCCTTGTATCCCGGTACCCCAGACAGCCATAGCTGAATGTGATCAACTTGCCTCCTGCCGACATGGATATCCTCTCGGGAGGCAGCGTAGGCCGTTCTGAAAACAGGCTTTCATCGCTGATGATGACGTCTCTCAGGAACACCTGGTAGGTCGATGTATCACTTTTGACGTGGTCCGGGTGAAATGCAATCATGCCGTTGGAGCAGGGAAACAGTACAGTGCCATCTGTGGTTTGGGTTGAATTTCCAATGATGATGTCGTCACCACCGTACACGGCATAGGACTGTGACAATTGATCTTCGGGTGCGTACCGGGTGATCCCGTCGAGGCCGAGCCACACTTCACCATGTTGATCCACCTGGAAAGACGTGAATTCCCCGGAAGGAAATCCCTCAGCTGCCGTGAAGGTGTACAATGTATCGGAGGCAATGTCGTATTTGTGCAAAATGCCCTGCTTCCCCGACCAGACCATTCCGTTGATATACTGGAGCGCCAGCGCATCGCGGCCAGTTGGCTCCCCGTTTGGCTGCAAGGGGTATTGTATAAAGCGTTCGGAGTCAGGTTCGAAGCGGACCATCCCGTTTTGGCCACTGATCCACAAAACACCTGAATCATCCTGCACCAGTCTATGCAGGTGGTTTGACGGTAATCCGTCAATCTGCTCTGCGGGATAGTACCACCTGGATGTACCGGTCTGATGGTTGTGCCGGAAGAGTCCGTGTGGCGAGGTGACCCAGATCACGTCCTTGAGACTCCTGTCGGGCAGGATCTTGAAATTATCGCGCAGATCGATAATCTCCAGGGTGTTGAGACTGGAGAGTGGTTCAAACTGACCCGCTCCTGGTACATATTTGAATACGCCGGTCGCGATCTCTCCGGTCCAAACATTGCCATTGGCATCCATGGCAAAGTCCGATATCGCCACGTACTTGTTCTTACCCCAGGGACCTGGAGTGATCGGCACCGGTGGAGCGCTGATGTGCTTCCTGTAGAACAATCCCCGCATGGAATTGATCCAGACCCCACCGTGTGGATCGCCGTAAACAAGCAAAATATAATTGCGTAGATCGTTGAGATACACCGTATTGGGCAGGATCTCAAAATTCTCTTTCTCCGGTGCGATCTTACGAACGCCGTCAAACAAGCCTACCCAAATGATGTCCCGGCTGTCACGAAAGAGCGTATAGGTCGCTTGCTCTGGCAGGTCGCCCGTCATCGCCAGTTGATCAGGGCGCACCGGACGTCTTTGTTCTTTGTCCCAAAGCAGATACTCATGGCGGTACGACCCGATCATAAGGTGTGTATCATTGAAGTCAATGATCGTCCCGAATCCGGTACGATTGAAATTGGCACCCAGAGGAATGGTATCGTAATTCCCTGTCGTTGGATCAAACTCCCATACACCTTCGCGCGCGGTAATCCATAATTTGCCCGCACCCATATCGTACGCCTTATGCAGATCAAACCCGGCATCGCGCACTTCTGGCAAGTCTTCGATCGGCAACACCTGCTGTGCGGAAGCGGCCTTGCTGTCGATCCTGAACAATCCGCGGATCGATGTGCTCCACAGATTACCCCTGGCGTCCTCCATCAGATTGGGGTTGTACCTGCCACCCCGGAAATCATCTACAGAAATCCTTATAAAGCTGTTGGAGTCTTCATCGTACCTCGATATACCATGCTCAGAGCCTGCCCAGATC
>JAWWBX010000161.1:0-9530 GCA_033720735.1 Saprospiraceae bacterium
AGTTTTAGTCCCGATGAGAATCGGGACGAAGTCGAGAAAAAGAAATGTTAACGCCGGTTAAGCTTTCATTAAGGGGTGCAACATCACTGGATTTTGCCCGTCATTACGGATAGATTTGAATCTGTAAAACAGAAAAACCATGAAAACAAGACTGTTACTGTTGTGCTTCGCACTGCTTTCGACCCAATTGATTTCCGCGCAGGATTTTAAACTGCGGATCTTGAAGAATACGCGGAGCGATTGGGGCCTCTCTTACAACTTCTTTACCGGTGACAACATTGATGATTTCCGGACCAGCATCAAGGGGTTCGGATCGGGATTCCTGCTCGACGCCTTTACGGGGCGCTATTCCAAGGACATCGTCTATCTCGGCACGGAGGACGTACATCTCACCTTCGGTGCCGGCGTCGCGCTGAGCAAGTACCGGTTTTCCGAGCCACTCATCTTCGAGGAGGAAGGCGGTGAATTCGGGTATCGCATCGACGACGACCCCAACCATACGTACGGCAATGGCTTCTTCAGCAACGACAAGTCCAAGCTGGTGGTCGGGACTTTTACCTTCCCGGCGTATCTCAATTTCGACGTCGGGAGCATGTACATTTCGGCCGGGGGGATGCTTGACATTTTTCTTTCCGGCAAGCACAAACTCAAATACACGGAGGATGGCAAGCGTCAAACACGCGTGATCAAGAACGAGGATTTCAACGACTTCCCGATCAACAAAACCAAGTGGGGTGTCGGCGGGATGATCATGCACAAACCTTCGGGGGTGAATGTCGGGGTTACCTACATGCTCACGCCGTTCTGGAAAGACAATTCCAACTTCCCGGAGATGAATGAGGTGCGGATCTCGTTCTCGTATGACCTGTCATGGCTGGATCATTGAGCGATCCGTGCCTATAGAAGAGCAGGAGGGCCGGTGTCCAGGTGGCACCGGCTTTTCCTTTTTTCAATCACAGTTTGAGGGGAGGAAGCCGTTGAAACGGCTTCGAGCAGCGTGTTAGGCCGCATGTACCCACGACTGAAGTCGTGGGCTCATGTGCTACCTGGGTCGTCCAGGGCAAAAACTGCTATCCGCTCTCCAGGCGGCAGTTGGTTATTGATATCGCAACGTGCAACCTGATGACGCGAACACGCCATGCTCCAATTTGCGTCCCTGGGCAGGGCAGTTAAACTGTCCACAGGGCCTGATGGTCTGTTGATTTTGCAATAAATAGCCCATGGCTTCAGCCATGGGTTCTGAGTGCCCGTGCTTTATGAAGCCGTTTCAACGGCTTCTCCCTCCACAAAATTCATATCACCGCACCATCGCCTCATATACCACCCGGTGCATCGCCGGACGGATCTTCATGGTGTACAGCTTGCGGTTGAGGCGCGTAGGGTACACCCGGTTTGACATGAAAATGAAGACCAGGTCTTTGGCAGGGTCGACCCAAAGCATGGTGCCCGTGTATCCGGTATGACCAAAACTCTCCCGGCTGGCTTTTTCACAATACGAGGTGCTCGCCTCGATCATCTCCTGGTCCATGGCCGGCTTGTCGAATCCCAGGCCACGATGATTTCCTTCCTTGCAAAACTGGCAACGGGTAAATTCCTGGACGACCTCGGGGGGTGCCAGCCGCAGGTCGCCGTACTCGCCTTTGTTGAGATAGAGCTGCCCGATCTTGGCCAGGTCAACAGCCGAGGCAAACAACCCGGCATTGCAAGACACGCCGTCCATCATCGCGGCGCCCTCGTCATGCACCTGGCCGTGGATCTGGATCATCCGGAAGAAGGTGTCGAGTTCGGTGGGCACGATGCGGTCCTGCGGGAAGAAACGCAAGGGGTTGTAGGTCACCGTGTAAGCGCCCAGCTTGTGGTAGATCTCGGATTTCAGGTACTCCTCAAACGGCCGGCCGGTCAGATTGGAGATCATTTCGGGCATCAGGTAGAACGACAAACCGGAATACACAAAACCGGCTTCTTCATTCAACGGCGATTCGGCGATGGCCTTGTAGATCTTATGCCGGTAGTCGCGGTGCAGATACAGCTGATCCGTGACGCGCGTCGGAAATTTGCGGGTCGCTTTTGGTCGCCAGACCTTGCGCTTGTACTTGCCATTCTTCTTCACCGTCGACCGCCAGTAGGGGATCCAGGGCATCAGCCGGGCGTGATGCGCGAGCACATCACGCCAACGCAGACCGGCCTTGTTGGAGCCGCCCATGGCGGGCACATAGGTTCCGACCGTGGCGTCCAGGTCAAAGGTGCCCTCCCCGTTCAGTTTCATCAAGGCGGGCAGCCCGCTGGTAACCTTGGTGATCGAGGCCAGGTCATAGATGTCATCCCGGCGCACCGGCCTGCGCTCGTCGTAGGTATGGAAACCATAGGTCTTGTGAAAGACGACTTTCCCCCGCCGCGCCACCAGCACCTGGAGCCCGGGTGTGGCACCGGAATCGATGGCCAGCCAGGCAAGCGAATCGATCTCGCGGTGCAGCTTGGCAGGGTCCATGCCGACTGCTGAGGGTGGGGCAAATCCCAGCCGGTCCAGTTGCTCAAACTGCGTGGAATACACCCCGAATGCCGTGCCGCCAAAGAGCTGCTGTATGCACACGTGATAGTTCAGCTCTCCCGGCACGAAGGCATGCACGATCGCCTCGGCGTCGACGATCTGCGGGACGGTCTGATACACTGAACGATCGAACAAGATGGCAATCACGGTCATGCGGGCGGCCAACTCCCGGAACGCCGCTCCCGAGATCCGGTGGTCTCTGCCGATCCCGATGACCAGGGTGTTGTGGTCTCCAGGATCCTCAGGGAGCTGAGTCAGGTGTGTGGAAGGGACATAGCGGTCGACAGCCGAGCGCATGATCTCAGGGTACGCACAATCTTCGAAATAGGTCGCGATCCGCACGGTGTCCAGACGCTGCAACGGCAACACCAGGCCATGGTTGCGCACCAGCTTTTGGGCATAGACGGCGTCGCTCCACGCCTGGTAGGGTGCATCAAGAATGGCAGACTGTGCCGACGCTGACAGCGAGATGCCACAGAGGAAGGCACAGGTGCAAGACCAGATGGTCAGGACCTGGCGGACCTTTGGTAGTGCCTGATGTGCAATAGATATCGCCATTTGCATCCGGTGGAAATTAGCAGTTTTTTCGATCACACGAGCGTGCTCCCACAGGTCGTCATCCGGTCCTGCCGGGTCGGTCGAAAAAGTGCGGTCTGCGATTAGTATGTTTGTTGGTCCCGAATCGAACCCGGTAGCAGCAGCAGTCAACAGCGTCGATGAACCAACAAGAACATCCGATCCACCTCGCCAAAACACCATTGAGAGCACCAGTAGGAAACGTCAATGCCGGCCTGGTCCGTATCGGATCTGATGACTTTTACCGCATTGAGCATGTGCATCTGATGCGGCCTTTCCTGATGAGCCTGGTGAGTCACTCGGACCACTGGGCATTCATCTCCAGCAATGGCGGGATGACTGCCGGGAGGCGCAACGAGGATGCCGCGCTCTTACCATATTATACGGATGACAAGCTGATTCAGGGGGCCGGTCATTCAGGTGGCCTGACGGTGGTGCGCGTTGAAAAAGAGGGTCGTCATTATTTGTGGGAACCGATGTCGGACCGGTATTCCGGGGTCTATCAGACACAGCGTCATCTGTACAAGAGCATCCTGGGCAATCATCTCATCTTCGAAGAGATCAACGAGGACCTTGGTTTGCGATGGCGGTGCGCATGGCAGGTATCCGGGCGTTTCGGTTTTATCAGAACGTCGCACATTGAAAACCTATCAGACCAACATATTGAGGTACGGATATTAGACGGGATCCAGAACATTGTCCCTGCGGGCCTGAGTGCCGACCTGCAAAACAAGCGCAGCAACCTGGCCAATGCCTACAAGCGTTCCGAACTGCATGTGCCGACGGGTCTCGGGATGTTTGCACTTTCCGCCATGATCGTTGACCGGGCCGAACCCAGCGAGGCGCTTCGAGCCACCATTGCCTGGGCAAACGGACTGACACCGGAGGCGGTTCTGCTGTCCACACGGCAAGTCGATACCTTTCGCCGACATGGGATCGTGACGACTGAAACCGACGTCAAGGCTGAACCCGGTGCGTATCTCATCGCTGCGACATTGACGTTGTCGTCACGTGAAGAGAACAGCTGGACGATCGGAGCTGATGTAACGCAGGACCATGCTGCCATTGCCGATATCATACAAAGGCTGGAGGATCCGGATCAACTCAAACGGGACGTCATCGCTGATCTACGCGAGGGCACCGAGGAGCTGAAAACCCTGGTGGGCATGGCCGACGGCCTGCAGTGTAGTGCTGACGCCATCATGACCGCGCGGCACTTGTCCAATGTCCTGTTTAACATCATGCGCGGCGGCATCTTCGAGGATCAGTACCGGGTGGATCGTGACGACCTCCTCGCGCATTTCGAGACGGCAAATCGCCGAATCCATCAGCAGGCCTTGCCCTGGCTCAGGGGGTTGCCCGGGACGTTAGAGTATCAGAAGCTTGTCGAACAGGTGGCACAACAGAAGGATCCTGATGTGACCCGGCTTGTTTATGAGTACCTGCCGTTGTCCTTCAGCCGGCGCCACGGTGATCCCAGCCGCCCGTGGAACAAATTCAGCATTGAGGGAAAAGGCACCGACGGTCGCAGGCGCAAGTATTATGAGGGCAACTGGCGCGATATCTTCCAGAACTGGGAGGCCCTGGCCGTATCGTTCCCGGAATATCTTCCGGCGATGATCAGCCGGTTTGTCAATGCCTCGACGATCGATGGTTATAATCCTTACCGGATCACGCGCGACGGGATCGACTGGGAAATCATCGAGCCAGACGATCCGTGGTCATATATCGGTTACTGGGGAGACCACCAGATCATCTACTTGCTGAAACTCCTGGAGCTCGCGGTCGATCACGACCCGGATGGAGTACGACAGCTGCTGGAGGCAAAGCACTTCGTTTACGCCAATGTCCCCTACCGGATCAAAGGTTATGACGCCATCGTGGCCGACCCGCAGGATACCATCGATTTTGACCACAAGCTGGCCGGGATCATCGAAGAGCGTGTTGCCGCCGTGGGTGCCGACGGGAAGCTGGTCCATGATGAGCATGGTCAGCTTGTCCGGGTCACGCTCAACGAAAAGCTCCTGCTGACCCTGCTGACCAAGGTTTCCAACTTCGCGCCTGATGCCGGGATCTGGCTCAACACGCAGCGCCCGGAATGGAATGACGCCAATAATGCGCTGGTCGGCAACGGCGTGTCGATGGTCACCTTGTATTATCTGTATCGCTATGTCACCTTTCTCAGGCGGTTGCTTGGCCGGGACGGCGCTGTCTATCTGACCCGACCGGTAGGCAAGTTCTTGCATAACACGGTAGCGGTCCTTACTGAGCACGCTTCATTGGTGGAGAACGGCTTTGACGAATCAACCAGGCGTCAACTCGTTGAAGCCCTGGGGCGTAATGGTGAGCACTATCGCAACACTGTGTATACCGAGCCCGAAGGACAGACCACTGAAGTCGGAATGGCTGCCATTCAAACGTTGCTAGAACAGTGCGCGCAATATTTTGCGGCGACCATTGCGCATAACCAGCGGGCTGACGGACTCTATCATGCCTACAACCTGATCCGCTTTACAGACGAGGGCATTGCGGTCGATCATCTGTATGAGATGCTGGAGGGACAGGTTGCGATCCTTTCCGCCGGCATTCTCACTCCGGATGATGCGGTCACACTCCTTGACAAGCTGCGGAACAGCGCGATGTACCGGGCTGACCAGGCGAGCTACATGCTCTATCCGAACCGGGAGTTGCCCGGCTTCCTGCAGAAAAATCGTATTCCGGCCGCATTTGCTGACCAGTCTCCCCTGGTGCAGCGGATGCTGGCGGCAGGAGATCATCGCGTCATCACCAGGGATGTGGCCGGAGACTATCACTTCAATGGCGATTTTCACAACGCGACCGATCTGCAGCAGGCGCTGCAAAAGGTCAGTCAGGCCTACCCGGAACTGGTCGCACAGGAAAAAAACCGTCTTCTGCAGATCTTTGAAGAAGTGTTTGATCACAGTGCGTTTACCGGTCGGTCTGGTACGTTCTTCGGGTACGAAGGACTCGGAAGTATCTACTGGCATATGGTCTCGAAATTGCTGGTGGCCGTGCAGGAAAATATCCGTTGGGCACCTGGCGAACATCCAGCCTTACCGCGTCTGGTAGAGCACTACAATGAGATCAGGGAAGGGATCGGCATGCATAAATCACCGGAGGTGTATGGTGCTTTCCCAACGGATCCGTATTCGCATACCCCGTGGGGAAAAGGCGTACAACAACCGGGTATGACCGGACAGGTAAAAGAGGACATCCTGAGCCGCTGGGCGGAATTGGGCGTTACTGTCGATCAAGGCATCATATCATTCGCCCCTTCCTTCCTCGATCCGGATGAATACCTGAAAGAACCTGCGACCTTCACGTATTACGATCTGCATGGAGACGAACGGCATCTTTCCCTGGTGTCAGGTCAATTGGCGTTTACGTACTGCCAGGTGCCCATCGTCTACGAACAAGCGGACGTCCCGGAGATCAGGGCGGAAATGTCAGACGGGCGTACCTTGCGTATGGAAGGTACCTCGCAGTTGACAGGAAACTTGTCCGGGGAGATCTTCCGGCGCACCGGCAAGGTCGTGCGCCTGACGGTGGCCTGCCCACGCAATCATGGATAGCTATGCATTACATTCTTGCTGCAGCGTTTTGCTGCCTGGTGTTCCTCGCCTGCCAGCCCGGTGCTGATCAATCGGATATGGAACCGTTTACCCGCGAAGTGGATAGTTTGCTCGCCCAAATGACCCTTGAAGAAAAGGTCGGACAGCTCAACATGTACAACGGCACCTGGGAATTTACCGGGCCGGTGCCCGCAGATGAGAGCAATCAGAAGAAAGCGGAAATGATCAAGAATGGTCAGGTCGGGGCCATGCTCAATGTGCTCACCGCTGAGGGTATCCGTGCTGCTCAGCAACTGGCAGTCGAGAACAGCCGCCTGGGAATCCCGCTCATGTTCGGCTACGATGTGATCCACGGCTACAAGACCATGTTTCCCATCCCGCTGGCGCAGGCGGCGAGCTGGGATACGGCCATGGCACGGCGTTCGTCGCAGATCGCGGCCCGGGAGATGACGGCGGCCGGGTTGCACTGGGCATTCGGCCCGATGCTCGACGTAGCGCCGGACGGTCGCTGGGGCCGGATCATGGAAAGCGCCGGTGAAGATCCTCTGCTCAACGCGGTGTTCGGATGGGCGTGGATCGAGGGCCTCCAGGGCGATGATCTGTCCGATCTGCACACCGCAGCTGCCTGTGCCAAGCACTTTGCCGCGTATGGTTTTGCCGAAGCCGGGCTGGACTACTTCACCGTGGATATCAGTGATCAAACGCTTTACAATGTAGCCCTGCCTCCTTTCAAAATGGCCGTCGAAAGTGGTGTGGCCTCGGTCATGAACGCGTTCAATGAGATCAACGGGATCCCGGCAACCGGACACAAAAAGCTGCAAAGGGATATCCTGAAAGGGGAGTGGAACTTTCCGGGCGTCGTCCTCTCCGACTGGGCATCGATCAACGAACTGATCACGCACGGCTATTCCGCTGACCGACGGGAAGCCGCGATCGCGGCGATCACCGCCGGCAGCGATGTGGACATGGAATCCAGGATCTACGAAGAGCAGCTTCCGGAGTTGGTGCGAAGCGGGGTGGTCGACGAAGCATTGCTCGATGATGCCGTCCGCCGGGTGCTGACCCTGAAGTTCAAGTTGGGATTGTTCGATGACCCGTATCGCTACTCGGACGCACAGCGCGAACAGGAAACCTTGCTGGCAGCCGAGCATCTGACAGCAGCCCGGGAGGTCGGCGCGGCCTCGATCGTGCTGCTCAGGAACGAAGGCAATCTGCTGCCACTATCTGCGACCACCAAGCGGATTGCAGTGATCGGCCAGTTGGCAAACAGCAAGGACGTGGTGCTCGGAAGCTGGCGTGCGCAAGCCGACGCTGATTCGGGCGTGTCGATCCTAGAAGGGATCCGCGATGCGGTGGCGACGGGATCGACCGTAGAATTTGCCCAGGGTTACAATCTGGTGGAGGGCAGACGTTCCTTTATCTACGACCTCAACCTGGTGGAAGGCGACCGCTCGGGATTTCCGGAGGCCATCCGGCTGGCGGCTCAGTCCGATGTGGTGATCATGGTGATCGGTGAGGACTGCTACCAGACGGGTGAAGGCCGAAGCCAGGTCGATATTGGGCTCAAGGGCAATCAAAGCGAACTGGTCAACGAGATCCTCAAAGTCAATCAGAATGTGGTTGCCGTCCTGATGAATGGCCGTCCGCTGGCCATTCCCGAGATTGCCGGGTCGGTGCCGGCCATCCTGGAGACCTGGTATCTCGGGTCGGAAATGGGGCATGCCGTGGCCGACGTCATTTTCGGCAACGTGAATCCCTCGGGCAAGTTGCCGGTGTCCTTCCCGCATCACACGGGCCAGGAACCCTTTTACTATTACAAGAAGAACTCCGGGCGACCGGTACCCAACGCCTTTGATGCGGGCATGGTCTTTTGGGCACACTATACGGACTCCAGCAATGAGGCCGTTTTTCCTTTCGGCTTCGGACTCAGTTACTCCAGTTTTGCATATGACGAACCGGAATTCTCGGTAGAGAATAGCGAGGTCAATGTGTCCGTCACCGTGACCAACACTAGCGAAGTAGCGGGCATTGAAACGGTCCAGGTCTACATCCGTGATATTGCGGCGTCGGAAACACAGCCGGTGCGCAGATTGGTGGATTTCAAAAGGGTAGCACTGGCAGGGGGTGAGTCGAGGCAAGTGCGTTTTACGCTCACCGCCGATCAATTGGGCTACTATCTCTCAAGCGGTCAGTTCATTACCGAAAGCGGCGTATTCGAGATCTTCGTGGGCGGCAATGTCCGCGACACCCGGTCCGGACGCGTCGAGGTCATCTTCGACTAGTGCTTTGACACAATTGAACAAGTAGTTGTTGTGTCAAGGCACTAGACCCGATCAAGGTCGCAGGACAATCGCAATCCGCTCAAACAATCCGTCGTGGTCTGCGGGTTGCAATCCCAGAATATGACACATCAGTGCGTAGATGTCAACGGCGTGCAAGGCCGGGGTCGACATTCCCTGCGCCAGCGCAGGGCCGGCGGCGACAAAGATGCCGTGCATACTTTCGTGATCCGGGCGATAGCCATGATTTCCGCCCTGAAAGGTATTGGGATGCGTTGCGAAATATGCCCGCGTGGTGACCGACCAGCCAGCATCAGCAATTCCGATGATCGGACTGATCCGGTAATGGTCGCGATAGTGGAGTTCCTGAGGTATCTCGGACTTGCGATAAACGGCGTAGTGCGGATGCGCACCTTGTAATGCCTGCAGGACGGCTGCTTCCTTCCCTGGCCTGGGCACGATATCCGTTACGGGGGTCCAGTTAACGATATCCGCATCCGTTTCAGGGTTGATGTAGTCGTCCAGGAAGATGAC
>JAWWBX010000162.1:0-9517 GCA_033720735.1 Saprospiraceae bacterium
CATCTACTATGTCGCCGAATCACCCCACGAGGAGGGGGTGATCTACACTGCCTCCGATTGCGGATTGGTCTGGCTGACCCGGGACGGTGGTGCGACCTGGAACAATGTGACCCCTCGAGGCCTGCCGGAGACGATGATCCACGCCCTGGAGATCTCACCGCATGATCCCGGAACGGTCTACTTTGCCTCCACCAGGTATAAGCTGAACGATCTCGACAACTACAGTTACAAATCCACGGACTACGGGAAATCGTGGACGCAGATTGGTCAGGACGTTCAAGCCGATGATTTCTTCCGGGTGATCCGCGAAGACCCGGTGATTCCAGGTCTGCTTTACGCCGGTGCGGAGCGTGGCTTTTACATCTCGTTCAATGGTGGCAAAGACTTTCAGCGCCTGCAGCTCAATCTGCCGGTCGTACCCATTACCGATCTGGTGATACGCGACAACAGCCTCGCAGCCGCCACAGCTGGGCGGTCGTTCTGGATCCTCGACGACCTCTCGGCCATCCAGCAATCACGCGGTAAAGCACCCGCCAGCGCCACGTTGTACCAGCCAAAAGCGCATCACCGTCTTTTCGGGCAGCCCGGGTTCTTTCTGATCACAGAACACGCTTTTGGCGAGAATCCACCGGAGGGTGTTGCCCTGGATTATTACCTGGCCTCGGACGACACGATGACCATGCAAATCGAGATCCTGGATATGGACGGCCATGTCATCCGCACGATCGAAGGAACCCGTGAGGCCATCTCACCAGGCTTGCAGGGAGGCCGCGGCAACCTGCCCGGCACCCATACCGAGAAGGCATCGATGCAACCGGGTGTCAACCGCTTCGTCTGGGACTTCAGAACCGATGGTCTGATCAGGATCCCGGAGACGTTTGTTCTGAATGCCGACTATCGCGGGCACCGGGTAGCACCGGGCACCTACACGGCACGGTTGAAATACGGGGATGTCATATCCGAGGCGCAAATCGTCATCCATGACCCGCCCGATCTTGAAGTGCCGGCGGAGTTGTGGACGCAACAGCAGCAACTTATGACGGCAATCGAGGGACGCATCAACGAGATCCACCGCCTGATCAACGCGACGATGGACATGCGCGACCGTCTGGAAGAGGTCTCGGCACTGCTCGCGGATCGCAACGACCTCTCTGAGTTGAGCGAGATGACGGCAGCACTCGATCAACGCCTGGCCGACTGGCAAAGTGTCGTGATCGAATTGCGCCAGAAGGGATTTCAGGATGCCCTCAACTGGCCGGCGGGGATGAATTCGGAGTACTTTATGTTGCGGGGCAATCTAGACACCTATGATCCGCGCATACCGGCGGGCTATCTTGAGCGGTTTGCGGATCTGAACACACAATGGGTCACGCATCGCGCACATCTCGATGACATCATTGAGCGTGAGGTTGCGGAGTTCAATGCGAAATTTCGGGAACATGACCTGCCGGTGATCCCGGCGATCAGGCGGATTGATCCGTGATCTTTGCGCTTACGGGCTCACCATGATGGCGCAGCGAAGCGAAGTCCCTGCCGTGCCGGGAGGCATCAGGGAACCGCACCGGGTGTGTGTCGGTGGATGGTTGAGTATTGAGACAGCCGGTGACATTCGAATATCTTAGCAATTCACGACAACTGCCTCCATTGAAGACCATCACGTTTAGCGATCCCCATCGTCAGAAGCACTTTGCTTTTTTTCAGGGGATGGAGATGCCGCATTTTAGTCTTGTGGCGCACATCCCGTTTGCTGCGACTTACGACTACATCAAGGCACACAGACTGCATTTTACCTCGACGGTCGTTTATCTGATCTCAAGAGCCGCGAATGCGATTCCAGAGCTGCGCTGGCGGATCCGCGGTGATCTGGTGGTCGAGCACGAGGTCGTGCATCCCTCATTCAGCGTGCAAACCGAGGTGTCGGATGTCTTCAGTTTTTGTTATGTCGACTACTCCCCCGACTATGGCACCTTTGCCAGAGCAGCGCAGACGGCGATTGGCAGTATGCAGGCATCTCCCTCCCTCGAGGATCACCCGGATCGTGACGACTACCTGTTTCTTTCATCCATTCCTTGGGTGCACTTTACCGGACTCACCCACGCCATGCGGATCGCAGGTGTCGACTCGGTGCCACGCATCACCTGGGGAAAGCTGGGGCCAGGGGAGGACGGGCGGGATCTTCCGATCGGCATTCAGGCGCACCACGGGGTGGTAGATGGCAAGCACGCCGGCGCCTTCTACGAGATCTTCACGGCCCTGTGCGCGCGACCGGAAACGGCACTTGCCGGTGAAGAAGAGCACTAGGGGATTGCCAGCAACTTGTGGGTTTGAATACTCGGTTGCCACTGCGGATAACGGTTGCAGTAATCAATGGTGGCCAGTGTGTTGGCGGTGAGCAAAGGACCATCCATAGGTTGGAGCAGAAAGTGTGTGAAGTCCCAGCCAGAAAAGCGTTGCGGATCGATGCCGTCCTGTGGGAAGATTACCTTGATCTCATCACCGGACCTCACCACGATCCGGGTGTTTGCCTTGGGGCTCATGCACACCCAGTCGACCCCGGGCGGCACAGGTAAGGTGCCGTTGGTTTCAATGGCGATCTCCAAACCGGCCCGGTGCAGCTCGACAAGCAATGGCCTGTCCAGCTGGAGCAAGGGCTCACCGCCGGTACACACGACCATTGGCTGATTGGCCCCAAACCCGGCCTTGTCCCAGATCTCGCGCACCCGGTCTGCCAGGGCATCGGCGGGGTACTTACCGCCATGCACGCCGTTTGTTCCCCAGAAGTCCGTATCGCAAAACTGGCAGATCGCCTTGTGACGGTCCGCTTCCCGGCCGCTCCACAAGTTGCATCCGCTAAACCGGAGAAAGACGGCTGGCCGGCCAGTCTGGGCGCCTTCACCCTGCAGGGTCGCGTAGATCTCCTTGATGGCGTAGGTCATCCTACAAAGGTAAGGGACCGGCTCCCGCCAGGTTCATGCTTTGCTGCGGAGCGATGGCGGTCGCTTCAATCTCAACCAGGTATTCCGGGGCGATCAGGGCGCTGACCTGGACCAGGGAGGTGGCGGGCCGGATGTCGCCAAATACCTCGCCGTGGGCCTTGCCGACCGCCTCCCAATGATCCACATTGGTCACATACATCCGGGTGCGGATGACGTGTTCGTAAGACGCACCGAAATAGGCCAGCGCTTCGCCGATGATCTCGAGGATGCGCTGTGTTTGTTGGTAAGGGTCATCAATTCCGTAGGGCGCGCCATCCTTCATGGCCACCGTTCCGGAAACCTCTATGACATCCCCCATCCGCACGGCGCGTGAGTAGCCGACGAGCGGCTCCCACTTGGCTCCTGTTGAGTAGTTTGCTCGCATACGTGCAAAGGTAGCTGACTCTGGGCATTTGATCGGTCAATCCGCATGCAGGTCATCGGTTTGCCGCTGCACCCTTCCTGATAAAAGCCTATTTTTGCCCACTCGAAAAGCTGTTACATGAGACTTCATCTGGTATCCGGGGGCTGTGGATTTGTAGGGAGGAATATGGTCAAACGCTTGTATCAAACCACGGCCGACGGCGTGCTGTTTGTGGACAACCTGCTCATCGGCCGGCATCCGACGGAATGGCTGGACCTGCCGCTGGTCGAGACGCGCGGTGATATGGAGATCTTTGGCAATGACCGGCGTTTGTTCTTTATCAAGGACGACTTCCGGAATGTGTTGCGCAAGATCAACAACCGCCCCCGGTACATTCAGGAAACGTATCAGCTCGACTTCGACAAGTTTGCCGATGTGTTTCATTTCGCAGCGATTGTTGGCGGCCGGGCCGTGATCGATGGTGATCCGATGATGGTGGCACTCGACCTGTCGATCGATGCCGAGTTCTTCTACTGGGTCTGCCGCTATCAACCGGAGCGCGTGCTGTACCCAAGCTCATCAGCCGCGTACCCCGTCAATTTGCAGACCGAGTCCAACGCGATTGCCCTGCGTGAGTCGGATATCGACCGCACCAACATGGGGCAACCTGACATGACCTACGGCTGGGCCAAGCTGACCGGTGAATACCTCGCCCACATCGCTGCCGAATATTACGGCGTCAAAGTGACGTGCATCCGGCCTTTCTCCGGATACGGCGAAGATCAGGACCTGACCTATCCCATCCCGGCCATTGCCCAGCGTGTTGCCCGTCGCGAAGACCCGATCGAAGTGTGGGGGAGCGGGAAACAGGGTCGCGACTTTGTGCATATCGATGACGTGCTGGATTGCATCGAGGTGGCGATGAACGAGATCCACGACGGGACGGCGATCAATATCGGCATGGGCCGCCTGACGACCTTTCTGGAGATCATCGATGTGCTCACGGACATTGCCGGCTACAAACCCGAGATCAAACCGCTCCTCGACAAACCGGTTGGTGTGCACTCCCGCTACTGCAACATGGATTTCGTGAAGGAGCGCCTCGGTTGGGAAGCCCGGATCACGATGGAGGAAGGTATGCGCCGCATGTACGAGGCGGCCCTGAAGCGGGAAAAGGAGAAAGCCAGCGGTTTGCCGATATGATCCGCATCGTCTGCTTCGGGCCCGGACCCAAGTTCAAGGGAGGCATCTCCAACTACAATACCGCCCTTGCCAAAGCCCTCGACCGGCAACCAGATACCGAGGTCCACATTGTCTCCTGGACGCAACAATACCCGGCAATTATTCCGCGGGAGTTTGTGGACAAAAGCAGTAAGCTCGATTTTCTTGAAGACACCGATATCAAGGTTCACTATATCACCAATTACAACAGCCCCTTTACCTGGCGGCAGACGTATCACCTGATCATCGGCCTGGAGCCGGATATCGTCATTTTCCAGTGGGCGATCGCCATCCAGGGGCTTCCGCTGGGACGCATTGCCCGACAGTTCAAACGGCATGACAACATCGAGGTCATTTTTGATCTGCACTTCGTCATCCAGAAGGAAGGGAGCCGCCTGGACAACTGGCTGACCCGGCACGGCATCAAGTGGGCCGACACCTATATCACCCATGCGTACAAGACCGTGGATGAGTTACGCCAGCTGTTTCCCCAACGCCAGTTTGCTGTCAGCGAGACAGGCGAGCGCGTTGGCCCGGGCATCCCGGTGATCAAGTTGTTTCATCCCATCTATGATTTGTTTGCCCCGGATCCTGCCTTCTCAAAAGCAGCCGCAAAGGAGCAACTCGGATTGCGCAAGCATGTCTTCCTGTTTTTCGGCTTTATCCGCAAGTACAAAGGACTGCACCATTGCATTGAGGCCTTCAACCTGCTGGCTTCCCGCCGCGATGATGTCTCCCTGCTGATCTGCGGGGAGTCGTTCTGGAAAACACTGGACAAAGGGAAAGTGTCTACACGCGTCAAGACATTCCTGTTCGGCATTGCAAAACGCCTCTTTTTACGGCGCAAGGACGATGAGGGGGACTACCGTCCACTGCAATTGATCGAAAAGTATGGACTCCAGGACAGGACGGTGGTGGTCAATCGTTTTATTCCGAATGAGGACGTGCATCGCTACTTTCAGATGAGCGACGCAGTGCTCTTGTTCTATGAATATGCCACCCCTTCCGGCATTGAGTCGCTGAGTTACAACTTCAGGTTGCCGATTGTCGCCACCCGGGTCGGCCATTTTCCGGAGACGATCGAAGACGGCTTTAACGGGTATCTCGCCGAGCCAGACGATACGGCATCAATGGCGGATCAGATGGAACGGCTGATCAGGCATCCGATCCCACCTGAGAATGTTGAACAGGCCACACGGATGATGAGCTGGGACAACTATGCGACTGCCATCCTGAAGGGCCGGTCATGAAACCGCGCAGTACGATCGCCAATATCCTCAGGCACAAGTGTCCGCGCTGCCAACGTGGAGATCTTTTCGAGACCGGGTCCTTCTCCTTCGACAAACCTTTCCACATGCCGTCTGGGTGCCCCGTTTGTGGTCAGAAATACTATCCTGAGCCCGGATACTACTATGGTGCGATGTTCATGTCGTACATCATCACCTCCTTCTTCAGCCTCGGACTGGTCGGTTTTTGCATTATCGTGCTCGGCTGGAGCGTGGAGGGGGCGTTTGCACTCCTTCTCGCGATCCTGGCCATCCTGTTCGTGTGGTTTTTCAGGACCTCACGCGCCGCCTGGATCCATATGACGGTGCGATTTGACGAACACGCTGCGGACGGTGCGCAGGCGCCCCAGGGCGGGGAGCAAGGGTCTGCGTAACATATTAAAGAAATATTTAATGTCAACGTATATCTACGATATACTCAACAGCGTCTCGATTGGAAATTTCGCTGGTATGGTCCGGTGACGCTCTGCTCTCTGCGGTGCCTTTCCGCGCTCAGTCCCCGATCCGCGACCGAATATGGTAGCGGTTGCGACCGGGCGCATTGCGTACGATCAACTCCGCCAGGAACCCCGTCAGAAACAACTGCGTCCCGATGATCAGCAGGATAATGCCAAAGTAGAAGAGTGGCCGGTCGGTCATAAAGCCGATGTTCTTGAAGATCTTCAGGACCGCCAGATACAGCAACAAGGCAAACCCGATAAAGATGGACAGCACGCCGATCGTGCCGAAGAAATGCATCGGCCGCTTGCCAAACTTGCCGACAAACATGATCGAAAGCACATCGAGAAAACCGTTGATGATCCGCTCGAGGCCAAACTTGGTCTTCCCGTAGCGACGGGGGTAGTGCTCTACCACTTTCTCCCCGACATTGCGAAACCCCGACCATTTGGCCAGCAACGGAATGTACCGGTGCATTTCGCCGTAGACTTCGATATTCTTGACCACCTGCTTCTGATAGGCTTTGAGCCCGCAATTAAAGTCATGCAGCTTGATCCCGCTTACCAGGCGTACGACGCGGTTGAAGATCCTGGACGGCAGGCGTTTGCTGAGCGGATCGCGGCGTTTCTTTTTCCAGCCAGAAACCAGGTGGTACCCGTCTTCCCGGATCATCCGGTACAGTTCAGGGATCTCGTCGGGGCTATCTTGCAGATCGGCGTCCATGGTGATCACCACAGCACCCTTGCAAAGTTCGAAGCCGGCATAGAGGGCGGCAGACTTTCCGTAGTTGCGCCGGAAGCTGACGGCCCGGACGTACGGCCTGGTTTCGGCCAGTTGCCGGATGACCTGCCATGAACTATCGGTACTCCCGTCATCGACAAAGATGATCTCGAAATCATAGAGTGGCGCAGCGACCCGCTCGATCCACTCCGTCAACGGCCTAAGGGATTCTTCCTCGTTGTAGAGAGGGATGACGACTGACAGGTCCATGCACCGATCTCTTTAACTAGACCGCAGGCGGGGCGTCGTTCTTGAGAATCGCTCCGGCGATCAGTCCCTTCAAAAGTCCCCAAAGAGCTGTCCATAAAATGGTAAAAATGGGACCATTGGTAAAGTCCCAGATCTTCAGAGCAGTATCCATCGAAGCTTCATCAATGCCCCGTTCTTCCAGTCCTTCGATATAGGTTTCCCGCAATGTTTCCATCAGTTCGGGGTCTATCAGATTTCTGTACAGCAAATTGAATCCTGCCGCGATGAGTCCGGCGACAAGGCCAATGGTCAACCCCATTTTGACCCCTTCGCCAATCGACAGGGAACCACCATTGACGTTGTCACGGAATTCCTTGCAACCGAGATAGATCACATAGAAGGTGGCTCCCAGCATGACTGCCAGCAAAAGCCAGGCGAGCCCTCCGCCGGCTGCTTCAGGACCGATGACAATTCCGATCAGTCCGATGATCACGTAAACCAGGCCGCAAATGACGCCGTATTTCAATCCGATCTGTCTCATTGGATGTGTTAGTTTGCTCTGCGACGAAGTTAGGAAAACTCGTCTACTCGCGTACGGTTACCCCGGGTTTTGGTGAAACCGCCCCTTGGTCACCACGCCCAGTGCTTTGCCGCGCAGAGGCCTGTTGAGTGCAGCATCGTTTTTTGATCGCGTACGCAATTGACCGGCCTCCGGCGACCATGCATGATCCGGGTCGAACAAGGTCAGTTCGGCGACTGCCTCCTCTTCGATCGCAGGCTGCTCCAGGCGGAGGATCTCCCGGGGACCGGAAGAGAAACAGTGAACCAGTTCTTCAATTTTCATCTTTCCTTTGAGGGCGGTGCAGGCCATGGCGAAAGCTGTTTCCAGTGCGCTGGCACCAAATGTTGCATGGGCAAACTCGAGCTTCTTGTGTTCTTCCTCGACGGGCTCATGATTTGAGCAAATGCAGCTGATGGTGCCATCCTTGATGCCGCGGATCAATGCACGCTGGTCATTCTTCGCTCGTAGCGGCGGCAGCACTTTCAGATGTGTGTTGAAGTCCATCACGTCCTCGTCGGTCAGGAGCAGGTTGACGGCCGGAACACTTGCCCGTACCCGCAGGCCGTTGCGTCGGGCTGCCCGAATCAGGCTGATGGAATCGACCGATGAGATACCATGTGTCAACAGCCGTGACTCGGCGTACTCGAGGAGACGCAGGTCGCGCTCGAGCATGATCCGTTCGACGATGCCGGGGATGCCGCGCATGCCAAGCATGGCGCTCACGCGGGATTCATGGACCTGACCATCCCGTGCCAGCATGGTGTCCTGTGGCCGGTTGATGATCAACCCGTCAAAGGTGCGAACGTATTGCAGGCTGCGCAGCATCAGGCCGGTGTCCTGAACCGGATGCCGCCCATCAGAGAAAGCGATGGCTCCGGCAACAGACATGTCCTGCATTTCGGCGATCTCCTTGCCGGCACAATTGCGCGAAATCGCGCCGATCGGGTAGACTTCCAGCGGGAGGGAGCGGGAGCGGTTGCGGATATATTCGATCTCCGACTTGGAATGCAGGGTTGGATCCGTATTCGGAAAGCAAGCCAGGACCGTGTACCCCCCGGCCACTGCGGCGGCAGCTGCCGATGTCAGATCCTCGCGGTGCTCGAAGCCGGGCTCACAGACCTGTGTTCCGATATCGACCCATCCGGTGCTGACATGTAGATTGGCGGATTCGACGATGTTGTCGGCAGACTCCTTGAGATTACGGCCGATGCGGGCAATCTTGCCATTGCGAATGAAGAGGTCCAGCCTTTTTTTGTGATGTGAGGATTGCGGGTCAACGACGAGGGCTTTCCTGATCAGCAATCTCATAATGTGTTCAACTCTTCCAAAGCCTGATCAACAATACTTCAAGGGCCAAAAAGGCGAGGGCTAAGATAATACACCACCTCCACAAAATGATGCCGTGCTCGCTCTCGGCAATGAGTGTCGTAAAGCTGGCTCTTGCCTCGGGGCGCCAGATGCGGGCCGACTCACCAATGGCTGCCTCCAGTTCATCTGGTGAGAGGTAGGTAAGGTCCGATTCTGCACGGTCATAGTTGAACGCATAAACACCGATCTGCTGACCTTCTGACAGGAGGTCATAGAATCCCGCTTCGCGGACCTGATCTCCGGGGTCGAGCAGCATTTTGGCACCGAGCGGGGTAATAGCAGGGATAAACTCCACCGCACCGCTGAAGCGCACCACCCGGTCACCATCGTTGTC
>JAWWBX010000163.1:0-9506 GCA_033720735.1 Saprospiraceae bacterium
CCTTTCTTTACCGCATCCACCGCTGTGTCAATGGTGGCATGCCCTGAGATCATGACGACCGGCGTTTCAGGCGCAAGTTCCTGGATGCGCTCCAGAGCATCCATCCCGTCCATCTTCGGCATCTTGATGTCAAGAACGATGACGTCGTACTTGTTCTGCTTGATCTTGACCACACATTCAACGCCGTCGGTCGCTTCTTCAACATCATACTTCTCAAATTCGAGGATATCCCGTAGCGTTTTACGGATACTCTTCTCGTCGTCTACGATCAGTACTTTGGACATATCAGACATATTATCAGTATTCATCAAAAGTAATAATTTGTTTAACAAGCTATTACAATTTGAGAAAAATTTTAATATGTAATGCTTTGACCAGCGCCGGGCTGATGAAGCCTGCCAGGCCATCCATGTGCAGTCCGTATCTGCAACGCTTTCTCTCCAACGGGGTACTCATGCCTATCCGGCATCCCATCACGTCGGTCAGGTGAGCAGATCCACTATCCCGGTCAGAAAACGGGGCGGGTTGGGTCGTCCATCAGCTGTGACTCCCATCTGAAAGTTCACTCAGAGCGAGCCAGGCCATCAGTGCTGGTCCGGTCAGCAATGCCTGGTCATCGATATCGAAAGTCGGGGTGTGCACGGGTGAGACGATACCACGCTCCTCGTTGGCTACGCCCAGGCGATAGAAACAACCATGGGTCCGGTGCGTATAAAAAGCGAAATCCTCCGAAGTGAGTCGCAGCGGGATCTCACGGACGTGTTCGGCACCCAAAAATGCTCTGGCAGCCTCTTCACATCGCGCCGTCAGCGCATCATCATTTACGAGAAAAGGGTATCCAACGGTGATCTTCACATCGCAGGTGGCACCAAAGCTGGCGGCAATCCCTGTGGCGATCTCGCGGATGCGATCGTGCGCCTGGAATCGCCAGTATTCGCTGAAGGTGCGGAAGGTGCCCTTGAGTCGAACCCCAGCGGGAATGACATTGTAGGTACCCCCGTCGGAGACGATATGCCCGAAGGTGAGCACGCTGGGTATCGTCGGGTCTGAAATACGGCTCACTAACTGCTGCAATCCGCTGATGATCTGCGCACTGATGGCAATCGGGTCGATCGTAAACTGCGGCACGGCACCATGTCCGCCACGGCCTTTGATATGCAATTCAATCTCGTCTGATGAGGCCATCATCTTTCCTGCTCGAAACCCGACCGTACCGGCCGGAAGCAAGGGATAGACATGCTGTCCGATGATAGATCTGGGGCTCGGGTCGTCCAGAACCCCCTCTTCGATCATGATCGATGCACCACCAGGCATACGCTCTTCACCGGGCTGAAAGACCAGCTTGATCGTACCGTCAAAGTGCTGACGCAGCTCATGCAAAATGCGCGCCGCACCAATGAGGGATGCCGTGTGCACATCATGACCGCAGGCGTGCATCACACCGTCATGTTGTGACCGATATGGCACGTCGTTCTCTTCCTGGATCGGCAGGGCGTCCATATCCGCGCGCAAGGCAATCACCGCCCGGTCCGGGTGGTTGCCTTCAATCACACCGACGACGCCATGGCCTGCCCACCCCCCGGTACAAGGAATACCGGCTTCGTTGAGGAGATGCTGTACGTACCGACCGGTATGTACCTCCTCGAAGGACAATTCGGGGTGCATATGCAGGTGGCGCCGGATGCTGACGACCTCCTGATGCCACGTTTCCGCCAGCTGCTTGACTTTGTCTTTGAGCATGTGAACCAAAGTAATAATTCTCAATCAGGGACTTTCGTTCCCCGTCCGAGCAGGATCTCCACATCGCGCCACACGCGATATTCACGGGCGTACAGATAGTTGATCATGTGGCGTTCGGCAGGGTCTAGAATGCCCCCCTCACCAAGTCTGCCCGGGGTCATCAATCCAGGGCGCAGTACGGGCAGTTCGTGCACGCGCCTGTCATGCGTGTCGTACGAAACCCAGGTGTGCGATCCCCTGATCACATGCGGAACATGCTGCAACATCTCGCGCAGCGTTTTGCTGAAAAGCGCGAGCGGTGCCAGCAGTGCCGCTCCTGCGGCTACGGCAAGATCCAGCAGGCGCTTGTTGCGGCGTTGCAGCGGTGAGGCGATCGCAAAACGGATCTCCGAGGTGTACAAGTCACCCGCGAGGTGCCGGGAGTCGCTGCCAACTAAGGTGTCGCTCTTGCTGCTCGCGATCTTGAATCGCACCTTTGGGCTGAGCCGTGCCATCCAGATACTGATCTCACTGAAGGGAAGGTCGGCGGAAGAGAAAATGATCTCATCAATCCGGTGTGTCACGGCAATCCTGTCGAGATCGTCGAGCTGCCCGATATGATCGGTCGCTTCCGGGCGACCCGAAACCGATATCCCGCCCACCAGGTGCACCTGTGGAGCGATCCGGTTGAGCAGTTCCATGATCCGGTGCGTCTCGCTCTGGCTTCCCACCACGGCCACCCGCCGCACCTTCTGCTTGCGCCGCAATACCTGGAGCAGATGGCTCCATGCTCCCATGACGACAAGCAGGACCAGGGAGCCAAGCAGGATGACCGCCCGGCTGGAGCGAAACGGCAGCGGCAGCAAAGCGTAGGCGAGCAGGATCAAAAGGGTGCCAGCCAGGATGCCGCGCACCACCCGTCCGCTTGAGCGTTGGGTATAGGCTCCAAAGAGGTACAGCATGACCAGCCATAGCCCTGTATACAACGGTAGATTGACCTGAAGAAACCCCTCGTCGAAATGCCCCGGATCCTGAAAATACCAGCGTGCCCAGGCCCATTTGACACCGAGGATCACACCCACGATCAGCCCGGTGTCGATCAGGAGGGGCATCAGCCGGGTCCCGACCCTGGATAGCGCACTCAGCGTAGCACGCAGGAAAATACCCAGGCGCAGAAACTGGGTGAGGACGAGGCCGCGCGGCCCGGTGTAGTTCTTGTGCACAAAGATGAGCATGGCCCGGTAAAAGGTCCGCACGTACTCGACACTACTCCGTTTGGTGCTTTCGCCCTTGTAGTGAATGATCGAGGTAGTCGGTAAATAGTAATTGGTATAACCCGCTTTGAGCAGCCGGAAGCTTAGATCGATATCCTCCCCGTACATGAAATAATCCTCGTCGAGGTAGCCGACTTTCTCGACCGCCGCTTTGCGCATAAACATGAATGCGCCAGATAGTACTTCTACCGGGTTGGTCGCGGCTGGATCCAGTCCGCCCAGGTAATATCGGTTGAAAAAGTTGGAGCGGGGAAAGAGGGTATTGATGCCCGTCAGCTTGAACATGGCCGACAGCGGCGACGGCAGCCCGCGTTTCGACTCAGGCAGCCAGGTGCCCGTACCATCGAGCATACTGACGCCCACCGCCCCTGCATCGGGATGCGCCCGCATGAAGGCGATGCATTTGCTGAAGGTATCTTCGCTCACCACGGTGTCCGGATTGAGCAAGAGTACAAACTCGCCGGCGGCTTTCCTGAGTGCCTGGTTGTTGGCGCTGGCGAATCCCAGGTTCCGGCTGTTGCTGATCAGCTGCACCGACGGGAACTTCTCACGGACCAGGTCCGCGCTTCCATCCAGCGAGTGGTTGTCGACCACGAAGATCTCGCCATCGATCCCCTGCATGGCCTGATACACCGAAAGGAGGCACTTTTCGAGAAAGGCCCGGACGTTGTAACTCACGATGATGACGGACAGCTCCATGGATCGGGCTGCTGGTACTAGTCTTCGGTCAAAATGTACGGCGTCCTGGTCAGGATCGACTTGCCCAGGGTGACTTCGTCGGCATATTCGAGTTCACCGCCGAATGAGATCCCGCGGGCAAGAACGGAGATCGACGCACCGATCGTGCGCAGCTTCCTGGAGAGGTAGTAGATCGTGGTTTCTCCCTCAATGGTCGGGTTGATCGCCATGATCACTTCTGTTTGCCCGTTGGCCGCGATCCGGTCTATGAGTGAGTCGATGTGGAGTTGTTCAGGGCCAATGCCGTCGATCGGTGAAATGACTCCACCAAGCACGTGGTAGAGTCCCCGATATTGATTGGTGTCTTCGATCGCCATGACATCGCGTACCGTGCCCACCACACAGATCTGATCGTGTCGGCGTGAGGTGTCGCTGCAAATCCCGCACAGCGCCCGGTCCGACAGGCTGTGGCATTGTGCGCATTCCTGCAGTTCAGTGGTGACCTGTTGCAGGGTGCTGATCAGGTCTCTGGCTAATCCCTTGTCCTGCTGGGCGAGGTGCAGGATCGTCCGTAAGGCGGTTTTCTTGCCGATACCGGGAAGCCGGGCAAACGCGTCAACAGCGTCCGCGAGGATCTGCGATGAGAACTTCATGGACGTAAAAGTATGAATTTCAGGTGTTCACTCGCCTGCGGCCAAGGGGTGCAAATCCTCAATAACTGGGCAATATTGTATTTTCGTTTCGCTAAAAGTGCGTGATATGGCAGAAGTAATCAGGATGCCCCGGTTGAGCGATACGATGGAAGAAGGCGTGATCGTCGGGTGGTTGAAGAAAGTCGGTGACAAGGTCGAGCCCGGTGACATCCTGGCGGAAGTAGAGACCGACAAAGCGACGATGGAACTCGAGAGCTTTCATGAGGGCTATCTGCTGCATATCGGTGTGGAAGAGGGTGCCGTCCCCGTCGATGGCATCCTGGCCGTGATTGGCGAGAAAGACGAAGACTACAAGGCGGCCCTCGAGGCTGAAGGCGCGCCGGCGTCCAACGGGCAGCCAGCCGGGAGCAGGCAGGAAACGGCGGACTCCGAAACCGGAACCGAACAGCCGACTCCCGAACCGGAGCCGGTGGCCGCCACCACGGAGGCCCCTGTCACCCCTGAGTCAGGACGCATCAAGGCCTCGCCGTTGGCCAAAGCCATGGCGGCGGACGCAGGTATCGATTTGCGCAATGTATCCGGCAGCGGAGATCAGGGCCGCATCATCAAGCGGGACATTGAGGCGTTTGTCAAGGAAGGCCCGCCGGCACAGATGCAACCGGCCGCAACCGGCCCGGCGGTGGCCGGTCACGGTGAGTTTCCTGTCTCTCAAATGCGCAAGACGATCGCACGGCGCCTCTCGGAAAGCAAATTCAGCGCTCCGCACTTCTATCTGACGATGGAGATCGACATGTCGCAGGCAGTGCGTGATCGCAAGATGATCAACGCCGATGCCGAGGTGCGTGTGTCCTTTAACGATATGGTGGTCAAGGCGTGCGCACTAGCGCTGCAACAGCACCCTGCTGTCAATTCCTCATGGCTGGGTGACAAGATCCGCGTCAACAAGGACATCAATATTGGTGTGGCGGTAGCCGTTGAGGATGGCTTGCTGGTGCCCGTGGTGCGCAGTCCGCACCTCAAGAGCCTGCGTCAGATCCACACCGAGGTCGTCGACTATGCCGGGCGTGCGCGTGAAAAGAAATTGCAGCTGGAAGAAATGCAGGGCAACACGTTTACGATCTCGAATCTCGGAATGTTCGGGATCGACGAGTTTACCGCGATCATCAATCCGCCCGATGCCTGTATCCTGGCAGTCGGCTCCATTGTGGAAAAACCGGTCGTGCGTGACGGCAATGTGACAGCTGCCCACATGATGAAAGTGACCCTGTCGTGTGATCACCGCGTGGTCGATGGTGCCACCGGCGCCCGGTTCCTGCAAACCGTGCGGGAACTGCTCGAACAACCTGTGCGCATGCTCGCCTAGCCTTTCGAAGTCTCGGAGACTTCGAAAGGCTTCAATAAAAAAAAGGCTGACCTGCAGGTCAGCCTTTTTTCTATGGGTGATGTTTCAGACTACTGATCAATAGCCTGAATTCTTGTTACCACTGTACTTGGAACCTGGTCGTGACGAGCCAGGTGTATTCTCGCCGGCCTCTGGACCTTCGGGACGTGCCATATCTGCATCTCCAGAAGCAGCCACCCGAAATTCCACGCGCCGATTCATGTAGTGCTTCACCTCCTCATCGATCGAAGTCCGGTGATTGTCCGGCAGGTTGGCTGCCAGCGGTTCACGCTCGCCGCCATACATCAGGACAAACCGGTCGCGGGGAAGATTGTACTTGCCCACCAGGTAGTCGATCGCTGCATTCGCGCGATTGTAGGACAACACATTATTGTAGTCATCAGGATTCCGGTTGTCGGCATACCCGTGGGCCACGATCTTCAGATTCGGATGTGTTTTCATCACTGAAGCGACGTGGTGCAGCTGACCGTAAAATTCTGGTTTGACATAGTACTTGTCCAGATCGAAGTGCACCATAGGCAGGAACCACTCCATCTTCGGCTTGGGTCTGCGATCGATGATGCCTTCCACTTCTTCTTCGGTCACATAATCCGGAACCATTGCGATACCATCAGGGCCAATCTCGAAGCCCGGAGGAGAGTAGGGCTCCTGATCCAGATGATCCGGAATCCCGTCGCCGTCGCTGTCGCGCGTGACACCACGCGTGTCAACCGGCGCTCCCGCAGGTGAATTGACCTCCTGGTCGATCATATCGATCACACCGTCGCCGTCGCTGTCGGTCAGGTCAAATTTGGGACGCTGCTTCAACTCGGCCAGATCGCTGTAGGGCGCATCCAGCGGATTGAGCCAGTACAACGGTTCTGTCTTTTCCTCGGCGTTCCCCAGGTTGATACCCAGGCGAACACTCGTGTAGTGCGGAATGTCTTTGTTGTTGGTTTCATCTACTGCGTTACGCAGCTCAAACCCGTCGTACAGGTCGTTGTCGCTGAGCAGCACCTGATGTTCGATGCCCAGATTGATCTTGTTTGACAGCTTACGGGAGACCCCGACACCAAGTGAAACGTGCGGCAAGACATTCTTGTCATCCCCGAACTTGGCGATGGTATTCTCAACACCTCCTTCGGTCTCATAGTCTCCGTCGAGGAGGTCCTTGAGGTTCTTCCGTGCATCACTTCGTCCGTCAGATGTGGTCAAATCCAACCCACTGGTGACGCTGGCAAAGTTGTACGCCGAACTTCCACTGAGCAGGTCGAGTGTCACATCCGGAATGTTGACGCCGACTCCAACTGCCACGTAGCCATTCCATTTGTTGCGCGGCTGGTGGAACAGGATGTTGCCAACGTTGAGCACTGCCTCTACATTCACCGAAAAGATCCCGGTCTTGTAGTTGCGGTGGATAGTAGCGCCATCGTACGCATCCAGCGCCGATTGATTGGTCGCCTGCAGATACGTCCGCTCATGACTGAACGTTTCGTAGGTCGTAGCGCGTGCGTCATACCCTTTTGACAGCGTGTACTGTCCGCCAAAACGGATCGACAAGACATAGTTGATCGCCTTGCGGAATGTCAGTCCAACACCAAAACCACTCAAACCGCTGGCCTCAACGTCGCCTGAAATGAAGGCGTGCCCGACATTCACGCCGAGCTCCCACATGCTTTTGGGTTTGGCGGGGTATTTCTGTTGACCGGTCCTCCACTGAGCGTTTTGCTCAGCATCCACGGTCATATCATCTTCGATGATGATAGCGTCTGTTTCCTGGGCCTGCATCATGCCCACAGACAAAAGGAGTGCTGCAAGAATACTTAGGAAATTGCGTGTCATAAGGGTCTGCGTTTAAGAAATAGAGAAATCCCATTTTCTGAACTGTACAAAATTATCCATTTTTTCAATGCACACAAATATTTGACCAGTTTTTTGGAAAGGGCAAAAACACCTCATTTTAAGCGACTTATAACCAATATTTTAGGGGTTTTTGGAGGTAAATCGGGCCGCTTTTTGACGTCTTGTTTTCATATGTCAAAGAATTGTTATATTACGATTTACTTTAATGTATAACGAACAGTTACAGCATGCTCGAACACTGGATCAAACCGGTCGATGAGGCCCGTTTGGCGGGCTTTTTTATCCCTCCTGAAGCCCTCGGCCAATATTGCAGGTTTGAACTGAATGATCGCCCTGACGGCCCGATGGTGGCATTGATCGGCGCCGACCCCAAATGGGCCGGGCGGGTCCGCAGCCAGCTGTACCAGTTTGCAGCCCGCAGCAAGCAGGGCATCGTTTGTGATCTGGGCGATTTCCGGCAGCTGCAACCCGAGTTTGTGATACCGGCCCTTCATGAGGTACTGGCGGGCGGTATCTGCCCGGTGATTGTCGGGGCCCGTCCTGACCTGAGCCTGACCCTGATGCATGCCATCCGCCAGTCGCGCACGACCCCCAGGGCGGTGTTTCTTCACGAGCAGATCCCGGGTTGGCTGATGGCCGTCCCGGAGGGCGCCTCCATGCAGGTGATCGGCGCACAACAACACCTGATGCATACCCATACGGTAGCTGAAGCCGAGCGCCTGCGCATTGGCTCTTTGCGGTTGGGTCAGTCGCGGAATGATCTGGCCATGGTCGAGCCGCTCATCAGGGATGCTGAGGTGATGGGGGTTGACATGTCCGCCCTGCGCTACAGCGACATGCCGGCGCAAACATCTCATTCCACCAGTGGTTTTACCACGGAGGAGGCATGCCAGATGATGCGCTATGCCGGCATGAGCCCAAGCCTGCGCGGGATGGCCCTGACCGGACATGATCCGATGTCGGCCGCACATGGCGTATCTGCCAATACCGTGGCCCAGATGATCTGGTACTTTATCGACGGTTTTGTGCAAAGGATCCATGAATCACCCCGCCAAACCGAGCATTTTACACGCTACCTGGTCCATCTCAAAGACTACGATTTTGATCTGTCGTTTCACAAAAGCGAGAAGAGTGGGAGATGGTGGGTAGAGGTGCCGGGCAAAGCAGGTCCCAGCCTGCATTCCTGCTCTTACAAGGACTATCAGGCCGCCTGTGAAGATGTGGTCACCGAGCGCATCTTCGCATGTCTTGAGCCGTCATGAGAACGCCTCCAACACCCGTTCGAGCCGAACGCTGCGCGAGCCCTTGACCAACCATGTTTGCGGGGGCAAGGGGCTACGTTTGAAAAAGGCAATGAGCGCGTCGACGTCAGCAAACCAGCGCAGGCCTTGTTCTTCGGCCGGGATCTCAAACGCTTTACCCACGAGCAACACCTCCTGCCAGGATTCTCCGGCAACCCGTGCAGCGACCGCCGCATGCGCCGTACCGGTTTCGGTGCCGAGTTCCCGCATTTCACCGAGAATGAGTGACTTGTCGCCGGGCATCGCCGCAAAACTGTCCAGCGCGAGGTGCATACTGGTTGGATTGGCGTTGTAGGCATCCATGACCCAGCGATGCCCGCCAGCTTTCACCCGTTGCGAGCGGTTGTTGCCCGGCACATACCCGGCAACCTGATCGCGTATCGCGGTCAAAGGCACCTCGAAATACAGTCCGATGGCCACCGCCGTGGCGATGTTGTCCGCATTATAGTCGCCAAACAGATCACTGGTGATCCTTACGACCTCTCCGGTCGCATCACACACCTGGAGAGCAATCTGCTCCGCTCCCTTTTCGCGTACAAGCACCACACTGTCCTGTGCACAGTGCGGCACATCGCCAAAGCGGTAGAGCACCCTGCGTGCGACACGCTGCGACAGATCATCCAGGTGTGGTTGACCG
>JAWWBX010000164.1:0-9492 GCA_033720735.1 Saprospiraceae bacterium
ATTCGTTTTCCGGGCTACGTACACACTTTTGCGCCGTGCGATCAGATGGTATCGCCGGCGCCGCCGTGAACGCCAGTTTGTCTGACTCGCCGCAAATTCCTTATCACGAAACCCCAATTCCCGCCCTTCCGGCAAGCACACTCAAATCCTTGAATCCTTGAATCCTCGAATCCTCGAATCCTTGAATCCTTGAATCCTTTAAACCCGACACCCCGTCCCTAGTGGCGATCCACCCGCCGCTTCCTGAAATCCCTGCCTACCGGCAAGCACACTCAAATCCTTGAATCCTCGAATCCTCGAATCCTTGAATCCTTGAATCCTTTAAACCCGACGCCCCGTCCCTAAAGGGCGATCCACCCGCCGCTTCCTGAAATCCCTGCCTACCGGCATGCAAGCTCGAATCCTCAAATCCTCGAATCCTCAAATCCTCAAATCCTCAAATCCTTAAATCCTCAAATCCTGATACCTTTGCGCCTCGTTTATGGGCAGGGTAGAAAAAATCAATACCAGGAGGACATTTGGTATCGTCAGCCATCCGGACGCCGGCAAGACGACGCTGACAGAAAAGCTGTTGCTGTTTGGAGGTGCCATTCAGACGGCCGGTGCGGTCAAGTCGAACAAGATCAAGCGGCATGCGACGTCGGACTTCATGGATATCGAGCGCCAGCGTGGCATCTCAGTGGCTACTTCCGTGATGGCGTTCCCGTACCGCGGATTGAAGATCAATATCCTGGACACACCAGGCCACAAGGATTTTGCCGAGGACACCTACCGCACACTGACCGCGGTAGACAGTGCGATCGTCGTCATTGATGTCGCCAAGGGTGTCGAGGAGCAAACCGAGAAGCTCGTCAATGTGTGTCGCATGCGCGAGACACCGATCATCGTGTTTATCAACAAGCTCGACCGTGAGGGGAAGGATGGTTTCGATCTCCTTGACGAAGTCGAGGCAAAACTCGGGCTGACGGTGACACCACTGAGCTGGCCGATTGGGATGGGCCAGAGATTTCAGGGCGTCTACAGTCTGTATGAGAAACGACTCGTCCTGTTCAATCCGCATGGCAAGCAGCAGGCTGAGGAAAGTATCGCCTTTGAGGACCTGCAGGACCCACGCCTCGATGAGCATGTCGGGACTGCTGCCGCAAGGGAACTACGCGAAGAAGTGCACATGATCACCGAAGTGTATCCGGATTTTGACCGCGACGCGTACCTGCGCGGTGAGCTTTCCCCGGTCTTCTTCGGCAGTGCCATCAACAATTTTGGGGTCAGGGAACTCCTCGATTGTTTTGTAGACATTGCTCCTCCTCCACTGCCCCGCAAGACTGAAGAACGGGTGGTCCGGCCGGATGAGGAAGATTTCAGCGGCTTTGTATTCAAGATCCACGCCAACATCGACCCGCGGCACCGGGACCGTATTGCCTTTATGCGTGTCTGCTCCGGCACGTTCGAACGCAATGTCAACTATTATCACGTGCGTCAGGACAAGCGACTCAAATTTGCCAATCCTACCTCGTTCATGGCGGCCAAAAAATCGGTGATCGACAAGGCATACCCTGGCGATATCGTAGGTCTGTACGACACGGGCAACTTCCGTATTGGCGACGCCGTGACCTCTGGTGAAGTGCTACACTTTATCGGTATGCCCAGCTTCTCCCCTGAAGAGTTTCGCTCGGTGATCAATCGCGACCCCATGAAGTCGAAGCAGCTGAACAAGGGCCTGGACCAACTGATGGAGGAAGGCGTTGCACAGATGTTCACCAAGACGTTCACCAATGACAAGATCATCGGCACGGTCGGTGTTTTGCAGTTTGAAGTGATCCAGTACCGGCTCAAACACGAATATGGCGCCAGCTGCGACTACCAACCGGTCTCCCTGTACAAAGCCTGCTGGGTCGACGCCGATGATCCAGCGGATCTCAAGGCCTTTGCGGATCGTCGCAAAAAGGACATGGCCATCGACAAGGACGGGAAACTGGTCTTCCTTGCCGAGTCAGCCTGGATCTTGAAGATGGCCCAGGAGAACTTCCCCGACGTACGGTTCCATTTCACCAGCGAGTTTTAAGACCCGCTGTACGGGCCTGACTTTCTTAAGATTCAGGTAGTATCATGCGTGAATAATTCACTCATATTTGATTAAAACAAATACATATTTACCTCTATACATTACTATTGTAAAAGCTATTCGTTGATATCTGATATAAACGTTTATAAACGGATAATCTCCCGCGAAGAACCTCACTCTGTTAACTGGAGGGGGATATCCTGGATCTGGATTCAGGCATTTGGACTCGGTAATCCAGGAACTTGAACCTGGCCTCTGACGCTTGATTTCTCAAAACCTCAACGAAAGGCAACTCAGCCCCCCATCTACTTTGTGGAACTCCGACATCTCAAGTGTAACCGTCTCAAAACCCGCTGTTTCGACCAGGGCAAGCGTTTCAGGATAGCCGGCTGCCAGCAAAACGCGTCCGTTGATCATGACCGCGTTAGCGGCATATGCTTCATTATCGGGGACCACGATCTGGTCGAACGATGAGAACGCGGTCAATTGGCCAAACCCCTCGGTGAGCAACAGCGTTTCTTCGCCCAGCCAGGAGACTCCGGATTTGAGGTGCAGAAACCCGGAAAATATGACGGTCGACCCGGTCAGTCCGAATTCATTCAGGATCTGGATCAACTGGTCTGCGCCTTCCTCATTCGTCCTTGCCGACAAGCCAATAAAATAGTGGTCGCCCACCTCCAGTACATCGCCGCCATCAAGGGTGCCGGGGGCGGTAATGCGGTGGATCACTTCATAGTATCTCTTCAGTGCCTCGTGAACAGAGGCAACCTCCCCCCTGCGCGATGGTGCTCCAGGGTTGGTCAGCACGGCGCAATCGGGCAGGCAGATCGCGGTGTCTTCGACAAAGACGTTGTCGGGCAATGCCGGATCGGCGTTCAGGATATCCACATCAAGGCCACAGGCCTTCAACTGTGACACATATGCCTCATGCTGATCATGGGCGAGGGTGGGATCCGGATCGCCGTGATCACGTTCCCGCAAGCCGCGCACGATGCCCGGCCCAGGTCGGCGGGTAATGGCCTGATGGTACTCAGGCTGCATGTTGAGATGGGTTCATAGCTAAAAATACGACGCAGGTCCACCACCATGTACGCTGATCGTCTGAAAGTGCATAGCCATTCTTGGATTAAGCCTATTTTTGCCGCCGAATCAGACGGCAGCAAGCATCTCATGAGCGACCTTTTCAAAAAACTCACCTCCCACTGCAAGGAGTATGGATTCATCTTCCAGTCGAGCGAGATCTACGACGGTCTGGGAGGTGTCTATGACTACGGCCCAAATGGTGTCGAACTCAAGAACAACATCAAGGAGTACTGGTGGCACGCCATGGTACACAACCACGAGAATATCGTCGGTGTCGACGCCGCCATCCTGATGCATCCCACTACCTGGAAGGCTTCCGGCCACGTGGACGCCTTCAATGATCCGCTCATTGACAATAAGGACTCGAAAAAACGCTACCGGGCAGACAACCTCATCGAGGATTATATCGGCAAACTGGAGGCGAAGATCGAAAAGGAAGTCACCAAGGCGCGCAAGCGTTTCGGAGACGATTTTGACGAAACGAAATTCAAAACCGAACATCCCCGGGTGTCTGGATACATCGAACAGATCTCCGCGATCACCGGGCGGATGAACAAGGCGCTGAGCGACGGTGATCTGGTAGACCTCAAGGCCATGATCGATGAGCTGGAGATCGCCGATCCCGTGAGTGGTTCGCGCAACTGGACAGAGGTCCGCCAGTTCAACCTGATGTTCTCAACGCAACTTGGCAATGTTGCCGGCGAGGAAGGGCAGCTCTACCTGCGGCCCGAGACCGCCCAGGGCATCTTTGTCAATTTCCTCAATGTACAGAAGACCACCCGTCAGAAGATCCCGTTTGGTATCGCGCAGATCGGGAAGGCCTTCCGCAACGAGATCACAGCCCGGCAGTTTATCTTCCGGATGCGCGAATTCGAGCAGATGGAAATGCAATTCTTCGTGCGGCCGGGTGAGGAAATGCAGTGGTACGAATACTGGAAGAATGTGCGCATGCAATGGCACCGGGCCATGGGTACACCGGAAGAGAAATTGCGCTTTCACGATCACGAGAACCTGGCCCACTACGCTAACGCCGCGGTGGATATCGAATGTGAGTTCCCGTTCGGATTCAAGGAGTTGGAAGGTATCCATTCGCGGACCGACTTCGACCTGGCCCAACACCAGGAATACAGCGGCAAAAAACTGCAATACTTCGATCCCGAATTGAATGAAAACTACGTGCCATATGTCATCGAAACCTCCATCGGCCTCGACCGCACCTTCCTGAGCGTGCTCAGTACGGCCTATACCGAAGAGATGGTTCCCGATGCCGAGGGCGGCGAGTCAGAGCGCACCGTCCTGAAGATCCACCCGGCCCTGGCACCGGTGAAGTGTGCCATCATGCCGTTGCTCAAGAATCGCGAGGAGTTGACGGCCAAGGCACGCGACATTTTCAATGACGTCAAGTACTCCTTCAATGCGCAATACGACGAGAAGGACGCCATCGGCCGCCGTTATCGTCGCCAGGATGCCATTGGAACACCTTACTGCGTCACCATCGATTTCCAGACCCTCGAAGACAACACCGTGACGATCCGTGAGCGGGATTCCCTGGCACAGGAGCGTGTGCTGGCATCCAAGGTGGAAGAGATCGTCAGGGAGCGGGTGGATATGCGGAGGATGTTCTGATTCGTGTTCAGGGGGTCACGTGCGTGCCCGGTATGCGGAGCGAAGTGGAGTCCAAATCCATTTCTCGCAGATTGCGCAGATTACGCTGATCCCCCGCTTGCCGGTCCCCGACGTGCCAAAGCCACTCTGGCAACGGGACGCGGACCAGCTTGATTCCCGGATTTCTAAAATCCTCGAATCCTAAAATCCCTACCGATACCCTTCCGCCTGCAACGCAAACAACTCCGCATACAACCCGCCACTGGCGAGTAACTCCTCATGACTGCCGATCTGATCGAGCTGGCCGTTCTTGAGGACCAGGATACGGTCGGCCATGCGCACGGTGGAAAAACGGTGTGAGATCAGTACCGCTGTCTTGCCTGCCGTCAGGTCAGTGAATCTTTGGAACACCTCGTACTCAGCTCTGGCATCCAGCGACGATGTTGGTTCGTCCAGGATCAGTATCTGAGCGTTGCGCATATACGCCCGGGCCAGGGCGATCTTTTGCCATTCACCACCGCTCAGATCGATCCCGCCGCTGAACCGTTTGCCGAGCATTTGTTCGTACTGCTCCGGAAAGGTCTGGATGAGCGGATCAGCCAGGCTCTTTTTCGCCGCATCAACGATCTCCGGCTGCTCTTCGCGACGCTTGATGTCGCCGATCGCGATATTCTCCGAAGCGGTCAGATAGAACCGTACATAATCCTGGAAGATCACTCCGATATGATTCCGCAGTTGCTTGAGGTCGAATTCGCGCAAATCGGTGCCGTCGATGAGGATGCGTCCCTCAGACGGATCGTAGAGCCGCGCAAGCAACTTGACGAGCGTGGTCTTCCCGGCGCCGTTCTCTCCGACCAATGCCAGCTTTTCTCCGGCCCGTAACTCGAAACTCAGGTTGCGGAGAGCCCACTTGTCGGAATTAGGGTAACGGAAACCAACACCCTCGAAGGTGATCCCCCGTTCGATGCGCCCGGGGAAGGGCTTGCCTTCTCCGCTGCCGATCCGCGGCTCCATCTGGATGAAGTCAAAATAATCCTTGAGGTATAGTGTATTCTCGGTGATCTTGTTGAAGCGGGAAAGGATCGTTTGCAGCTGGGTGCGCAACCTGGCAAAGGTGCCGGCGAGGAAGGTCATGTCACCCACTGTGAGCAAGCCACCCACCGTCCGTATGATGATCAGGACGTAGGCTCCGTAGTATGCGACATCACCCAGGGTGTGCAAAATGCTACCCCAGACGGTACGGCGAATGGCCAGGTTGCGGTTAGCGCGGTAGTACTTGTCGGCCAGGGTCGCAAACCGCTTGGTGAGGAAGCCCGCCAGCCCGAAGATCTTGACCTCCTTGGCCGTGACATCGGTGGCTCCCACCCATCGCAGATAGTCAAGCTCCCGTCGCTCGGGTGTCCAGCTCCGCACCAATGAATAGCCCGTCTTGCTGAAGTAGCTCTCGCTGATGAACGACGGCAGGATCGCCACCAGCAGGATCAGGATGAGAATAGGCTCAAAGACGATCAGTCCAGAAGCCAGGAAGACGATGGTGATAATATCCTGTAACTGGCTCATGACATTGGACATCAGGGCCACGCGCCCCGTCGTCTGTCGCCGTGCCCGCTCCAGCTTGTCATAAAATTCGGGATCCTCAAACTGCGCCAGATCGAGGGTGGCCGCTTTCTCCATCAGGATCACGGACGATTTGTTGGCAAAGAGATCACCCAGCAATGCGTCGGTCAAGGAGATCAGGCGGTTAAGGAAGTCCGACAGCAGCGCCAGTCCAAATTCAACCCCCACCCACAGCCAGAGGGTTGAGAAATCCTTCACGTCAAGCCCGACCTGCAAAATCACTTCGTCGATGATCAATTTCCCGACATACAGCATCGCCAGCGGTACCGCCGCTTTGATGACCCGCAACACCACATTCCACACCGTCAGCGAACGGCTGGTATCCCAGATCATTTTGAAAAACGGGATCAGCAAGCGCAGGGACTGCCAGCTCTCCTTGAAGGAAGGCTCGTTCTCTTTATTCAGTCTTGTCGGAAAACCCCAGGCCATGTTTGAAAGATTGGGAAAGATTTAGAGAGATTGGGGGAAAGATGATTGAAAAAATGAAACGTGCTTGTGCAGTAATGGTTGCAATGTGAGGTAATCGAAGGTTGAAGAGAACCACGTCAGACGCGAATATCCATTCGCGAAACCTCCAGTTGGGAAAATGAAATGCGTTCGTTTCAGGCAGGAACATGAGCACTTGAACACGTGAACCCCGTACGACTCCACTTCGCTCCGCGTACCGGGCACGCACATGAAAACTACTTCGGATCAAACCACAACTCCCGCTTTTCCGCCCCGGCCTGGTAATCAATCGTGATCTCATGGCCGGCAGGGATGTTGCTCTGTGCAATGAACACGATGGCATCAGCACCATAGTCAGGAATGAAGTCCGCATTCGGGGTTTCCGAGTGATTGTACAAGGAACCAAATCCCAGGGTAATCGCGGGTTTGCCACTGGCCCAAATAAAATAGTATTCAAACAAACGGGAGGTTTGCAGCCAGGTGGCGTCACCCTTGTCAAGGACTACGACCGGGCAGATCTCAATCACATCACCATCGTGCAGATCGGACGCACAGAACACGCCCCGCCCATGGATTTCGCTGGGCGCGAAGTATAATCCGGGAACATGTTGCAATGCCATTGGATCGTGACATTCTTTTTGACCGCGGGTGCCCGTGTCTAGTCTCCTTGTTCCTCCAACTGTGAAATGAGTCCATCGGCATCGCGCAGCCGGTTGACCAGGATATGGCACAGAACGATGTAAAAGCGCATGGCGATCTTGGGATGCGCCTGTTTCAATTCATTAAACTTCCAGGTGGTCAGGCAGTAACAAACAATATCGGTCGTCGCCACCACCGACGCCGATCTCGGCTGCTCGTCGAGCAGGGCCATTTCCCCAAACACCGTGCCGTACGCCGTCGTATAGATCCGCTTTTGACGATCCGTGTCCGGCAGGTCGATAAGGATATCGGCCTTCCCACTGGCCAGAAAGTACATCGCATCTCCGGGTGAACCGGCACTGAATACAATGCGACCTTGCGGATAGGTGCGCTCTTCAAAAAAATCGCGCATGGTGCGCCGCTCTTCGTCGGTAAAGCCCAGTGAGCCGAACAACTCGTCATAGTCCATGGTATACTGGGCCGTGAAGTCCTGGTTGAGTTGCTGCAAGAGCAGATCTTCAAAGCTCTGCAGCGCCGTTTCAGCATCTGCGAAAAAATGCCCTGGATCTGTGCTTTCCGTTAGTTCTGCCTCTTCAGCCGCCGGCCAGAACCTGGACGCAGGGTCGAGGTGACTGAAGCCTACGACACAACCCTGCTCATTGAGCTGCATACAGATCTCTCCCAGTAGCGTACACGTCTCGGCATCGACCTGGTTGACGCGTCGCAGGTCCAGGATGACAAAACGCACTCCACTCTGAACCACCTTGTCCAATTCTTCTGCCAGAGCATCGCTGGTCCCAAACAGCGGCGCATTGCGCAGCGTGACGACTGCAATCTCACGACCGTGGTCCCGGAGGAGAGCGTTCAGCGCGTCGTGACGCACCTTGCGCGAGTGGTAGGTCGAGCCGTAAAGGACTTCGTGCACGACCAGTCGCTTCATGGCCGGCAGAGGTTATCCCGGTTATTTACGGGGTATTCAGCGGACAGGAACCTATGCCGTTTGGCGCGATATGGTGCGAGTTCCTCCATCAAACCTGTACAGGGAATAAGATAGAAATATTTCGAGGTATGAATTTCCAGTGAGTATTGACAAAATCAGTCCCTCGCCTCCACGATCAGCCGTTCGTGATCGGTGTTGAGTGCGGCAAGCTTGTCACTGACCACGGTCTTCTCTTGCTTGAGACGGTTGAGGGCGTGCTGCACCTGCCGCCTGGTGTGGATTACGTTGTCGAGGGCTTTCTTGATCTTCTGCTGGATGACCCAATCTGAGATCAAATTGTCAAAGAAGATATCGGTAAACCGGTCAAACTCGGCCATTTCGACAGACACGTCAATGCGGGCATTCTGAAACACATCCTGCAGCTCGGTGCGGAAACGCAACAGCGTGTGTTGCACCCGGTGGGCCAGGTCGCGGGCCCGGTCGACTGACCGGTGTTTAAGGTAACCCCGGGACCGGCCGCCGTACATGTCCCACTGCCCCCAGTCGCGCGCCTTGCGCAATTGCTTCTCCATGGCACGCACCAGCGCCAATGCCTGGCGACCTGCTTCGTCTGCCTCGTCGATGTCCTTGAGCCGGATGCGGCATTGGTCCATCTGCTCACTCAGGCTCACCAGGCGTTTGCCCACCACAGGGTTGGTCTCAAGAAGTTCCTTTTCGCGGAGCCTCACCAGCTCCTGGTACCGGCGTTTGATCTCGTCCTTTCCAGTGAGTTTCTTGACCAGCACATCGATCTCAAATTCGATAAGCTCGATCGATTTGCCCAGCTCGTTGAACTTCAGGGCAACCTGCAGGTATTCCTGCCGCTCCTTTTCCAGTTGTTGCTCCCGGTCACCCAGTACATCAAGAAACATCGCCTTGATCCCGCCCTTTTCGAGCTTGATCACGTCCTGTTCTTCTTTTTTCAGGCGCTTTTCGAGGGACCGCAAATGGCGGGATTCGGTGATCAGGCGATCATTCAACTCAGCCAGGTGCTCCTGCACTTTCTGCAGTTGACGATACGCGAGCAAGGCATCCTGAAGTTGATGGTGGAGATCAGACA
>JAWWBX010000165.1:0-9476 GCA_033720735.1 Saprospiraceae bacterium
CCTCGGCCAGAACGGCTTTCCTGCTCAGTGCATACAGGGCGAAGGACGCGAGCCAGTGTTCGCCGGCATAATCACCGCTGGTGATCTTTGGCAGGCTGGTAGCCATATGGTGGTCGGCGATGCGCACCAGTTCCTGGCGACGGTCAGGCAGTTTCCCTGCGATGGTATAAAGCACCCATGCCCGGCTGAAATTGAGGCCGTCCAGATGCACGATCTTGCCGTCCGACCGGTCCAGCGGCACTGCCGGTTCGAGTGGCGAAAGGTCGGGCAGAAAGTGCTCAAACCATGCGCTGAAAGCATCTGGCTCCAGTACCCGGCTCATGATCTCCGCCTCTTCGAGACACGGCGACAGAAAATCAAATCCGCCAGGCTCCCAGCTCAGCGGACAGTCGTGGTCCTCGGCATAGAAATCGAGCGAGCGGGTGCGCAGCAGCTCTGCCAACGCTGTGTGGCCGGTGGCCAGCGCGTAGTCCCAGGCAAAGGCCAGGCCAAAGGCCGTATTGCTGTGCTCACCGATGCGGATCGGGTAGGATAGCTTGGGGAGAAAATCGAGATACTTTTCCACGATCAGCTCTTCGAGTGGGCGCAGTGCGCGCCGCCACGCCCGCGCTTGCGGGTCATCCCAGGTGTCAAGTTCCTCGACGAGCTTCAACAGCCAGGCCCATCCATAGGTCCGCTCGTAGTTTTTGTTGTGCTCATCGTCAAAGTAGGCGACTTCTGTGCTGATATTGGCCTGGGTCAGATTGGCCGCGAGCTTCATGCGGATGCTGTCGGCATTGTCGAGTCCGGGAAAGGTCTTGAGCAGCCTGACGAGTGACCAATGCCCGTGCACCGCCGAGTGCCAGTCAAAGCATCCGTAAAACGCCGGATGCAGAACCCGCGGCTCGGCCAGGTAGCTGGAATCACCCAAGACCTGCCCGAGTTTGTTGGGGTACTCGGTGTCGATGCAATGAAAAGCCATTTTACTCAGGCGGTTTGCTTCGTCCAGGTCAAGGACAATGGCCTCGCTCTCCGGGACGGGGGGTTCCTTTTCCTGCACCAACGGCTGGCAGGATACGAACAGGACGAAAAGTCCGGCGGGCAAGGCAGTGCAGATTGAGGTATGTCCGGTCATGACGTGATTGTTGTGCTAAATTTAAGCATTGCATCTTCCCGATGCCTTTGCATGCGAAGCTGCGAGTGAAGAACACAGATCTATGACCATCGCCCTGTTAATCCTTTACTTTGCTGCGCCGTTGGTCCTCCAGGCCCTGGCCAGGCGGGTATCCCTGATCGATAAGATCGGGGTCGTCACTGTGTGTTATGCCGTTGGTCTGATCGTTGGAAATATCCCGGGTGTACATGTTCCGGAGCAACTGACCACTCGCCTGATCGAAGTGGTGGTGCCGCTGTCGATCCCGCTCCTGTTGTTCAGTTCTGACTTCAAGGTGTTTCGCTCGGTAGGGGGGACCTTGCTCAAGGCCTTCGCCTGTGCGATCGTGGCCGTGGCGATTGCCGTCACCCTGGGCACCTTGCTGTTTCGTGGAAGTCTGGCAGAGACCTGGAAATTGGGCAGCATGATGATGGGTGTCTATACCGGCGGCACGCCTAACATGTCGGCGATCGGGTTGGCGGTAGGGGTGCCCCATGAAACCTTCGTGATCCTCAATGCTGCCGACCTGCTTTATGGCGGGGTCTGGCTGTTGTTCCTTCTCAGCGCGGGCAAAGCCGTGGTGGGCAAGATCCTGAGGCCCACGGATCTCACGGCTTACGGATCACAATTCGAGCTGGACGAGGCGATCCGTTGGCCGGGATCGGCACTGGGTTTGATGCTGTCTGTCGTGATCCTCGGGACGGCGGTCGGTCTGTCCATGCTCATCACCGGGCATCTGGACGAAATGGTGGTATTACTTACGATCACCACCCTTGGCATTGCAGCAGCCGCCTTTCCACGGGTGAGGCAATGGCGCGGAAGTTTTGGCCTGGGCAATTATCTGCTGTTGGTGTTTTGTGTGGCGGTTGGAAGCATCGCCAACGTCCAGAAGATCATCGGCTCGGGCCCGGACATTCTTGCGTTTGTCGGTCTGATCATGGGGGTAACGATCCTGCTGCATTTGCTGTTCTCCTATTGGCTCAGGATTGATACCGATGCCATGATCATTGCGTCGGCCGCCGGCATTTTCGGACCGGCGTTCATTGCTCCGGTTGCCCGCGCACTGCGCAATCCGCTCATTATCCCGCTCGGTCTCGCCCTGGCACTCCTGGGGTTTGCCATTGGCAATTACTGCGGGATCGCCATGTCACACCTGTTGCGTCTGTTATGAGTGCACTTTCTCCGTTCGACGGCCCGGAGGCAAGGATCCTCAATGAGCTGGCCAGCGTGCTCAACGCTCACCACTATGCGCTGAATCGCCAGATACCGCGCCTGTCGGAAGTTCAGGAAAGCCTCCTCGGCCGGGTCCGTCCGCTCAACCGCCTGGTGATCTACGGCTCGCTGGCGCCCGGCGAGGTCAATCACGACCAGATCGCGCACATCGGCGGCTGGTATGCCAAAGGCCGTATCCAGGGCACACTGGTCACCGCCGGGTGGGGTCAGCACATCGGATTTCCGGGATTACTGTGGGGGCTGGGGGAACGCGAAGAGATCCCGGTGCAGGTGCTGCATGCTGCCACCATGACCAGTCACTGGGAGGCACTCGACGCCTTTGAAGGAGAGGCCTATCAGCGCATTGTGATTCCGTACCTCCTCGATGACGGCACATGGGGCCTCGGCTGCGTGTACCAGGTCAATCCTGATGTGCAATGAGCTTGCATCGCCAGCGGCGGCAAACATTGTCAAGGCACATTGGTATTTTGCCTGACGTATGAAACCCGGTACGATACTGGTCCTGCTTCTGCTCGCGCTGGGGACCCCGCTCCGGTCGCAAAACACGATGGGCGTCACGCAATCCCAACCCGGCAGCCTGGAAGGCTACACCTTCTTTTCTCCCTTCTCCGGAACCAAAGCCTACCTGGTGGACAATTGTGGCCGCCTCGTCAACGAGTGGGACCGTGGCACCCGCCCGGGTCTGGCTGCATACTTCCTCGAATCAGGCCTCATGTTGCGTAAGTTCAAACCCTCGCCGCAAGGTCCGTTTACCTCGGCCAGCAACGCGGGAGGAATTGAACTGGTCGACTGGGACAACCATACCATCTGGTCTTACCAAATCAACACGCCTACCCAACTTTCGCATCACGATGCCATGGCGATGCCCAACGGACATCTCCTGGTCCTGACCTGGGAGTTGGTCTTTACGGATGAGCTGGTTGCCCTGGGACGCGACCCGGCCGAGATCGCACCACAAGGTTTCATGTGGTCGGAACGGATCATCGAACTCAAACCAATGGGTACGGACAGCGCCGAGATCGTGTGGGAATGGCGGATCAAGGATCATTATGTCCAGGATTTTGACCCGGCGAAGGCCGGGTACGGAGTGGTTGCCGATCACCCCGAACTCTTTGATATCAATCTGCCCGATCTCAACAGCTCAAACTCAAATGCCACGCGAGACTGGAACCATTTCAATTCCATTGACTATCACCCGGGCCTGGATCAGATCCTGATCAGTACCCGCAATTCGGATGAGATCTGGATCCTGGATCATGGGACGACCACAGAGGAAGCCGCCGGACATTCCGGAGGGCGGTACGGCAAGGGCGGCGATATCCTGTATCGCTGGGGGAATGCTTCGGCCTATCAGCGTGCACCCGTCAGCGACCAAAGGCTGTTTGGGCAGCATGGCGCTCAGTGGATCGACGACGGCCTCGATGGGGCTGGCAAGATCATTTTGTTCAACAACGGCAACGGACGCCCGGGTCCCGACTTTTCAACCGCAGAAGTGCTGACACCGCCGCAAGACTCGACCGGCGGCTATCCGGTGCCACCGGAGGAGCCGTTCGGACCCGCCGACCCCGACTGGGTCTACGGTGATGAGCCTGGCGAGACCTTTTATTCTCCTTTTTTGTCGAACGCACAGCGACTTCCCAACGGCAATACACTGGTCAACGCGGGCTCACCAGGAACGATCTTTGAGGTCAACCCTGACCGGGAGGTGGTCTGGGAGTATGTTATCCCGCTCAACGGTGACTTTCCGGGCACACAGGGTCAGAATATTTCCAACAACGCCACCTTCCGTGCTTACAAGTATGCCTCAGATTATCCGGGTTTTGCAGAGGTAGACCTGACACCGGGAATGACGATCGAATCCGGTACGGATGTATCCGGTTGCGACAAGCCCACAGCGGTGCCGGGGATCCGCCATCAAAATGCAACATGGGTTTACCTGCCCGGGCGGCATGCGTTGCAATGGTCGGGAGTGGGTGATGCGCACGGCATGGCACGGGTGTTCGATATGTCGGGGCGCTGTGTCTATCAAGGCCACCTTGAACACGGGGTGCTGTGGTTACCGTACCTGACCAACGGTATCTATCTCGTCACACGCATGTCGGACGGGGCGGGCGGCAAGGTTGCCATCTTCAGGCGGTGAGGCTGGAACCGGGCTTTTTCACGAAATTTCAAGTACTTAGTATCTCATGTCAATTCTCTCGGATCAAAACGTTGCCAGACACATGCAATACACGACACTCCTTTTTCTCATTCTGATCTCGTTGCCCATGATGGCACAGGACCGGATGCTGGAAGCCGATCATACAGTCACCACCACCCACCAGGTTACGATCAACGGTGAGCGGATTCCATACATAGCGACCACCGGAACACAACCGGTCTGGGATGACAAGGGCAAGGTCATCGCGGCCCTGCACCATACGTACTATGAACGTTCCGATGTCACCGACCGGTCTTCACGTCCGCTGATGATCTCGTTCAATGGTGGACCCGGATCTGGCTCGGTATGGATGCACGTCGCGTATACCGGACCACGTATCCTGGAGATCGATGATGAGGGATTCCCGGTACAACCTTATGGGATCAAGGAGAATCCTTACTCGGTACTCGACGTCGCCGACATCGTGTTTGTCAATCCGGTCAATACCGGTTATTCGCGCATCCTCGATGACGAGGTCGACCGGTCCACCTTTTTCGGAGTGCAGGCCGATATCGAATACCTGGCCGAGTGGATCAATACCTTCGTCACCCGGCATAACCGCTGGCGGTCACCGAAGTATCTGATTGGAGAGAGCTACGGCACCACCCGGTGTTCAGGATTGGCACTGGAGCTGCAGAATGCCCAGTGGATGTATCTGAACGGTGTGATCCTGGTCTCGCCGACCGGGCTGGGCATCGACCGTGACGGACCCGTTGGTGCTGCGAATCGCCTGCCATACTTCACTGCCGCTGCCTGGTATCAAGGGGTTTTGCCGGATGCACTGCAGTCGCGCGACCTGGATGATATCCTGCCTGAAGTGGAGGAGTTCACGATTAATGAGCTGATCCCGGCCATGGCGCTGGGAGGATATATTGACCCGGAACACCGCCAGGAAATGGCTGAGAAAATGTCCTTTTACTCCGGCATCTCTACCAAAGTTATCCTGGAGCACAACCTGGATGTGCCAAATGCTTTTTTCTGGAAAGAGCTACTTCGTGAAGAAGGGTTTACGGTCGGCCGCCTCGACTCGAGATACCGTGGCATCGACCGGATGCGGGCCGGTACACGGCCTGATTTCAATTCGGAGCTGACTTCCTGGCTCCACGCCTTTACGCCGGCGATCAACCACTATTACAGTGAGCATCTGAACTACAAGACCGACATTAAATACAACATGTTCGGTCCCGTGCGCCCCTGGGACCGGAGCGGAGATGAAACCGGGGAGAACCTGCGACAGGCAATGGCGCAAAATCCGTTCCTGCATACCATGATCCAGTCCGGGTATTACGATGGGGCGACGCAGTATTTCAATGCCAAGTACACAATGTGGCATCTCGATCCGAGTGGCAACCTCAAGGACCGGCTGAGTTTCAAAGGCTATCGTAGCGGGCACATGATGTACCTCCGGCGCGAGGACTTGCGCAAGGCGAATGACGACATCAGAGAGTTCATTCGCAACACGATTCCGTCGGGGCCGGCCAAATATTGAGATGGCTCCGGACTATCGCTCGCTAGCTATCACAGGATAATGTCCGAAACGGCACCATCAAAGATCGATGATCTGTTCCGCATCGAGGCCGGATTCTCCCGGTTCAACCAGAAGTACGACATCTTCAACCGGGCGTTGTGGGACGATACGGTCGATGCGCGCACCTTTTTTGAGAGTTACGACATCACCAACTACACGCCGAAGAAGTCGAAGGGGTTCGATCACTGGGATTACGCACTGCGTAATGCGAGCTGGCATCTGACCGACGTGGTCGGCGAGCGCGACTTTGACCAGAAAGGGACCGTCGAGGGGTTCACTGACTATTTCACTACGCAAACTGCACCGCCGCACCAACCAGTGGACCTCGATAGTCCTCAGGAGACTACCCGGAGGATCAGGATCGCCGCCAGGCTGTTCGGCGCGGGAGCTGTGGGCATTTCCCAATTGGACCGTCGCTGGGTGTATGCGCGCAATTACAATCGCAAGACTGGAGACAATCCGGAGCTTGATCTTCCCGAGCGCATCCGCTATGCCATCATGCTGATCCTGCCGATGGACTACCGGTTGGGCCGGACGTTCCCGTCCGCTTTGAGTGGTGCCACCACCGGGCTTGGCTACGCTGCCAGTCTGCAGGTGGCTACGACACTCGCACAGTTCATTACCAACCTGGGCTATGAAGCCATCGCCTCGATGAACGATACTGCGCTCAATATCCCCCTGGCGATTGAAGCCGGACTGGGGGAGTACGGTCGCAACGGGTTGCTGATCACCCCGCAATTCGGTCCCAATGTGCGTATTGCCAAGGTGCTGACCGACCTGCCCCTGGTGGTCGACCGGCCGCGCTCGTTTGGTGTCAGGAAGTTCTGTGCGGTTTGCCGCAAGTGCGCCGACAGTTGTCCTCCGAAAGCGATTCCGCAGGGCACACCCCAGGCGACACCACCCAATATTTCGAGTCATCAGGGGATCACGAAGTGGACCGTCGATGCGGAGCGTTGCTTCAGGTTCTGGGTGGGCATGAATTCTGATTGCGCGATCTGTATTCGCGTGTGCCCCTACAACAAAGACTATTCAAAGTGGTGGAACCGCCTGGGCATCAGGCTGGCTAATGGCCCGCTCCGCCGCGTAATGCTTTGGCTCGACAACTTCTTTGGATTTGGTAAGCGTGATGATCCCCGGCGGTGGTGGCGCACCGGGATCTCCGGTAAACATTAGCAGATGGCAGCATCAGGACACAAAATGGGCTTGGTCACGGCGATTGCCGTGGTAACCGGGACCATGATCGGCTCGGGGATCTTCTTACTGCCATCTGCGCTGGCATCGTTTGGCGGGATTAGTATAGTAGGCTGGTTGTTTACTTCGGCCGGGGCACTGCTCATTGCCTTGTCACTGAGTCGTCTGAGTCGGATGATCCCGAAGGCCGGCGGCCCTTACGCGTACACGCAGGCAGCCTTCGGCGATTTCCCCGGCTTCCTGATGGGCTGGGGCTACTACATTGCACTGCTCACGGCAGGAGCGGCCATCGCCGTTGCGTTCGTGGGATACCTGGGCGTCTTCATCCCCGGACTCACCGACAAGCCGGCCGCATCAGCCATCTGCGCCCTCATCGTGATCTGGGCGGTGACGGCGGTCAACGTGTATGGGGTGCGGCAGGCCGGGGCACTCCAGCTCTGGACCACCGTGCTCAAGATCCTGCCCCTGCTGGTGATGATCCTGGCGGGAGCACTCTACTTCAATGCTGATCATTTCACACCGTTCAATGCCAGCGGCGACTCCTCCTTTTCGGCAATTACCGCCACTGCCACGCTGACGCTCTGGGCCTACGTCGGTCTGGAATCGGCCGCCGTATTGGCAGAAAGTGTGCGCGACCCGGAACGCAATGTGCCCCGGGCAACGATGATCGGGACGCTCATTACCGCCGCGATCTACATACTGGGAACGGCAGCTGTGATGGGGATCATGCACCCGGATGCACTGGCGATTTCCACCGCCCCGTTTGCCGATGCAGCCGAAAAGATCTGGGGTGAATGGGCCGGCTATATGATCGCGACCGGAGCAGTCATCTCGTGCCTGGGCGCACTCAACGGTCTCATCTTCGTGCAGGGGCAGATGCCATTTGCCATGGCGCGTGACAAGTTGTTTCCGGCAGGACTGGCACGTATTTCAAAACGCGGCACCCCGATCCGTTCCCTGGTGCTTTCCGGGGCGGTCGTCACGATCTTCATGGCCTTCAACTATACCCGCGGACTGGTTGAGTTATTCAAGTTTTTGATCCTGCTTGCCACGCTCTCGGCCCTGCTGCCCTACGCTTTTTGTACGATGGCCGAAATCGCACTGGTAGGTCGCAAGCGATGGACGATGTCGTCACGCAAGATCCGGACGGTGGTGATCACCGCAACACTGGCATTCGTCTATTCCATGTGGACGGTCGTTGGGGCCGGTGAGCGCACGGTCGCCTGGGGATTTATGGCGTTACTGGCTGGAATACCTGTCTTTGTCTGGTATCGATGGAAGCATGATCAGAACCAGCGTGACGAAGAACCGACTGACCGGCATACGGGTCATTCTCCCTGACGTTTGGTCAGTGCTCCTGTGCCGTTTAACTTAGCACCAAACCTCAATGCACCATGCAAACGATGATTCGCCGCGTTCTCGACAAGATCGATGAAGATGCACTCCAGGTCGAACTGCGCTACCTGCGTGAGAAAGATGCCGAGCTTGATGCCATCAGGGAGGATGTGCAGGCCGCCAGGCAACACGTGAGCTTCTGGGACAGGGTCAACGTCTTTACCTCGACTGAAAATGAACAGGTCCTGAAGCAGCACAAGCGCGAGTTGAAAGAAGTGCGCAAGCACCACAGTGCTATCATTCATAATATCAAGTCGCTGATCCGCGAGGCCATGGACCTCGACGGCTATGTGCGCATGAAGGTCTCGCTGGGTGAAATCGCCAACGATGTTGAGCGGCTACGGGTGGTCAAACGCAGAGGAACTGCCACTGAAGCCCGCGTGAATCAATTCGAGATCTCCGGTCTTTCGGAAGTGCACCGCGGCATCGACCACCTCGATCGTATCCTGGCGGAAGAGTCAGGCATTGCACCGGGCAAGCTCGACGAAAATGCGGTGGTGGGCCTGGTGTATGATGAAGTACTGCGTGCGGCGGGCTTCATCAATGACTGACCCTACCGTGCATCTCACCGGCCACCTGTGGTCAATCCGGCTTGGTCGCGCGGCATGAGGAGCATCACGAAGCGTCCTGCCTGCAGTCATAGCGGACCATCACCCTTTCTACGACATTGACGATCTGAAGAAGACCTGCCCGGTGTTGGAGGACTGGCCGGGTGGGCCTTCAATGCAAGGAGGGCGCCGCGATGCACGTTTGACAAGAGACCTTTGATAGAAGTCGTGGTATGTTCGGCGACTGGA
>JAWWBX010000166.1:0-9470 GCA_033720735.1 Saprospiraceae bacterium
AAAGCTCTGCTGATCGGCAAAGCTGCCCTCCAGTCCCGGTATATCCACCAACACATCGTCGCTGTACAGCGGGTGGAAGGTGAAGATGCAGGAAGAGAATGCGGTGATCACCGCGACCCCAAGAACAATACGCCATTTCATAGTACTTGCATTTGTTTGATCCAAAGAACGCGGGCATCGGGCTGGGGGACAAAAAAGATCGGTGAGTCCGGTGATTTAGTCGGGGAATGGGGGTGAAGGCGCTGGATTTCGACGAAATCGACCTGGAGGCGCGATGAATGACTGAACCGAATGCGAAGGGTTGCTGTTGAGAGATCATGATCACTTTCGCACAGCACAACGCCAACGGGCGCAGCACCAGCAAACCGGTTCAATCAGACGGACAACTCCTCGATGCCTACAGTCAGACCATCACCACGGTCGCCAGCCAGGTCAGTGATGCAGTGGTGCAGGTACAGTCTTTCGCGCAGAAGGGCCGGTCGCGCAAAGCCGCCGGATCGGGCTCGGGATTTGTGATCTCTTCCGACGGGTTCATCGTAACCAACCATCATGTGATTGCCCGGGGCAATCAGTATCGTGTCATCCTGCAGGACGGACGCGACCTGTCAGCCAAGATCCTCGGCTCGGACCCGTCGACCGACCTGGCTGTGCTGCAGATCCATGCTGAAAGCCTGACCAAGCTATCATTTGCCGACTCAGAGCAATTGCAGGTGGGGCAGATCGCCATCGCTGTTGGCAACCCGTTCGGCTTCCAGTCGACAGTCACCACCGGTGTGGTCAGCGCGCTGGGGCGCACCCTGCGCTCCCAGAGCGGGCGACTCATCGATGATGTGATCCAGACCGACGCTGCTTTGAATCCCGGTAATTCCGGCGGACCGCTGGTTGATTCAAATGGCCATGTGATCGGGGTCAACACGGCCCTTATCAGAGGTGCCCAGGGGCTGTGCTTTGCCGTAGCCTCCAACCTGGTCCAACTCATCGTCGGCAAGCTGATCATCGACGGCAAGGTACGCCGGGCCTACATCGGAGTGGAAGGGCAGAATATCAACCTTCATCCACGTGTGGTCAAGCGCAACAAGCTGAAAGCACATGCCGGGGTCCTGGTGCGCAAGGTGGAGCCCATGGGTCCGGCCTCGCGATCTGATCTCAAACAGGGCGATGTCATCCTTGGCGTCGAAGGTGAGGAAGTGAATTCATTCGATGCGCTGCACCGGGCGCTCGACGAAACCAGGATCGGGAAGCGGGTGCAGGTACAGGTGCTGCGCAACAATACGGTGACGACGGTCCACCTGGTACCGCAGGAGCTTGGCGACTAGCCAACCGCAAAACCGAAAAATTGAAAACCGAAAAACCGGGCAAGTGAAGTGGGCGGTCATGCCGGTCGGCCGTTGTCGGCCCTCACTTTACCCGTAACTGTATCGAAGTCTCCACACGAAACACGGAACGCTGAACCCGAAACCCATCAGGCATCTGGCATCTGGTATCTTGTCTATGGACCCCAGGGCGCAGTGAACGCAGAGGAACCATGACCAGGCCGTTGAAACGTAAACACCCTGTTACTCCGCTGTGCGCACAAACCGCCCCCCATACGCCTCGCTGCGCACCCCTCCCGACCAGGCTCCGAAACGCCGGAAGGCGATCGGGCTGTATGGATTGAAGATCGTATAGGAGCGGTCATGCCGGTAATAGCCTCCACCGCGGAAGCCAAAGCCGCCCTGCTCGTCGTTGCCCGCGGGCCAGTCTTCGACATTGGCATATCCCATGCCTGTCAGGCGTCCGTCACCATGCTGGCCGGTAAAGGCCCGGCCCTGTGCATCCCCGATAGTGATCACACGCTCCCAAACGCTGCCGGCCAGGTCCATCACCCAGTAGTATGAAGCTCCGAACAACGAGCGGGTGGCATCTGACAAATCAGATTCGTCCATGCCATTGAGCATGACCAGATCATCATCACCGTTCACTCTGCGCAGCATTTCGTGCTTTGGACCAGTACCCCACGGATACTCCATCGCCTGTGGCTGAGCGGGGCCACGGCAGGCTTTGGTAAACTCCAACTCAGTCATCGGCCTCAAGCCGGCCCAGTCGGCATAGGCCATGGCGTCATCCCAACTGTAAAAGTTGCAAGGTCGGTCCGGACGACGCGCCGAATAGCGGTTATTCTCCCTGCTGATGGTGCCGCGAAGCTGCTCATAGTCGCGCCCACCGAAATTTGCCCGGAACTGTGTCTGGGCAGCTGAAATGCAGTTGAGGAAGTCAGCATACTGACCCTGGGACAACTCATATTTCATGCAGTAGAAGGGCTCCACCCCTTTCGGGAATGAAGCCGGGATGGGACCGGATTGATCACCCTGATACCGGAGGTCGGAGCGATAGTACAAAGCCCCGTCCGTCGCACCCACCTCGATCACCTGATCTTCGGAATTCACCCGGAAGGGACCGCGACTCTCTCCGTTGGCATCTGAGAGATACATGGCGCCGTAGTCCAGTGCCCGCGCATCAAGATCACCGAGATAAAATGCCCCCTGCGGGACATACACCATTTCGATAGCAAAGACCTGGATCGAGCCGGCACCAGGGTGTGTTCCCCGGAATGTTGCAGTATCCACCTGCATTGTAAGGATCCCACGGATATCACCACGCCAACGCTCATCGGCATGCACGATCAGACCCAATCCGTCCGACGCGCACTGCACCGCCATTTCCGGCATGTTGTCTGTCAGCGCTCCAATCTCATTCCCAGCGGGCAGCAGGTGCATATGCCGATTCCATCCATTGTCCTGTACGAACTTGGCGAATACCCAGACCGCATCATGATTGCGGTCGTTGTGCCAGGCGTTGTCCCAGGCGATCTCGACCTGCACCGTGACCCGTCCGGATTCGTGATACATGATCGGGTTACCGACGTGTACATTGCTACCCGGCAGCATGCCGGTCAAACAGCACATTGATATGATCAGGCATTGCACTCTCCGGTACATCCTTTCGTGAATTTTGGTTGTGTTAAAGATCAATTTCCGCTATTCAACAACGACCACAACCTTGCCGACGGTCAGTCCGCTCTGTAACTTGCGGATGGCATCAGCCAGATCGGGGAACGGATACTGCTCACCTACCAATGGCGGCGGTAGTTGCATCTCCATCAGCGCCTGTACGATCCCGTGAAACCGCTCTACCTGCGGGTAAAGCCAGATCAGATTGAAGCCCATGACCGACTTGTTGTTACCAGGCAATTTGAGCGGGTCGATCTTGGGCCGTCTCAGGTAGCGCCAGAGCATTTTCAGCTTGTTTGGTTTGTCACCCCGGGTGGTAAAACTGGCGTTGCCGTAGATCACCATCCGACCCTGGACCGCGAGCGTCTTGAAGCCGTCCATCAGGATCTTGCCTCCAATACATTCCATGATCACGTTGAGCGGTCTTCCGTCGAGCGCCTTGTTGAGGTCCTCCCGGAAGCGCTCGGAGCGGACGATCCAACGGTCGTATCCTTCGCGCTGCAGGACCTCAATTTTGTGTTCGTTGCCGACTGATCCGATTGTCCAGGCGCCCAGGCGCCTGGCGATGCGGTTGGCCTGAATCCCCACGCCCCCGGCAGCACTGTGGATCAGGACGTTCTCACCGGGTTGCGTACGAGCCAGCTCGACCAGACCGTAGTACGCGGTCAGAGCCTGCACCAGAAACGCTGCTCCCTCATCGAACCCCCAATCCTGCGGGATGCTGGTCACGTACCTGGCGTCAATGTTAAGTCTGTCCACGTACGCACCAAACCGCGTGATACCCATCACCCGATCTCCCTGACGCCATTGCTCCACGTCTTCCCCCACGTCAGAAACAACGCCGGCATACTCCAGACCGGGAATGAAATCCTCGGTTGGCGCCGCCTTGTACATCCCCCAGACAGTATACAGATCAGCAAAATTGAGACCGATAGCGCGGACCTCCACCTGCACCTCTCCCGCTTCTGGCGATGGCAGATCTTCAGTTACGAATTGCAAATTTTCAATGGTCCCGGCATTCATCCGGTAGGCACGGCGTTTCATAGCATCAAGATAACCAAGTAAGCCGGATACCCGCCTTGACCAGGCAGGGACGGACACCACGCGATGGGCTAGATGGCCTGCTGCAACGGTCGCCAGAACAGATGCCTGAACGGCGTGCGCAGCTCAGCAAACACCAGTTGAAGGGTGCCGACAAGCTGTTCCCAGGCAGACTCGTCTTCTACTATGACCGGATGTGACGACTGCAACACTTCTTCGCCCAATACCAGGTAGTCGACGCGGCCAATATGCTCGAGCAGGACCGAGCCTTTACGCGCATGTTCCCCGTCATACGCGAGGATATCTGCCGCATCGCGCGTGATCAGCACATAATTGCGCGACTGAAAGCGGCCTTTGAGAAGACGGTGGATCATGATCACGTCCAGTCCAAACAATTTCTTGCGTCCGCCCACGGTGATCGACTGGCACTCACCTACGTGCACGAAGAACTTGATGCCCAACGCATCGGAGAGCCCGTGCCGCTGCAGATAAGCCTGAAATACACCAAACGTCTTGCGGATCTGACCCAACAGCCGGCTGAAGGATGGCATGCCGGAGCGGAGATAGAAAAACACAGCATCTCCTTCGATCTCGCACAACTCCAGTCCCAGGTCATTGGAGTCGACAATGATCTGTAGCATCTCCCGGGCATGCGCGATGCCGACCTCCGGGTCGCTCTGTGCCACAAAACGGGTAAATCCACTGATGTCGGTGATGAGGAGGAGCGTTGGAGTCTTCATTGGCAAAACGGGTATATGTATAAAGACGTCAGAATGGGACTGCAAGACGTGTGAACAACAAGTCATTCGTCGATTGATCCGACCGGTTGGTCGAAGTCCTGGAACTTCTTCACGTCACAGCGGGAGAAAAGGAGCGAATCGGTGCAGGGAGGCCGTCACTCCTGAACGGCAAGCAGGTCTACCGAGATGCGGACTTCATTGGCCACCAGGGGTTGATCATCTGGCGTTCTGCGATCAAAACTGACTCCGAAGTCCTGGCGGTTGATGGTCAGTTCGGCGGAAATGGCGATCGTGTTGGTGCCGTTGGGAGCCTTGAACTGCGGCACCACCGTGATGGGGAATGAAACAGGACGCGTGTGCCCGTGGACCGTCAGTTTCCCACTCGCTATCAGTCGCTCGTTTTCGCGCGTGACACCAGTGCTCTCAAACCGCAATTCAGGATACATCCCTGCATTCAGAAACGCAGGACTGATCACGGCAGCACGCACACTGGGGTTATCCGTACGGTAGCTGTCGACCCTGATGGCCAGCGTGCAGGCCATCAGGGACAGATCGTCGGAGTACTTCACGGTGCCACGCACCTCGTCAAACCTGCCGACGACATCCTCCATACCAAATCGCTCTTGCGAAGTATAGACCGAGGCGACGACAGCTGAGTGCCCGCCGTCTATCGAAAACGTTTGTGCCTGTGCCAGGGATGGCATCAGCAACAGAAGAAGGGTGATCAACCTGAACATCATGCCATGTTTCGCACCTGAAGGTAGCGATAATCATGCCGCTTCACTGGTGCAGTCGGCAATTTTTCCCAGACGGTCGATACCCCGCGCACGGTATTCCACATCGGTGGGCACCATCCCCCATGCACGAAATCTGTAGTGAATCTATTAGCTTTGGGGGCATTCAAAATCTATGGTATGCAAGCCAAACCCTGGAACTTCATTGTTCGCACCCTGACGATCGTTTTGGGCCTCCTGATCTGCCTGCCCGCAACAGCTCAGCGCACGCCACCGTTGGACATCTCGATCGACTTCGAATCCTATGACCCGCCGTCCACGCTCGTGGTGCCCGAAAATCCGCGTCCGCGTGCCAAATTCCCGTTTATCGACATCCACAGCCATCAATGGCGAATGGCTGACGGAGACCTGTCAGGTCTGGCCGCTGCGATGGACAGCCTCAACATGCAGATCGTCGTCAACTTGAGCGGCCGCAACAGCCAGATCCTCAAACGCATGACTGAAAATATCGACTCGCAGGGCTACGCCAAACGCATGGTGGTGTTCAGCAATATCGACTTCCGGACCATCGACGAATACGACTGGGAAGAGCAAACGATGAAGCAGCTCGATTATGACGTGTCGAATGGCGCGCGCGGCCTCAAGATCTACAAGAGCCAGGGCATGTCACACGTCGACAGCAAGGGCCAGCGCATCCCGCTCAATCACCCCAAACTCGACGCGATCTGGAACAAATGTGGCGAGCTGGGCATCCCGGTCCTGATCCATGCGGCAGACCCCAAGCCATTCTGGATGCCACATGACAGCCTGAACGAGCGCTGGCTCGAACTGAAATTGCGCCCGGGTCGCAAGCGTGCACATGATGACCCGGCGCCGTGGGAAACGATCATTGGCGAGCAGCACGACATTATCCGGCGCCACAAGAACACCAAATTCATCAATGCCCACTTCGGTTGGTATGCCAACGATCTGCAAAAGCTCGGCGAACTGCTCGACGAGATGCCCAACATGTATGTGGAAACAGGCGCGATCATTGCCGAGTTGGGCCGCCAGCCGCGGATGGCCAGGAAATTTTTCGAGCAGTACCAGGACCGCATCCTGTTTGGCAAGGACTCGTTTCAACCATCAGAGTACCCGACATATTTCAGGGTCCTGGAGACGGCGGATGAGTACTTCCCGTACTACAAGCGGTACCACGCCTTCTGGCGCATGTACGGCCTCGATCTCCCCGATGATATCCTGAAAAAAGTGTACTACAAGAATGCGCTGCGTATCGTACCGGGCCTGGACGCCAGTCTGTTTCCGGAGTGATCAGCGCAGTTGTACCGTGTAGGTCGTAGAAGCCAATCCCCGGGCACCGTCCGCAGCCTGGGCTAACACCACAATCCGAAACGCCGTCAGGTCATCAGACTGCGGAATGGTCAGCTGCGCTACTCCGCGATCGTTGGTGGTCACGGTGGCATCCCAGTACAACTGCGTCCGCATGAGCGGGTATTCTGCATTTGTGAACGCATCGGAAGTCAGTGACGGAAACTCTGCTTCCGGCAGCATGCCGTCGATCTCCCAAATATTGGCGAGGTCTGCTTCCGGAAACGGCGCGTCGGGCAATTTGGTCGTGATGCGCACAACCCCGCTTCGCCCGATGGCATTGAAGTAATTGCGCAGTTTGTAGGGATCATAAAACAAGTCGATCGTCTCGATGGGGCTCATGTCCATGCGCGCGACAAAGTCGGCGTTGCTGGTCAACTTGCCGTCGACGATGAACAGCGGATTTCCCGAGAGATGTGTCTCCTGGATCGTACGGCCCTTGGGATTTTCCACGCTGGCAAAATAGGTCGAGTCCACCATGCGAAACTTCAGGGGCGTGATCAACTCTCCGAAAAAGTCCTTCACATAGTCGAAGTCCTCGTACTCGGCGATCCGGTAGGTAAAGTCCGGTTTGAGCGCGGCCCGGTCGGTCGGATACACGGCGACCTCCAGGTTTTGTTCCAAGGCGGTAAAGTACTGGAAGATCTTCTTGCGCTTGCGGCTGAGTGCCAGATAGTCCAGCACTTCGGGTGTATAGGCGACCTGACGTGTCGCCGGTTGTGCTGGTACTTCGCGGATCACCTCCGCCGACAGCTTATCGACCTCCTGTTGGAAGCCCACGAACTGGATGATCTTCTTGCCATAGAAATCGGCCAGCGGCATGGAGAAGACGCCGGCCTGATCAGATTTGGCATACTGCACCCTGTTCTCGGCCGGCGAAAAGGCCCCCAGGACATTGACCTGAAGCGGCGCGCCAGTCTTGTCGCGGACCACCCCTTTTACGAAGATGTTGTTCGCAAGTTGTTCTTCAACGACGCCGTAACTCAGATCCGGGCCGCGTACCAATGGCGATGGCGGTACCAGGGCATCGTCGACCACCGAGACGGACAGATGCCCGGCGACCGGTTGGCCTGACGCATCGCGCACGGTGATCCGTACATCCTGCATGGCACGCGTCGTCACAGAGGGGGCGACATCGATCTCGATGCGCAAATCCTCATCGATCACACCAGCCTCCACACCGCGCCCAGCTGCGGAGGGCGCAACCTGATCGGGGCTGATCACGTCAAAGTCGTTGTAGATGGCCACCTCCGTCTGTGCGAGCAGGACATTGGACCCGAGTGCGCGGCGCACCCCGCTGAAGACAAACTGGTACATGCCTGTACGGCAATCGTACGGCACCTTGTAATAGCCATGCACATAGGTCTTGCCGAGCGTGCGCAGGTGATGGCGGTCCTGGATCGCACCCTGCTGGTTGAGAACGCTGACTTGGATGACCCGCTCCCTTCCTTCAAATTGCGGTGGCAGGTACAGTTTGTACCACGCCACTTCTCCGTTGACATAAAAGGGTTTGTCGAGCTGGACCATACAATGCCCACCGCCCTGCGCCAGGATGCCGGAGCAGCTGAAGAGAAGAAAGGCTGCCAGCGCCATGGATGCCCACCGGCGCATGAGCTCTTTGACCTTGAAGATCTGGTGATTCATAGTGTGCATCATTCAGTCCAGTACGATGGTTTGATGGTCGTGCTGCGCGGTACCGACAGGCAGTTGCAGCAGATCGGGGCAGCACAACTGCCATCCTCTGCGATCAGACCTCCCGCAGGAGGACACGCCGGCGGCAATCCCAATTGTTCCGGATCCACATAGAAGCGGATCGTGTCCTGCGTGGTCGCATAGAAGAATCCATAGACCTCATCTTCGGGGTCCCCCGGGTTGGTAAAATTGGTCACGATCTTGCCTGCCGGTGGTTCAAACATATTGCCCGAGCGCTCGACCAGCTGGGTGATTTGTTCCCAGTACTCATAGGCGGTCGCACTCAGTGACTGCTGCACGACATTGAGGTACAAACCCTCTGCATACACAAAGGTGATGGCACTTTGAGACAGGGGGAAATCCGTGATCGCTTCAGTAGAAAAGTCGTTGCCGTTCAACACTTTCAGGTCGGTACCGACCACGTTTTCGGTCACATAGCAGGTCTTTGACGGCGTCGTTGGCAGGATGGGTGTGTCGGTGATCTTGTAAGTGCGCTCGACATCCCATTTGAGATAGGATTTTTGTGGCGCCCCGGGCACCCGGATCGGGGTGGAGATCGAAAAGCGGAACCGGTCTACCTTGTCAAACTCGCCGATCTCATTGACCACATCGACCTGTACGGTATCCATGGTGATGCGTTCCGGTTCTGGCACGTCCCACAGCGGTTCAAAACTGGTGAGGTACTCGCGTCCGTCGCGTGCCACTACGCGCAGCCGGTATTGTTTGCCAAAGGCAACCTCAAGCTGAGGGGCGTCGTCGGGCAATATAAGCTCGTACACGCCGAGGGCCGCTTCCGGCACCCGTACAATGACACCGGCGTCATCTTCAACCTCCACCAGGCTCACGTTGACCGGCAGGGTGGTACCGGCGGTAAAGTCGAACAGGCGATTGACCTGCACGCGCAG
>JAWWBX010000167.1:0-9460 GCA_033720735.1 Saprospiraceae bacterium
GGCACCCGGTTTTTCGATGATATTGGTGAGGAATTACCGCTGCAACTCGAAGACGTAACGGCCTACCGGGACGGAACAGTCGAACTGATTTACGAGGTGTTGAAACGTGACGATGACAAGACCTCTCATCCAGAAAATGCCACTGGCTGATCACGAGCTCATTAAATTGATCCACCGATGTCTGTATGCCGACTCCTTCGATCTGTCCGCCTCTTCTTCTTCCCGATCTTGTTGATCGGTGCCTGTACCGCCCAAGAGCGACCATCCCCTCCTTTGAGCGCAGCGCAGGACACAATGCGTAGCAACGCACGCCAGATCGCCGATTACATCGTGGACATCTTTGAAGACTCTGAGGGCAACCTGTGGTTTGGCACGATGGCAAAAGGGATCGCACGGTATGACGGAGAGACGTTGCGTTACTTCACAACAGCTGACGGCCTGGCTGGCAACACGGTCGTCAGCGTGACAGAGGACCAGGAGGGCACCCTGTGGTTTGGCACCCATTCCGGGCTTTCCAGGTACAATGGCAACACCTTCAGCAATTATACCACGGGCCAGGGACTGATCCACGACCGCGTGTCCAATCTCATGTTTGACAGTCCCGGCACATTATGGATCGGAACCTGGGGCGGCGTGTGCCGGTTTGACGGCGAGACCTTCACGGACTTTCCGATCCCTTTACCGCCTGTCAATGACCCCTGGTATCGCGGCACCGAAGGCTGGGTCACGGAGATCATGGAAGATAGCAGGGGCCGGATCTGGTTTGGCCGCGATGGATTCGGGGCGGCACGATACGACGGTCAGACCTTTACGCATTTTACCAAGTCAGACGGACTTCCTTCCAACGGGGTACAAGCGATCATTGAAGATCGGCAGGGCAATATCTGGTTTGGATGCAGGGTGCTGGAACACGATCATCCTGATCCTGTCAAGAGGAGCGGTCCGGGCGGTCTGAGTCGCTTCGACGGCAACACAATGACCAACTTTGACGACCTGGCTGGCTTACATCACAATAGCGTCTACACAATTTACGAAGACAACACCGGGGTGATCTGGATCGGAGCTTCAGGTCACGGCGTCTATCGTAATGACGGGACCTTTAGCCTGTTCAGGGAGACCAACCGGATGGACCTGACCGGCAACTTTGGCTTGCAAGCTGCACACCGGGACCGGCTAGGCACACTTTGGCTTGGCTTCTCTGGCGGGTTGTTTCGCATACGGGGAGATGACATTGTCAACGTGACGGTGGCAGGACCCTGGTAATACGGATTTGCGCGATGCGCCAACAGAGAATAGGGACAATCAAACACTGAAAAGGACGACTGGCTCATCCAAAACGTCCGAATCGCTATTCAACCTTTGCGTCCTGTGATATTCCGTATACCTTGCCCACGACACGGTTGACCAGCCCACATGAGACGTCCTCTCGCTGCTGGCAACGATTTTCAAACTCATTAACCTTTCATCATGCTCAGAAATGGTTTTTTATTCCTGTTGTTGTGTGGTCTTATGGCCTGCCAGCAAGAACAAGACATCCTTGATCTTTCATCCGTGACAGCACCAGCGCCCGCGGAACAATTCGACCGGGCTGCCGTCCAAAGCGAGGTGCACACATCGATCGTCAACAGCGATTGGTGGCAAAACCTCAGCCCCGTCAGACAGGAACTTTACGGTATCGAATTGAGTCGGATCGACGACGCTATCACGTGGTCAGAACTGGAGATACGTTTCGCAAGTGCGAAAGCATCGACAGCCATGCGCGCCGCAGCCTGCCCGGGTTATCCTGCCAATCCTGCCGGCGATGTGATTCTCAATACCCAGGCCGACGTCAATGCGTTTGGAGCCCTGAAGTGCAAAGAAATCGTCGGCGAACTGCTCATTGAGGATCTTGGCACGGACCCGATCTGTGACCTGACGCCTCTGAAGGGCCTGAAGAAGATCGGGAGCTCCCTCACCATCGATGCCGGCTGTCTCACCAGCCTGGCCGGCCTCGAAAAGCTCAAATCTGTTGGTGAACTGGGTCCTTTCGGGTTCGTCGGGATCCTTGGGGCAAATCTGGTGGACATTGAAGCCCTGGCTAAACTCTCAACGGTCACAGGAAGCATCAATATCATTGCGTGCGATCAGCTGACCAGTGTGACTTGTGCTTTCTCTCAGGTCACGACCATTGAATCCGGGAAAACAGCCGTACCACTCACTTCCATCTTCGTGCTCAATATCAGCGACAACCCGGTCTTGACAGACCTCAGTGCGTTCAGCAATCTCACCCACATCGAAGGAGGATTGCGTATCCTCTTCAACGGGGCAATCGCAGATCTCGATGACTTTTCGGGTCTGAATACAATTGGAGACCGCATCTGGCTCATCGAAAACACATCCCTGCAACACGTCAATGAACTGTCCAACATCACTGCTCTTGCCGGTGATTTGTTGGTGTATGACAACCCGGCGCTCACCCAGTGCTGCGGACTCTACAACCTCGTATGCAGCAATCCGCCGGGCTGTACAAGCCCAGGTGCTGCCGGTATTGTTTTTATTGACAACAATGGCGCAGGGTGCACGGTCACCGATATCATCACGAACGGAGCGTGCCCGTAGGCCGGACAGAGATGACCTTCAAGGTTAACGGATCAGTGTCACATCGCCTGACAGGATCAGGGACGATCCATCGATGATACATGGGACATCCAGGACGTAGACATATACGCCGGGGGGAGCCGCTTCTCCCCGGAATGTCCCGTCCCACGGGATGGCGATATCATCGGTCTCAAATACCTGGTTGCCCCACCGGTCGTAAATACGGAAAGAATGGATGGCCTGATGCTTGGCCGAATACAATGGCAATACATCGTTGACGCCATCGCCATTTGGCGAGAACACGTTGGGCACATGAATGAACTCGTCGAGGCATCGCCTGGGAATCCTCAGCAGCGTTGTATCACGTGCCTCGCAGCCGGTTTCCGTGTCGATCACATGCACTGCGATCTCCCGGGTGCTGTCGATCGTGACCATGGGCGACACGCAATCGTTGCATGAGAATCCGCTTGCAGGGTTCCAGCTGATCAGGTATTGGTCGGGAGGTACCAACCCAAGATCGAAGCGCACTTGCTCGCCCGGATACACGACCAATTCACCAGGCAGGTCGACCACCACCGGGTCGAACACTGTGATTGTAACATCCGCCGTGTCTGGTGCACAAACCGAGCGATAGCCGACCACGTAGACAGCCGCACTGGCTGACGGATGGAAAGGCAACATCCCGGTAGAATCTACTCCCAGGGGCGTGCCGTCTGCCGCAAACCACTGATAGATCTCCGCGTCGCCTGTCGCGATCAGCAGCGCCGTGTCGCCCGGGCAGATCTCGTCACCCGAGGCCTCGATACTGGTTTCATACAGCACTTCTATCGTAAGTGAATCTGACAGCACACACTCGTCGCTGACTGCGGTCAGCACAAACACGGTGGTGCTGTCCGGGGCGACTTCCACCGTACTACCGTTCTGCCCGATCACCGCAGTTGCGGGTTGCCAGGTGACTGTATCCACAGGGCTTTGTCCGATGAGCTCGATGATCTCACCCGCGCAGATCACCCGGTCATCACCCGCCGCGATCATGGACTGATCCAGCACCCTGAGTGCCAGCGTATCGTGTACGGTGCAGCCCACCGGATGCTGCGCTGTCACCGTGATGAGAACATCCGAGAGCGGAAATGCCGCAGGATCTGGACAGGATGTGCACGAAAGAGCCGTGCTGCCGGCCCAGACCGGGTCTATGACGCCACTGACGGACAATACTGTCGTATCTCCCGCGCAAATTGTCTTGTCGGGGATCAGAAAATCCACCGTATCACGAAAGATCCGTACCCGTGCGGTGTCCCGGCCGATACAACCAAAACTGTCGACCACCATCACGGCAAACGATCCCTCGGTCCCGGGGGGCAGTACCGGAGCGCTGCAATCATTGCAAGACGCCCCGGGCGGGACATCCCACAGCACCGTGCCTCCCGGATCCGCCGACACCGTCAGACGTACTTCGGCGTCGTGGCAGGTGAGCGAATCAAGACTTGCCGCCATCACCGTGGGAAGGGGTTGCACCTCAACCGTGATACTGTCTCCGGAGACACAGCCATTGGGATGCATGGTCACAAATGCATAGCCTGCAGAGGTATCAGGCACAGCGTAGGTCACCAGACAGGTATCACAAGCCACTGCAGGATCGCCGAGCCAGGTATAGGTGAGACCGTCAACTTGTTGATCAAGGGTCGCAGAGAGCTGCAGGGTATCGCCGATGCAAACGACCAAAGCGGCGGTGATCGAAGCCCTGACCACATCGCGCACAAAAATGGTGTCAGAGGTGAAGGACCGCAGACAATTCTCAGTGTCGATCAGGATCAGTCGGGGTACGAAGGCGCCGGGCACTTCATACACGTGTGAAACGCTATCGATCATGACCCGGGTCTCGGAGGAATCAAGGAGGCCGTCACCATAATCCCAGATATAGTCGTACAAGTCAACGGAGGTGCCCACGAATGAGGCCTGCACCGGCAAGCAGGTGTCGTCGACTTCAAAGGAAAATTCTCCTTCAGGTCCGTCAAGCCGGATGTATTCGGGACGCAAAAGGGTATCCAGGCATTGCGCATTGAATCCTGCGATGAGCTGCACGTCGAAGACGCCGGGTCGCGTATACACATGGGCCGGGTCAGAAAGACTGGAGGCACCGCTGTTATCTCCAAAGTTCCATAGGAACACAGAGGCGTTGGCCGACAGATTGCTGAAATTCACCACGAGAGGCGGGCAATTGGAGAACAGGGTATCCGCAGCGAAATCGGCTACCGGCTCGATCACCGTGATATTCCGGCAAACAACGGAATCGCACCCAGGAGTATCATAGAGCGATACGCAGACTTCATACGTGCCAATGCTGTCGTAGATATGACCCACAACACGCCCAATCGCCGTACTGCCATCTCCATAACTCCAGTTGTACTTTACGCCCGGCAGGCTGCCCGGCACCCGGAAGAGCACCTCGGCACCTGGACAGGTCAATGTGTCGAACTGAGGCAGGAACACAGGGTCCACAATGACCAGCGTATCTGCGATCGCCGTGTCCCGTGTACATCCAAGATCGTCGGTGACATGAAGCGTGATGCCATAGATGCCGGCACTGTCCAGCGCCAGAGCCACGCTGTCCCCGGTAAGCACCAAGGCGCTGTCTCCAATGACCCAACTCCATGCCACGATGTCACCAAACAGGGTCTCGGAACTGTCGGTCAGCGTCATCACCGTGCCTTCACAGGAAATCGGGTCTGAAAGAACCAATCCCGGAATCAGCCGGTTGGCAACAATCGTATCTGACAACACCAGAGTATCACGACAGGCGTTGAGATCTTCGGTGATGATCGTGATCCCGGTATATTTCCCCGGCTCTGTAAACGTCAATTGGGGGGTGGCCGAAAACGTATCACTGACTTCGGCACCGGGAGCCATCCACTCCCACGACACGATCCCGGTGGAGCCGTCATTCACATTGACTGTTAGCGGTGCGCAGCCACTCAGCGGGTCCAGCACGGGTTCTTTCCTGACCTCCTCCCAGACAATGGTGTCCCGGCGCACATCCACGCAACCCGTCTGCCCGTTCCATACTGTGAGGCTGGCAATATAGGTGCCCGGCGTGTCCAGGGCAAACGCAGCAATACTGTCAGTACTGGTTCCCAAATCGATGCTGTCGCGAGACCAGTTCCACAATAGAGAATCGGCCGCGATGGCCTGACTGGTCAATACCACCGTGTCGATGCCACAATACACCGAATCCATAAAACGTGCGATCGGGGGCAGGATGTAGATGTAATCAACGATGCTGTCTGACACAGCGCACCCGTTCCAGGTTGCCGTGAACGTCACGGTAAAAAACCCGGTATCCTGATACTCGTGGGTCGGATTTTGTACAAATCCATGAGCGCCATCGCCGAAGTCCCAGTAAAATTCATCAACCGATCCGTTGACAATCCCCGTAAACTCGACCACGGTATCCACGCAAGTCAGCAACGGGCTGGCAGTGAAGCTGATATCCGGAGGGGTGCCTCCCGTCACCAGATCTGTGACCCGAATGCTGTCAACACACCCCTCGGCGGATGTCACCGCCAGGGTGACATCAAACCTGCCTGCGTCGTCCAGCGTAAATGTCGGGGACGGCCCGGATAACATCAGTGGCGGAGAGGTGTGAATCGTCCAGTCCCAGGAAACGATGTCAAATCCGTCAAGCACCTGACCACTGAGTGTGGCCGAGTACGGCACGCAGCCCATAGAGACAATGCTGGGGATACTGACATCCAGGTCACCGATGTACAGCGTATCACGCACCTCGGTAACACAGCCGGAAGAAGCAAAACCTGTCAACAGCACGGGGATCAATCCAAACGTGTCGCTGGGAATGGTGACCGCTGTCCCATTCACCGGACCACTATTGGCAATCTGCCATTGAAAATCGGACAAGGTGGGACTGGAAGCCTGCAGGTTGAAGGAAGCGGGAACGATACAGGAAACCGATTTGTCTGCGGTCAGCTCAACCACTGGTTGCTCCACTACCCGCACACATTGCGGCAGGGTCAGGGTACGACTGCACCCATCCACAAACTTGGTCAGCCGAACAGTATAGCAACCCGAAGCGGCATAGGTATGTGTCGCCGTAGCTTGGGTGGAAGTGTTCCCGTCGCCAAACTCCCAGAGGTACGTGGCGCCAGGCACCGGCACCGTGTCGGTCAGCGTCACGGTATTGCCGAGGCAAAAGTCGTAGCTATCGGCTTGCGGGTCCATGGCCAGGCCGACGATCACCGCCTGTTGCACGGTCAGAGTGTCGCGACAATCCGTCACCGGATCGTAGGCAATGAGTGTGACGTCATAGACTCCGTTGGATGCATAGGTGACGACCGGAGGTTGGACACCGGTAAATGAACTCGCACTAAAATCCCAGAAATACGTGAGTCCGGGCACCGGATTGTCAAGACTGAAGGTGACATCAAGCGGGGCCGTACAAGCAAAGGAATCACTGGCAGTGATACTCATGGGTGGTATCCCTCCGACCCGGATCAGATCATCGTAACTCCTGGTGTTGACACATCCCTTTTCGTCACGCACCGTAAGACTGGGTGAGTAGAGATCCGGCACGACGTACTCATTGACCAGGCTGGCGACCTCGCTACCGCCGATCACCACGCCAGCTGTCCCTCCGACACCCCATATCCGCTCGACGATCGATCCGTTCTGGCTTTGCGACAAGTCGGTGAAGGTCACCTCCAACGGTGCACAGCCTGCCACAGGGTCCGCAGCAAAGTCGACAATCGGCAAGGCAAAGACACGGATGTGATCTTCCAGGCACAGGGTCCCGGTATTGCCCTGATCGTCGGTGACCGTCAAACAGATATCGTACGCGCCCGTTTCGTTGAAGATGCGCCCGGGATGTTGCACATTGCTCAGCTGCCCACCGAGGTTCCACTCCCATTGTACAATGTTGCCGGCGGTCGAGGTAGATTGGTCCGTAAAATTGACCTGAAAAATGCCGCAACCTTCGGTACGATCAGCCACAAATGCGACTGTGACCTGCGCATCAAGCGCAGTCGCACAATACATGACCCCGATCAATATGTATATCCACCTCATAAACCTGCCAGACGATTGACGTCGCTGGGAGCAATGCAACATATTTCAGGGGTGCATGCAGTATTGAAAAACTGCGGCTGCTGGAGTTGTTGTAGGCGATGCAAATATAGATATTTTTGACATGCCCCAGCACAGGAAACAGCACAACAACCATGCTAAGAATCGGCATCACCGGCGGGATTGGCAGCGGCAAGTCGACCGTCACCAGGATCTTTGGCGTACTCGGAATCCCCGTTTATGACTCCGACCGGAGAGCCAAACAACTGATGAGTTCCGATCCGGCGCTCCGGACCGCTCTGATTGACGCTTTCGGCGTCGACATCTTTCCTAATGACGGTGAACTCGACCGACGGCTGCTAGCGCGCATCGTCTTTGATGATCAGGACCAGCTCGCACGACTGAATGCCCTTGTTCATCCGGCCGTTGGAGCGGACTTCGAGCGCTGGTGCCGGAGTCTGGATGCGGCACCGTATGTGCTCAAAGAAGCCGCCCTGATCTTCGAGGCGGGCATCGACCGTCATCTTGACCGCACGATCCTGGTGTGGGCTCCAGAGGACTTGCGGATCCAACGGGTGATCGAACGCGATCAGACAACCGAGGAAGCGGTTCGCGCACGCATGCGCAATCAATGGCCCGACGCACGGAAAGTCGCCGGGGCCGATTTTGTCATCGTCAATGACGGTGCGCATCCATTGATCAGACAAGTTCTTGAAGTCCATCACTTGCTGTTGCGCTCCGCCAGGTCTGCAAGCGTTTGACTGAATGGACGCAAAACACTTAGCTTTGCGCAAAATGCAGGCCGAATGATCTCGACACATTCCCTTTCGTCGCAGGAGTTGATGCAACTCGAGGACCGTCACGGTGCACACAACTATCATCCTCTTCCGGTGGTCCTGGCACGGGGCGAGGGCCCGTTTGTGTGGGACGTTGAGGGCAAACGGTACTACGACTTCCTGTCAGCCTATTCGGCCGTCAACCAGGGCCACTGCCATCCGCGCATCGTACGTGCCTTGCAGCAACAAGCCGAAACGCTTACGCTGACCTCACGGGCATTTTACAACAGCATGCTCGGTCGCTACGAACAATACATCACCGACTATTTCGGATATGACAAGGTATTGCCCATCAATACCGGTGTCGAAGCCGTCGAGACGGCCATCAAGCTCTGTCGCAAATGGGCTTACAAAGTCAAAGGCATTGAGACCAACAAGGCCAAAATCGTCTTTGTCACAGGCAATTTCCATGGTCGCACCATGGGTGCCATCAGTGCCTCGGTCGACCCCAGCAGCACCACCGGTTTCGGCCCGTTCGTACCGGGCTATGTCATCATTCCGTACAACGACAAAGAAGCTCTGGCTGAAGCTCTGCAGGATCCGCATGTCGCCGGGTTTCTGGTCGAACCGATCCAGGGCGAAGCCGGCGTGGTCGTACCTGATGAAGACTATCTGCCGTTTGCGGCAGCAAAATGCAAGGAGCACAATGTGCTGTTCATCGCTGATGAGGTCCAGACGGGCATCGCCCGGACCGGTAAATTGCTCTGCTGTGACCACCACGGTATCCGTCCCGATATCGTGATCCTCGGCAAAGCGCTGTCAGGTGGCGTCTTTCCGGTATCGGCGGTACTGGCCGATGATCCGGTGATGCTCTGCATCCAGCCTGGCGAGCATGGCTCGACCTTTGGCGGCAATCCGCTGGCTTGTGCCGTCGCGATGGAAGCACTGGAGGTCGTACGCGATGAGCAACTCGCAGAAAATGCCGAGATGCTGGGCCGTTTGTTCCGCGAGCGCATGGCCCGGCTGGTACAGCA
>JAWWBX010000168.1:0-9450 GCA_033720735.1 Saprospiraceae bacterium
AAACCGAAAGTCGTGGAGCAAGTCAACACCAGCCCCCCTGCGCAGACGGCCAACGTGCACGACAATGTCAATTTGGACCCCAGCACCTCGAACCACAAAGTGGTGGTGCAGGAAACCCTGGAGGCATCGCGCTACACGTATATGCACGTCGCGGAAAATGGCAGCACCTACTGGATGGCAGTTCCCAAGCAGGACATTGAAGTCGGCGCAACGTACTACTACACCGGCGGGCTCAAGAAAGCCAACTTCAAAAGCGAGGAGCACGACCGCGTCTTTGAGACGATCTATCTCGTGGGACAGGTTTCGCGTGCGCCGTCAGAGGCTGCCACCTCCGCCCTGGAACGGGCACAACAGCAACTTGGCACCAACGGCGGAAGCGAGGAGCACGTGCATGTGGAAGCAAGCGAAGGCACGGTTTCCCTGAAAGAACTTTTTGCGAACCGGGCCAAATACGCCGGTAAGGTGATCAAAGTACGCGGCAAATGCGTGAAGGTCAACAACAACATTATGGGCACCAACTGGGTGCACATCCAGGACGGCTCTGATGCTGCGAACGAACTGGACCTGACAGTGACCACGAAAGCGCACGTCGCCGTTGGCGCTGTCGTCGAAGCTGAGGGCAAGATCACCCTCGATAAGGATTTCGGTGCCGGTTACTTCTATGATATCATCATGGAGGACGCCCACGTACACGTGCAGTAGGCTGCGCTGACTGTCAGATCGGTCGTACTTCAAAATCCCTACGTTGCAGATTCCGACCAGTCGAGGTATGTCCAGCCCATGCCTGCACCCATCCCTCGAGGTCCAATGGCCAGCCCCATGTTCTTCAGGATCTCTATTCGACCAAGAGGTGCTCCCTGAGTACTGGTTTGGAGCTAGGCGAGGCCGCCACCAATACCCGTGATGACCAGCCATACAAACTCACCGGCCACTCGTGCATGATCATGCATGCAGTGTTGTTGTGTTGTTTTAACGATCGCCAACTGCCTCAGCATAGCCGGAACTCTTTGAATACAGGTATGAGAAACACGGTGATGTAAAGATTCGGGTTGTCGCCAGAGCATTGAGTTAACTTTAGCGAGATCTCACAATTAAATGCATGAAACACATGCGGATCATATTATTCATGTTCTCGCTATTAGTATCAGGTGCCCTTAGATCACAAGGGACAACCCATTCGGATCTGGGTCTTCAACTAAAGTCGATCATGCCGTCGCCATTCGAAATCACGCCACAGTATGATCGGAATGACTTTCCTTATGTACAGGCGGCGAGTGGAACCAGTTATGGAGTGCAACTATCCTATTCAAGAGACTTCAATGCGCATTGGGGCGCAAGAGCATTGCTAGATGGGAGTTTGTATTCAACTGGTCTTCGGCTACGCTTACCTCCAGAAGAAGACCCAGATCCGAATGGTTTTGGATTTGGCCACTATGACTTTTTCGACAGCATGGAAGGCAAGCGGATATCGGCATCGCTTGGGGTTTACTATGTAATAGACGTCAAATGGCTTGAACTTAAGCCTCTTGTCGGACTCAATTTAAATACGCATGTGTGGGAAATAATGGAGTTAAGCCACAATGCACGATTGACCAATCCACCAACTCGCGTCGAGGTATTTAGGGTCATTGTTGGTAGAAGTCGGAAGTTCAACCTCAATCCAATTGTAGGCCTGAATGCAAGTGTGAAATTGTCAAAGTTGGTGAACCTCGAGCTTGGAATGCAATATATCCCAGATCAGAATGAATCACTTTTTGGGACATATACTGCCCTGGCAATGTCAGGCGAATACGAAGGTCTTCTCTCAAATACAGAAGAGAGACTTGAGTTTGCTGTCGGCGTCAGTTTTAACCTTCCTACAAGTTCGAATTGAGAACAAATGAACTTCGTGCGTCGTAAGCACTTCAGGTGATCAGAGATTGTTGCTTTACAGGCGGGCTGATTTCCCGGCCACACAGCATTGAGATCGCATGCAACATGACACCGGACGCATTGATGCGTGCCTATGAGTCATAAATTCAAGGTGAAAGAGACCTGACAGGCCTGCCAATCCTTGCAACTACGGTTGGCGCTCGCGCACTGCTCAGGTCCGAAACGGTCGCCAGCGCCAATAGGCCAGCAAGCTGATCACCAGGAGCGAACCGGCGGTGTAGTACACAAATGACGGGATCGGCACCGGGTCACCAGCCGCATACGAATGCAGTCCCGAGAGGTAGTAGTTTACCCCCCAGTAGGTCATCATCACACTGGCAAAGCCAAACAATGAAGCGACGTTGAACGCATACAAACCGCGCATCCTGGGGATAAAGCGCATGTGCAGAATGAACGCGTACACGAGGATCGTCACCAGCGCCCACGTTTCCTTGGCGTCCCAGCCCCAGTAACGCCCCCACGACTCATTGGCCCAGATCCCGCCGAGATAGGTGCCAATGCTCAGCATCATCAAGCCACCGATCAGGGTCATTTCAGAGATTTGCGTCATTTCACGCACAGTGCGCATCAGGCGGTCGCGGTTGGACTGCCGGATGAAGATCATCAGAAGCAGGTTGAGTGTCCCGATGATCGCCCCGAGCATCAGAAATCCATAGCTGCCGGCGATGAGAGATACATGGATGGTCAGCCAGTACGACTTGAGGACCGGTACGAGCGGGGTGATCTCGGGATCGAGCCAGCTCAGTCCGGCCACCATGAGGATCGTGGAGGCCAGAATGGTGGTTGCGGCCAGTCCGCCGGCCGCCTTGCGCGCAAAGATCAGGCCTGCCAGGATGGTCGTCCATCCGATATAGATCATCGATTCGTAGCCGTTGCTCCACGGTGCATGCCCGGACACATACCACCGGGCGCCGAGCCCCACCGTATGCAATGCAAAGCACATGAACAGCAGAGCCAGCCCGATCCGTTTGGGCCATTTGAGTGTCCATTTGGGCTTGAAGACCTGAGCGAAGAACATGATCAGGAAACCAAACCCGAGCAGGCCGTAATACTTCCCCAGTTTGCTGAAGACATGCATGTCGTTGAGCCAGATCTCCGCATCGATCTTGCGATCAGGGAGCAGGACTTCACCGCCGTTATTTTGCTGATAGGCATGCAGCTCATCCACCAGTTCGTTGGCGAGTTTCCAGTCACCGCTCTCGACCGCCGACTGAACCGTTGGCGCGTAGGTCGGGAAAAACTGATTGGCGAAGGGGTCTCCTTTGTTGGTGTTGCGCTGAATGCGCGTGGTGGCCGGCGAGATCCAGGTATTAGCCGGGTCGTTAAGCACCGGATAGATCTTCATCAGGCTACCGGCGAACACCAGGTTGCAGATGTTGACGCGCTCGTCGATCTTGATGATCTCCTTGTCAAACATGGTGCGGTCGATCGATTCCAGGCTGTGGGCGCGCCGCACATGATCCCGCAGCACGTACTCCCCGCGCTCATTGAAGAAATCGTCAAATGCGGCGTGTGAGCCGCTCACACCCAGGATCTCGTAAATGCGTTCGTCCTTCCCCAGCTTGATGAGGGGTACCCTGGCCCAGTCCTGGGGATAGATCAGCATGCCCAGGAACACCTGGTCAGCCGTCTGCCCGTACATCACTTCCTTGCGCGCCACCTTGCGCAAGACTTCGCTTGCCATCGTATTCATGGGCTTCATGCGCCCCTTGTGATCCTGCACGATCAGCCGTCCAAACTCGCGGGCGTGCTCTGCATTGATCTGCCGCAGTTCATCCTCAATGATGGCATTGGCTGAAAGCTGCCCGGGGGCCATGAGCACCAGGGCCAGCAGTGCCGTTGCGGCTGACATTGCGCCGCGTTTACCGCGCGCCTTGCGGAGGGCCCGCGCCAGACCGGCAAATCGGCTCTTGCGGCTGAACAACGTCAGGATCATGCCGATGGTCAGCAACGCATAGCCGAAGTACGAGATCCACGTACCCCAAAAGTCGTGGTTGACCGAAAGCACCGTCCCCAGCTCGTCACGGTCATACGACGACTGAAAGAAGCGGTATCCGTCATAGTTCAGGATGTTGTTCATAAAAATGCGGTACTCGGTACTGAGCCCGTTGCGCGCGTCGCGCAAAGTGACCTCGCTGGCATACGAAGATGCGCTGTTGGTGCCGGGATACCGCTCCATGATGAAGTCGCGCAGTGCAATGGAAAATGGCAGATCGATCCGCTTGGTCCCGTAGGCCACGGCGACATTGAGGTCACCAAAGGGCACCTTGACGGGAACGCCCTGGCGTCCCTTCCCACCGATGACAAATGCGGTTTGCACATCATTACCCGTGCTGAGTTTCAGTTGCAAGCCTGCCACACTTTCGTTGCGCATCTTGGGATCAGTCGAAGACCAGAGGATCCGTGCGCTGGGATTGAACTCGCTGACGACAAAATTGACCCTGTCATTGGAATACAGAGAGCGGACCATCAGCGGATAGGTGACGCCCGGCATCAGTGAGTCGCGCCGCTGCGTCGCCATTTGCATCACGGACATGGGGGTTGGCAGGTTCACCAACAGCGAGTCGTTGCGGTACATCAGGTTGATCGCTCCGGGCATTGGCCTCCGGGCAAAATTGAAGATGGCACCGTTGAGCCGCTGCGGGGCATTCTGCACCAGGTAGTACTCTTCACGTCCGCCGGGGCCGGCAATCACGACCTTGAGGGTCGGCATGCCGTCGTCGACCGTCTCCAGCGCTTTGGTGGGATTGGGAATGAATTCCTCAAGTTCCACATTCAGTACTTCGCTACCAATCTGGTACGACTCCTTGAACTTGTTGCGTCCCAGCGTCGCAAACAGGACCTGCTCATCGAAGCGGTAGACATTGCCATTCTGCTCTGCCTCGAAAAGCAGGTGTGTCTCACTCGACTGGATCTCATTCGATGCACTCCCTTCGCGAATATGCATCATCCCCTCATACCCAAAGTAACGCGTCACGGCCGCACCGATCAGAATGACGATGATCGCTGCGTGAAAGGTCAGAATTGCCCACTTTTTTTGCTGGATCATCCTGAACCTGAAAATGTTGACGATGATCGAGATCCCGAACAAAAGGAGAAGCAGCTCGAACCAACGTGCCTTGAACACGACCTTCTGGGCCGAGCTGGTACCAAAATCGTTCTCAATGAAAGTGGCAATCGCGATGGCAATCGCAAAGAGGATGATGTACATGCCTGCCGCGCCTGTTGAAAACAGACGACCAGCAATGCGCTTAAATTGATCGCTCATACACGTCGTGTTCGACCGGTTTCTCTCAAAATTTGGGGTTTTCGACGAGATCAGAACTGACGCCGGTCAATACCAGCGCGAAGATACGTCATTGCTTACCCCGGAATAGACGGTTTTCATGCTGAAATCGTACAAAACCATGCTGAATGGGTGATTCTGACTACCATGCAGCAAGCCTTCGTGGCCCTGATGGATGCGACCGATACCCGGCGGAGTTTACCTATTTTTAGCGCTCACACAAGAAAGAATGGCTAAGGTAGACCTGGATTTCAATCAGAATGAAGACGCCATGCGCCTCAAGCTGGGCAGGATGGTCAGATACATGCAGGACATCGCCCTGGGGGGTGGCGAAAAGAAGATCGCAAAGCAACACGCCAGAGGCAAAATGACCGCACGCGAACGGATTGCTGCGTTGGTCGACAACGCCGATGATGTTGTTGAGATCGGGATCTTTGCCGGCTTCGAGATGTACGCCGAGCATGGGGGCTGTCCCGCCGGCGGGGTGATCGTCGTCCTGGGGAAAGTCAGCGGAAGGCTCTGTGTCATCGTCGCCAATGATGCGACGGTCAAAGCCGGTGCCTGGTTTCCGATCACCGGGAAGAAGAACCTGCGCGCGCAGGAGATCGCCATTGAAAACGAGATCCCCATCATCTATCTGGTCGACAGCGCCGGGGTGTATCTGCCGATGCAGGACGAGATCTTCCCGGACAAGGAGCACTTTGGCCGCATCTTCCGCAACAATGCCATCATGTCGTCGAAGGGCATTCCCCAGATCGCTGCGATCATGGGCAGTTGTGTCGCCGGCGGGGCTTACCTGCCGATCATGTCGGATGAAGCACTCATTGTCGAGGGGACCGGCTCGATCTTTCTGGCCGGACCGTACCTCGTCAAGGCGGCGATTGGTGAGGTCGTGGACCAGGAGACCCTTGGGGGTGCAACCACCCAGTCGGAGATCTCCGGCGTCACCGACTACAAGGTGCCAGACGATAAAACCTGCCTGGCGACCATCCGCGACCTGATGGACAAGCTCGGCCCGCGGCCTGTGACCGGTTTCAACCGCGAAAAGCCGCTGCCACCGGCCCGGGATCCGCGAGACATCCACGGACTGATCCCGGCTGACCCGGCGAGACCGTATGCCATGGCCGATGTGCTGAAGTGCATCGTGGACGAGGGCAAGCTGACCTACTACAAGAAAGGCTACGGCCAAACCATCATCTGCGCATATGCCCGGATCGACGGGTGGGCCGTCGGCATCGTGGCCAACGACCGCCAGGTGGTCAAAAGTGCGCAGGGAGAAATGCAGTTTGGCGGCGTGATCTATTCCGATTCGGCCGACAAGGCGACCCGGTTCATCCTCAACTGCAATCAGAAAAAGATCCCGCTGGTCTTCTTCCATGACGTGACCGGCTTTATGGTCGGCAAACGCTCGGAGCACGGAGGTATCATCAAGGACGGCGCGAAGATGGTCAATGCGGTGTCCAACAGTACTGTACCGAAGTTTTCGATTGTCGTTGGCAACTCTTACGGTGCCGGCAACTACGCCATGTGCGGCAAGGCGTACGATCCACGCCTCATCGCTGCCTGGCCCACTGCGCGCATTGCCGTGATGGGCGGCACGCAGGCAGCGAAGGTCCTGACGCAGATCCAGGTCAACGCGCTCAAAGCGAAAGGCGAAGAGCCAGATGCCGATGCCGAGAAGGCACTGTTTGACCGCATCAAGGAACGCTACGATGCCCAGACCTCTCCTTACTATGCTGCCGCCCGGCTCTGGGTGGATGCCCTCATCGATCCCTCCGAAACACGTACCTTCATCTCACGCGGCATCGAAATGGCGAACCATGCTCCACTCGCAAAATTCAACGTGGGCGTTTTGCAAACGTAATTTGACGATCGGCTGTTGGCTCCTGGTCTTTGGCCTGGTGAGTGGTGAGGTTTCCGCTCAGCTCACGACAACGAGCCGCCAGTTGCCCCCGGGATTGCGGGTTGGTAAAGCGAAGATGCCGGGCATCCGGAGCGTGCTGCCTCTCCCCTCTCCTGTGGACTGTCAACCGGAGGCGGTTGCCAAAGGCTGGGTTGAGCAACTGCCGCCGTCTTATGTATACCGTGTTCCGGTCGTTCAGCCCGTGCACTATGGGATGTTTTGCAAGATTGAATTGAAACTGGAACAAGTCTCCGGCATTGCTCCGCGCTTCAGGCTGGGCAGTGTGGAGTATGTAGACCGTTTGGAAGGGAAATATTAGAGGAGACGGGTCAGATCCTCCACGCCGATCGGCCGGGCCACTGTAAATCCCTCACCAAACTCTGCACCGATCGGCCTGCCGTAGACCCGCGCCGCCGCCAGGATGAGGTCCATAAAATCCTTGCCACTGATCGGTGAATCCGGGTCATCAGAATTAGGATCGTAAAACTGGGACTTGAAACATTTGATCGCATCCATGCGCTTTTGCATGTAGGGTGTCACGTCGACGCACAGGTCGGGTTGCAACTTGTAATCCTGAATGTAGTGGTAGATGGCTCGTGGACGCCAACGCTCCTGAGGTTTGCCATCCATTTCCGTCGGCACCTTGATCAGACCGGCCACAAAGCAACCCTCTGTGACCAGCTGGGCAGCCCGGCCATGATCGGGATGACGATCCTTGACCGCATTCGCCAGGACGACATCTGGCCGGTACTTGCGTACGATCCGCGCGATGGCGATCCGATGCTCCTTGTCATTGACAAAGAATCCGTCATCCATCCCGAGGTTCTCACGCACCTCGATGCCGAGCAGGTCAGCCGAGGCCCGCGCTTCCTGTAGTCTGAGTTCGGCATTGCCACGCGTCCCCAATTCGCCGCGGGTCAGATCGATCAGCCCGACCTTGTATCCCATGTCCACGTGCTTGAGCAGCGTGCCTGCCGCACACAACTCGACATCATCAGGGTGGGCCGCAAAGGCCAGGATATGCAATTTCTGTGTCAAACCCATTGGATCAGTGCTGAAGCCCACGTGAAACCACTGCCGAAGGCAGCCAGACAGACCAGGTCGCCCTGCTTGACTTTCCCTGCCTCCCAGGCCTCGGCCAGGGCGATCGGGATCGATGCCGCAGTGGTGTTGCCAAACTTCTGAATATTATTCCAGACCTGATCGTCACGGAGACCGAGGCGGCGCTGAATAAATGAACTGATGCGCAGGTTGGCCTGGTGCGGTACGAGCAAGGAGATGTCTTGCGGTGTTTTACCCACCTCCTGCAGCGCCTCCATGATGACGGCGTTGAACTTGACCACTGCCGTTTTGAAAACCAGCTGCCCGTTCATGTACGGATAGAGCATCGCTTCATCCATCATTTTCTGGCTGATAAACTGATCCCCGTATTTCGAGTCCTTGTACCCGTACTTGACGGGATCATCGTGATAGCCGCCGTGTGCCCCGGGGTTGATCATCGCCAGTTCCTCGGCGTGTGTTCCGTCAGCGTGCAACTTTGTGGTGAGCACGCCGACTCCCTCCTCATCCGTTGGCTGCAGCACCACGGCTCCTGCCCCATCACCGAAAATGACTGATACTCCACGACCGCGTGTAGTGAAGTCGAGCCCCATTGAGTGCATCTCGGCCCCCACCAGCAGGATATTCTTGTACATCCCGGACCTGATGAATTGGTCCGCCACGCTGAGACCATAGACGAACCCTGAGCATTGATTGCGCACATCCAGGGCACCGATCTCAGTCCTGGTGATCTCGAGTTCGCGCTGCAGCAACACCCCGCAGCCCGGAAAGTAGTAGTCGGGTGACAAGGTTGCGAAAATGATAAAGTCGATATCCTCCTTGTCGATGCCTGCACGTTCAATGGCGATACGCGCAGCCGCTGCACCCATGGTGCTGGTGGTCTCCTTGTGCTTGGTGCCGAACCGGCGTTCGCGTATGCCCGTGCGCTCTTGTATCCATTCGTCGGTGGTATCCATCCACCCTTCCATCTCCTGGTTGGTCACCACGTTGTCTGGCACATAGTATCCGAGGCCGGCGATCTTGGTATTTGGCATGTTTTGATAACAGTTTGATCACTGCCCTGGTTGACAGCGTCTACAAAGTAAGGAATCGTGTTCACGTGTTCATGTGTTCACGTGTTCATGTGTTCTAGTGCTTGCCCTGAAGTCGTAGCGCAGCGAAGTACTTCAGGGCTTGCCCTGTATGCGAAGCACAGCGGAGTCGTACAGGGCTTGCCCTGAAGTCGAAGCGCAGCGAAGCACTTCAGGGCTTGCCCTGAAGTCGTAGCTCA
>JAWWBX010000169.1:0-9385 GCA_033720735.1 Saprospiraceae bacterium
ATTCTGGCCAATGTTGCACGCCCTGCCGATCTTTGCGCCCGGCATGATGTGGCTAAAATGCCAGATCCTGGTACCGGGCCCTATCGTGCAGCCCTCATCAATGACGGCTGTTTCGTGTGCGAAATATTGCGTTTCGTTATCCATCATGATCAAAGTCTCCAGTGCACCACACCCGCTTCCTGTTCTTTCTCTACGATCCCCTTCAGGTCAAAAAGAATTGGATTTCTTGACATGAGTTGTTGCGCTTCGCGGATCGTCAGGTCGCGAAATGCGTCATGTCCCACTGCCAGGACAATGGCGTCGTATGATGTTGATGGCGCCTCGCGGTAAGCGGTGATACCGGTGTTTTGTTCTACCTCATCCAGATCGGCATGCGGATCTACGACGTCCACCTGCATGGAATAGCTTTCAAGCTCCCTCACCAGATCCACCACTTTGGAGTTGCGGATGTCCGCGACATTCTCCTTGAACGTAATGCCCAGCACCAGGATCCGGCATTCACCGGGGTGCTTGTCAAATTCAATGAGTTTTTTGACCAGACGCTCGGCAATAAAATTGGGCATATAGTCATTGACCCTTCTTCCGGCGGCGATCACCTGAGGGTCATGGCCCAGCTCCCGGGCTTTGTGCAATAAATAAAACGGGTCAACGCTGATGCAATGGCCACCCACCAGGCCCGGATAGTATTTGTGAAAATTCCATTTGGTCCCGGCGGCTTCGAGTACTTCGCGCGTATCGATCCCGATATCGTTGAAGATGATCGAGAGTTCATTCACGAGTGAGATATTGATATCGCGCTGGGTATTTTCGATCACTTTGGCGGCCTCGGCAACCTTGATGGATGATGCACGGTGGATGCCGGCCTGAATAATATGTCCATAGACGCAGGCGATCTGCTCCAACGCCTCCGCATTATTGCCGCTGACGATCTTGAGGATCGTGGTGAGTGTCCTGACCTTGTCCCCGGGCACGATCCGTTCGGGTGAGTACCCGTACTTGAAGTCCTCACCGCCGCGCAACCCGCTCTCCTGCTCCAGCACCGGAAGGCAGTCCTCTTCGGTGCATCCGGGATAGACGGTGCTTTCGTAGACCACGTAGTCGCCCGGTTTGAGCGCACGCCCGACGCTGCGACTTGCTGACAGCAGGGGGGCGAGATCGGGCACCTTGTGTTCGTCAATATCGGTGGGTACACCGATGATGTGAAAGTGAGCCTGCCGCAGATCGCGCTCATCAGATGTAAAGGTGATGTCTGTACCATCAAAGGCCGTCGCCGGCAGCTCCCGCGAGGGATCGATGCCCTGCTTCATCATTTGCACGCGCGTGTTGTTAATGTCAAAGCCGATCACGCGAAAATGGCGTGCGAGCTCAAGGGCCAGCGGCAATCCGACATACCCAAGGCCGGTGACACTCAGTGTTTTTTTCTTTGCGACCAGGTCCTGATAGATACTCATGATCCGTTCGCTCTTACTTGCTGAACATTTCGTGCTCCACCAGGCTGCACACCAGATGACCGATCAGGATATGGGTCTCCTGGATGCGTGCGGTATCGGTTGAAGGGACTTTGATCAACAACTCGCACACCGCTGAAAATTGTCCGCCATCTGCTCCGGTCAGGCCGATGCAGGTCATGCCCTTCTGCTGTGCCTGTTTGAGGGCGTTGACGACATTGGCTGAATTCCCCGATGTCGAAAGTGCAACCAGGATATCGCCTTTCGCACCCATGGCCTCCACCTGGCGTGCAAAGACCTGTTCGAAGCCGTAGTCGTTGGAGATGGCAGTGAGCGAGGACGTATTGACGGTAAGTGATTCGGCGTAGAGCGCCGGCCGTTCCATCCTGAACCGTCCGGAGAGTTCGGCCGCAATGTGCTGGGCATCGGCAGCAGATCCTCCGTTGCCACAGAGGAGGACCTTGCCTCCGCTGCGGAAGCACTGGACACAAGCCATGGCAATCAGCTGGATGGTCTTGAGCATCACCTCATCCGCCAGCACCTTGCGCTTGAGCTCAATGTTGTCCCTGATCTGTTCTATCACACGTTCTCTCATATGATCATACCCGCTGCAACGGTGTTGTTGGATTGCTCGTCGACCAGCACGACGCTACCGGTGATCCGGTTCTTGCGGTAGGCGTCCGTAAACAGGGGTTTGGTGGTCCTGATGGCGATGCGCGCGATGTCATTCATGGTGATCTGCTTGTCCTCGAGATCACGATGCAACGTGTTGACGTCCATCTTGTAGCGGATCTCCTTGACGATGCAGCGCGCCTCCTGCGTCGTGTGCAGGATCATATACTTGCCCCGTTGCTGGAGTGTTTTCTCCTGGTCAAACCAGCAGATCATCAGGTCGATGTCCTGAGTGACCTCGGGTTTGTTATTTTCTCTGACGATCATATCACCCCGGCTGAGGTCGTAGTCGTCTTCGAGCAATACGGTGATGGACATCGGCGGGAACGCCTCCGTTATTTCTCCGTCGAAGGAGTCTATCCTGGCGATCCGCGAAGAGAATCCCGAGGGCAGCAGGAGTACCTCGTCACCTTTCTTGAAAACCCCTCCGGCGACCCGCCCTGCATATCCGCGATAGTCGTGAAAGGTGTCATTGTACGGTCTGATGATCGTCTGGATGGGCAACCGGCAATCGATAAAGTTGTGGTCGCTCGAGATATGTACATTCTCCAGGTAGTACATGAGCGTGGGCCCTTCGTACCAGGTCATGTTCTTGCTGCGGGTGACGACATTGTCTCCGCGCAATGCCGAGATCGGGATAAAGTGGATATCGTAGACATCCAGCTTGGAGGCGAAACTCTCAAATTCGTCGCGCACCCGCTCGTAGACCTCCTCCTGATAATCGACCAGGTCCATCTTGTTGATGCAAATGACCAGGTGGGGGATCTGCAGGAGCGATGAAATGATCGCGTGCCGCCGTGTTTGTTCGACCACCCCGTTGCGTGCGTCGATGAGGATCAAGGCGACGTTGGCGGTAGATGCCCCGGTGACCATGTTGCGCGTATACTGGATGTGTCCCGGGGTATCGGCAATAATGAATTTGCGATGGGGTGTGGCAAAATAGCGGTAGGCGACATCGATGGTGATGCCCTGTTCGCGCTCGGCCCTCAGTCCGTCGGTCAGCAACGCCAGATTGACTTCCTCTCCCCGCCGTTCGCTCGCGCGGATGACTGCTTCATACTGATCCTGGAAAATGGATTTGCTGTCGTAAAGCATCCGTCCGATCAGGGTCGACTTCCCGTCGTCGACGGAGCCGGCGGTGGTGAAGCGGAGGAGTTCGCTATTAGTCGTTGGCTGTTGGCTTTTGGCCATTCGCTGTTCGTTCGACATCAATTACTTGAGTTTCGTTCTAAGACTATTGAGCTTTTTCTGAAGAACCTCCAGGGGTTCAAACATGGTATTTAGTCCTTCAAGCGCAGTAACTCTCTTGGCAATCAGGAGTTGTGTTTCAAGTTCGAATGCAGAGCCAAGGGCAATTTCAATGAACCGCTTGAATTCCCGCTGGCTGGTTCTGGCACACCCTTCAGCGATGTTGCTCGGAATGCTGATTGCAGATTTGCGCAGTTGGTCATGGAGTGTGAAATATTCTCGTGAATGCATGGCCCTGGTGATGTAAAAGACATGCTCTGCGAGTTCAACACTGTCTGACCACACCTCATACTTTCTGAAGTTTCTCATGATATGATATTGGTTTAGTGAGTAATTCAATACCTAATGCTAATCGCAAAAAGCCAACAGCCAATAGCTAGAAATACCCCTCCTTCTTCCTGTCCTCCATCGCCGTTTCCGAGCGCTTGTCGTCGGCCCGTCCGCCGCGCTCGGTCATGCGCGTGGTGGCCACCTCGGCAATGATCTCTTCGACCGTCGAGGCGGTTGACTTCCAGACCCCGGTGCAGGTCATGTCGCCAATCGTGCGGCAGCGCACCATCTCCGTATAGACTGTTTCTTCGTCGCGGCGGTTGATATAGGGGGAGTCAGCCAGCAGCATGCCGTCGCGCTCAAAGACCTTGCGCTGGTGAGCGAAGTACAACGACGGCAATGGCACATTTTCCATCGCCAGGTACTGCCATACGTCCAACTCCGTCCAGTTGGAGATCGGAAAGACCCGGAAGTGCTCGCCCATGTGCTTCTTGGCATTGAACAGGTTCCACAGCTCCGGCCGCTGGTTTTTGGGATCCCACTGACCAAATTCATCGCGATGTGAGAAGAACCGCTCCTTGGCCCGTGCCTTTTCCTCGTCGCGGCGCCCGCCGCCCAGTGCTGCATCAAACTTCCCTTCCTCAAGAGCCTGCAGCAAGACAAAGGTCTGGAGCAGATTGCGGCTGGCGCTGAATCCTTTCTCTTCGACCAGGTGCCCTTCGTCAATCGCCTTCTGGACCGACCCGACATGCAACTTCAGATTGTATTCTTCGATCAGGTTGTCGCGGTACTCCAGTGTTTCCGGGAAGTTGTGCCCGGTATCAATGTGCAGCAACGGGAAGGGTACCCGTGCCGGATAGAATGCCTTGACCGCCAGGTAGGCCATCAGGATGCTGTCCTTGCCACCCGAGAACAACAAAACGGGATTTTCGAATTGTGCCGCGACTTCGCGCATCACAAAGATCGATTCCGCTTCCAGTTCCTTCAGGTGATTCAGATAGTACTTCATGCTTCGAGTTGTATCCTTGGCAGAGCATGTGTGATGATCATATCGACACACTCCTCCACCGTTCTGTTTTCTGTTTTGATCTCCAATGCAGGCGACTCCGGTGCTTCATAGGGTGCGTCGATGCCGGTAAAGTCCCTGATCTCACCGCGCCGCGCCCTGGCGTACAGGCCTTTCACATCACGTTGCTCGCAGATCGCCAACGGAGTGTTGATATAGATCTCCATAAAATCATCCGCTCCGATAATTTCCCGGGCCATGTTGCGCATCGCGCGGGTGGGACTGATAAAGCAATTGAGCGTAATCACTCCGGCCTGTACAAACAGGCGGGTGACTTCGGCGATCCGCCGGATATTCTCGACGCGATCGGCCTCTGAAAAGCCGAGGTTGTTGTTGATGCCGGAGCGAATATTGTCGCCATCCAGTACCTGCGCGAGATAACCCATTTCCACGAGTTTGCGTTCCAGGGCAATGGCGATCGTGCTTTTGCCGGATCCCGAAAGTCCGGTAAACCACAGCGCGCAGCTGTGCTGCCGCAGCAACGCCTCCCGCGTGGCACGGTCGACAAGACGGTCGAAGACCGGGTGGATGTGGCCGGCACTCATTTTTTCAGTCCAAATGTCTTGCGGATACCGCCGCGCGGTACCCTCTGCCAAATACGCTCGTGGAGGTAGTAGATCCCGATCTTTCCAACAAACTCGATCCCGCCGATCTTGAGGGCATCGCCCACTTCCCCGGTAATGATATATGCGATGGTGACCGTGGTCGCGGTCGCGATGCATCGCCAGGTGATCCCCTTGATCACGCTGCGCAGGTGTGATTCTCTTTGACTCATATCATGTGCCTCCTCGGCATGGCTTCGCCGTTGATAAGTCGCAGGCGCTTATCACTCATGCTTTCGTTTATACCATGTCCCTGCAGGCAGTCAGACCACCTGTTCCAGGACGTCAATTCTTCTCAGCATGTGCATATCGATCGTCATGCACATCTGATATCCCAGGGAGTCCAGCTCCACAACAACCTCGTGCCTCCCCTGCCGCTCAATCAGTACACCCTGAATGCCGGTGAGGCCCCCTGATACGATCTCCACGCGGTCACCTTTCAGCCAGGACCGCGGCTCGGCACTCAACTGCCTGACCTCTCCAACAATCCGCTTGAGGAGTGCGATCTCATGCTCTCTGACCCCGGCGACCTTGCCATCGAAGCGCACGAAGTCGACCACGTGCGGTGTTTCCAGCACGCGGACCATCTCTCTTTTGCCAATGCGCACAAACACATAGCAGCTGATCAGGGGAACCTGGTAGGTCTTGATCTTGCGCGTATAGCGCTTGGTGCGGGTCAGCAGCGGTACATACACCTCAATACCCTTGCGCTGCAACTGTGCTGCAACATGCTTCTCACACTTGAAGCGTGTGGTGATCGCATACCAGCCCGGACGTGTCCCCTCAATCATTTCATGTCCGTTTGTTGGTCGTTAGACCAGATGAGAAATGGCTGGGGCGATTTTTCGGCCCACGTCTTTTCAAATTTGCCGGTGTCTTCGTAGATCAGGTACCTGATGCGCCGGCTCAGCATGGGCTCAACCTTGTCGATCAGGTGCAGGAGGTATTCCTTATTGATGGACCCTACAAAGATCAGGTCGATGATGTCACTGTTGACGCCACGCGCAAATTCGCCCGCCAGGTAGACCGACTGCACGTCACCCAGGCGCTCAATGACATTCTCGATGATGCGGTCCACGCCGATGTACTTCATGACGATACTGTGCACCTCGCTAAACAGCGGGTGCGCTGTGTTGGCCTGAAAGATCTTCTTGTTGCCACGCAGGACAGACGTGAGCATGCCTGCATCCTCAAAGCGGTTGAGCTCGACACGGATGGCATTGGTCGATTCCCCAAACTCACTCTCCAACCCGCGCAAATAGGCAGTATTGCTGCTGTTGAGGAAGAACTTCAGCAAGAGCTTGATCCGGGTCTTGGATGAAATGAGTGTTTCAATCATGAGATTGAGTAACAATGTTACTCATTATTTCTCAATCGTGGGCAAAACGCGTGCCAGGATCAGGCCTCCGGCGATCCATAGCGCACCGATGAACAGCGCGAGAAATGCGCCGATCAGGCCCGCCTTGATGATCGATTTTCTGTTCTCCCTGAGCGGAGAGATCGGCCGGTCGATCTCCTGGATGAACGGGGTGGCGTTCTTGAGGGCGAAATCGGCGATCTCAAGGTTCTTGAGGCTTTCGATATAGATGGCGTTGAGCTTCTGGATCTCACGGCTCAGCTGCCCCTCACGCACCCGGTCAGACCTGAGCAACACATTGCGGTTTTGGTCGGCAATGCGTGCATATTCGGATTCAACGCCGGCGAGTACCCCTGAGATAGAATCGACCTTTGCACGGAGAATGTCGTAGGTGACACGTTGTCGTTCAATGGACTGATTGATATAGAATTCGCTCAGGCTCTCGAAGAGGTGGTTGACGATGTCAAGTGACAGTTCCTCGTTGATGGTTTCGGCCGCGATCGTCAGGATGCTGCTTTCCTCAGAGTACGTACTTGAGATCAACCCCTGCGTGTTCTCAGTTCCGACCAGGCGCCGGTACACCCTGACCAATGCGGCCCGTTCCAGCTCGCTGAAGTTTTCTACGGAATCTCTCCGAAATCGGAATCCGGCAAACTCGGGCATGTCCTCCTCCCATTTTTCCACCATCTCATAGGTGTCCAGAAGATGATTGGCCAGGAAGTCATTCTTCCCGCCGATGTTGGATTGGGCAAACATGGTTTCGCGAATGATGCGGCGCGATTTGGACAGTTCGACGATCTTGTCGAGGTTGTACCTGCCCCGCCTGGCGCCAATCCCGAATTGGCCCAGGATCGAAGCGACACCTGACAGTCCGCCGCTTTCATCTTCATTGACCATGAATGTAAACCGGGCCGTGTAGGTGGGTGTGTGGGTGTAGGCGCGATAGATCAGGAATCCGCCGATCAGTACAAACAAGAGCGCAAACAGCCACCATTTTCTGAGCGCCGCCTCCACAAAAAGGCGCACCGCCCCCACCAGGTCACTCAGCGTGAGTTCCTGTTCATACGTTGCCGGAGAAGGCGTCGCGTCGTTCATACTGCCAGTTAACTAGCGGCGATCTGCATGAGATACTCACCGTATCCACTTTTCAGCAGCTTGTTGCCGATGTCCGTCAGTTGGTCTTTATTGATAAACCCCTGCCGGTAGGCGATCTCTTCGATGCATCCGATCTTCAGCCCCTGCCGCTGCTCGATAATGCGTACAAAATCGCCTGCGTCACTGAGTGACTGGAAGGTGCCGGTATCCAGCCAGGCGGCACCCCGCCCAAAGATCTTGACCCGCAATGCACCGCGTTCCATATACACCCGGTTGACATCTGTAATTTCGTACTCGCCACGCGCGGATGGTTTCAGATTCTCGGCGATCTCCACGACCTGGTTGTCATAGAAATAGAGGCCCGGAACCGCGTAGTGCGATTTTGGCTGGGCCGGTTTCTCTTCAATGGAAATGACCGTTCCCGATTTGTCGAACTCGACAACACCATACCGCTCGGGGTCTGACACCGGGTATGCAAAAATGATGCCCCCTTCCGGGTTTTGGCAGTCCCGCAGGAACGTGTCCATGTTGGAACGGTAAAAGATATTGTCTCCCAGGATCAGTGCCACCTGATCGGTTCCAATGAAATCCTTGCCGATCACGAACGCTTGCGCCAGTCCGTTGGGCACCTCCTGTACCGCGTATTCAAATGTGCATCCCAGCTCGCTCCCGTCTCCCAGCAACCGCTGGAATTGCTCCTGGTCGTGCGGTGTGGTAATGATGAGGATCTCATTGATGCCGGAGAGCATCAGCACCGAAAGCGGGTAGTAGATCATCGGTTTGTCGTAGACCGGGATCAGCTGTTTGGAGATCGCTTTGGTGATGGGATAAAGCCGGGTACCGGAGCCTCCTGCCAGAATAATGCCCTTCATCGCAACTCGTATTGCTTTCGGTAATAATTGCGGTACTCACCGGTCATCACTTCCTGCACCCATTCCTGGTGTGAAAGGTACCAGTCAACCGTTTCCTTGAGCCCTTCTTCAAACGACTTGCGCGGCTCCCATCCGAGGTCCCGTTTGATCTTGCCGGCATCGATCGCATAGCGGTGGTCATGTCCGGCCCGGTCTTTGACAAAGGTGATGTGCTCACGGGCACTCCCGGCAGGCCGGCCCAGGGCAGCATCGACCAGATCGCACAGTGTGGTCACCACATCAATGTTTTTCCATTCGTTGTTGCCGCCGATATTGTAGGTCTCTCCCTCCTGGCCCCGGTGGAAGATGATGTCGATGGCCTCCACATGCTCTTCGACAAACAGCCAGTCCCTGACGTTCTCACCTTTGCCGTACACCGGGAGCGGCTTCTCCGCCACGATGTTGTGGATCATCAGCGGGATCAGCTTTTCGGGAAACTGATATGGCCCGTAGTTGTTCGAGCAGTTGGAGATGACGACTGGCATCCCGAACGTATGGTGATAGGCACGCACGAAATGATCAGAGGACGCCTTGGACGCGGCATACGGACTGCGCGGATCGTAAGGCGTCGTCTCAACGAAATATCCTTCGTCCCCCAGTTCGCCGTACACCTCATCCGTCGATATCTGATGGTAGCGCTCCAACCCGAAAGCGCGAGCGGCCTCCAACAACACATACGTACCATAAACGTCTGTTTGAATAAAGGCATCAGGATC
>JAWWBX010000170.1:0-9379 GCA_033720735.1 Saprospiraceae bacterium
GTGGTCACCTGGGGCCTTGCTATCCGATATCGCAAGCAAACACCTCTGCACATGCGGTTTATGATCTCGACGCTTTTTGCAATTGGTACAGCGATCATTTTCCGCATTTTTCTTCTGTGGATTCTCGGCGTTGACAGGTTGAACACAGCGGTTGCCGGAAACTGGATTATCCTGACAATACCCCTGCTCACCCTCATTTATCTCGACCTTAGGAGAGGGATAAAGAGATCTCCTTATTGGATTGTTACATTACTCCTGGCCATTGCACATATCGGATACTGGACATATGCGAAAAGTGAGGGGTGGATGGCATTTTGCCAATGGTTTATGAATTTGTAGGCTCACTGGTTTGTTTAGTGCGGTTCAGCAGGGGTCGGGAGCTTATCAAGGGCACCCGGTCGGGCAGATAGTGGTGGCCTTGCCTATTATTCACAAAGAGGACAAATAATCCCTGAGAAAAACCTCAGCTTCCCGGTGCAGTTGCACAGCAGAGTCGACCAGACGACCAATATCATTCACGGCCCCGTTTCTCGCCTGGTCTTCGATGTCGGTCAATACCGACTTCAGTGCCGCGATCCCCATATAATCTGCTTGTGGCTTCAGGGAGTGTGCGTTGATGGCCAATGCCTCCCATTGCTCCTGTTCAGCATTGGCCTGCATCCGCTCCAACGTTGGCGGTGCGGTCTCAAGGTAGAAGGTGATATACTTGCGGATCTTGGATTGATTGCCTTTGGCAAACTGGCGAAGGAAGCTCAGGTCGACGAGTGGATTGTCCATGATCAGGATGTCTGGATATTGGCGTCGATCAGTTTTCCAATCTCCTCGAAGGCATCCTGACCCTTGATCACGTAGTGCATGGCGCCATAGCTGATAGATCGGCCTGCGGTGCCGTAGCTGTTCTGGCTTGACAGCATAATGACCGGCAGTGCCTTGTTTCTGGCCTTGATCTCCCGCAGGATATCGATCCCGTTTGCCGCTTCCTTCTCTCGCGAATTCAAATAATAGTCCAGAATGACCAGGTCAGGGTCATCCTCAAGTCGCTGCAGGCAGGCTTCTCCCGTGGGGAAAGATCGGATGTCGAACCCGGGGTTGCGGCCCGACAGGTAGTCCGACAGCATCTCGGTCAGCAAGGGCTCATCATCTACGATGAATATCCTTGCGTGGTGGTTTGTCATAAGGCGAGTTTTTAATCTTTGGAATTGAGGTGGAGGTTGCCAATTTTCTGCAGCAGGTCATCGACTTCAAATGGTTTCCCGATAAAGTCATTCATGCCTACGGCATAACATTGATCCACTTCCTCTTTCAACACATTGGCTGTCATGGCAATAATGGGAACATCAACTACACCATTCTTCATGCTGCGGATGGCCCTGGTGGCCTCGTAGCCATTCATGACGGGCATCTGGACATCCATCAGAATGACATCGTACGCGTCAGCCCGGAGCATTTCCAGGGCAATGCTGCCATTTTCGGCGACGTCTACCACGACATCCTCGATAGCATCTTCGAGTTCTTCGCGTGCGACCATGGCATTGAAGTGGTTGTCCTCCACCAGCAGGATGCGGATGCCCTGGAGCCTCCTGGCGAAGTCGTTCGATGCGCCAGGAGCTGCAAGTGCAGTAGCCTCAATGGGGTCGACAGCGATCGTATACGGAACGGTGACATGGAATTGGCTGCCCTTCCCATGTTCACTTTCGACCCAGATCTCACCGCCCTGGAGCTCCACGAGTTTTTTTGAAATGCTCAGCCCGAGCCCACTGCCGCCGTACTTGCGTGACGTATCGGTATAGGCTTGCTGGAAGTTCTCAAAGATCCTGTCCAGCCGGTCGGGATCAATGCCGACGCCGGTATCGGCGACGGTAAAGTGCAGCTGTGTCTGCTGGTCGGTGAGAGGAGTTTCCCGTACTGAAAGGGAGATGCTTCCTTTCTCGGTGAATTTAATGGCATTTCCGACCAGGTTGAGCAAGACCTGCTGCAACCGGGAAGGATCACCCTCCACGGAGGACAACTCGTCGGGGATGTCGGTGTGGATAACAAGCCCTTTTTCCTCGGCTTTGAAGCGCATGATCGTCACCACATTATCGAGCACTTCGGCGACTGCAAATGGGATCTGCTCCAGCTCGATCTTGCCGGCCTCGATTTTCGAAAGATCAAGGATGTCATTGATGATCACCAGCATGGCATCTGAAGACTGCCTGATCCCGTCCAGATACTCCTGTTGTTCGGGTTGAGGATCACGGCGCAACAGGATGTCGGTCATGCCTTTGATGGCGTTCATGGGTGTGCGGATCTCGTGGCTCATGTTGGCCAGGAACTGATGTTTGGCACGCTCGGAGGCCTTCGCCTTTTCCTTTTCTGCCTCAATGATGGCGTTCTTTTGTTTTAGTGCAGATCCGGTGCGGCGGATCAGACGGAGGCGATGATACATAGTCATGGCCAGCAGCAGGAGTGCGAGTCCGAGACCTATCATCAGGTTACGCGTATTTCTTTGACGTTGTTCGAAGCGCAGCTTGTCGATGAGCCGCTGCTGTTCGTACTGGTGTTCGAGTTCGAGGCGGGTCACTTCCTCGCTGTTCCGCATGCTGGCGAGGGTGTCCTGCATCTGCATATAGAGTTTGTAGTTGTCCAGTGCCTTTCTGAGGTCTCCCAGCTTTTCAGCGGCCTGATATATCACGTTATGGATCTCGGCAGTTTCGACTGAGATGAACTGCCCCGGGAGGACCATTCGCTCTGCCGCGCTGATAGCCTCAGAATAGCGCTCAAGCCCCAGCAGTGCCCCGGACTCTACCATGATGGTGGTATTCATCGCCCTTGGGATTGGAACCGAAGCACCAATCTGCTCGAAGTATGTTCGTAGTTCGCGGGCTTCAACCAGCGCTTCTTCATGCCTGCCCGCCTGACGATTCAGTTCCGCACTCAGAATCCTTGAAATATTGTAGCAGAGTTCGCACTCCTTTTTGTACTTCATAATGTACATCGATGAGTCTGTGTACAATCGAGCAGTTGCTTCATCATTTCTGTGCATAAATGAAATTGCCAGTTGCGTATATCCGGAACCGATGAAATTATGATCGTCTGTCAGCCGTCCGATGTATACAAGTTGCCTGGCATATTTTTCAGCTTCCTGGTAATTGCCGATTTGATTGTGTATATCCGCTGAAGTGACCAGCGCCATCATGAGCCACGTAGAGTCCTCATCGTGCACATCCCGGTAGTGCTGTATGACTTCCTGACTCAATACCAGGGCGGCCGGAAACTCGTTTTGCTGGAAATGTCGCTGCATGTGTGTGCTCGCAATCCCCGCTTTGAGTATCCGAAATGTCGAGTAGTCAAGCTCTTGCTCCAGAATGTTCAAGACTGAATCGATGTTTTCCGGTTCATACCCTTTACATGCATGTCGTACAAGGTTGGTAAGGCTATATCTCGCGTGGTAATAGTCTCTTTGGTTCATGAGTTGCCCGAAGGATCTTCGAAAGGACGCACATCCTGCATCCCAGTCGCCGAGAATATCCGACTGATAATAGGCGAGGATCTTATTGAGAAGACCCAGATATTCCGTTTTCTGATATTTCATGGCCAGATCAATGGCCTCCAAGGCGTGGGGTCCCCATTGTCCTGACAGCGGCGCCAGCGTCAACCTGTATGGACGGAATCTGGTGTAGAACGCATCCAGTCTATCAAGGTCGGCGCCCGATGTATCAGACCAGACAGCGTACAGAGAATCATTTTTGACCTCTTGTGCGTAAGAGGGAAGTGTGAGCAGGAAGCCCAGAATGCATGCGAGCATTTTCATCGCAATCCCTGGTGTCAACCGACCGGACATCGGGTAATTTGGAATCGTCACACTATGCAGACTGGATTTTTTCATGCTGATGGATTTACAGGAGACAGGTCCGTACCGTGATCCGGTAGCTTGGTCCCGTCAAGTTGAAAACTGATCTTTTGTAGAAGGGCATCCGTTTCAAATGGCTTACCGATGAAATCGTCCATGCCCGCTGCGAAGCATTGATCGACCTCCTCCTTCAGGACATTGGCGGTCATGGCAATGACCGGAATGCCCGACATGCCGTTCTGCATTTGACGAATGGCTTTGGTAGCCTCGTAACCGTTCATCACAGGCATCTGGACATCCATCAGAATGACATCGTATGCGTCAGCCCGGAGCATTTCCAGGGCAATGCTGCCATTTTCGGCGACGTCTACCACGACATCCTCGATGGCATCTTCGAGCTCTTCGCGTGCGACCATGGCATTGAAGTGGTTGTCCTCGACCAGCAGGATGCGGATGCCCTGGAGCCTCGTGGCGAAGTCGCTGGATGCGCCAGGAGCGCCAAGGGCGGCACCCTCAATGTGGTCGCCAGCGATCGTATACGGAATGGTGACGTGGAATTGGCTGCCCTTCCCATGCTTACTTTCGACCCAGATCTCGCCGCCCTGGAGTTCCACGAGCTTTTTCGAAATACTCAGACCAAGCCCGCTGCCGCCGTACTTGCGCGACGTATCGGTGTAGGCCTGCTGGAAGTTCTCAAAGATCCTGTCCAGCCGGTCGGGATCGATGCCGACGCCGGTATCGGCAACGATAAAGTGCAACTGTGTCTGTTGGTCGGTGAGAGGAGTTTCCCTTACCGAAAGAGAGATGCTTCCTTTCTCGGTGAATTTAATGGCATTTCCGACCAGGTTGAGCAAGACCTGCTGCAACCGGGAAGGATCACCCTCCACGGGTGACAACTCGTCCGGGATGTCGGTGTGGATAACAAGCCCTTTTTCCTCGGCTTTGAAGCGCATGATCGTCACCACATTGTCGAGCACTTCGGCGACTGCAAATGGGATCTGCTCCAGCTCGATCTTGCCGGCCTCGATCTTCGAAAGATCAAGGATGTCATTGATGATCACCAGCATGGCGTCTGAAGACTGCCTGATCCCGTCCAGATACTCCTGTTGTTCGGGTTTGGGGTCGCGGCGCAACAGGATATCGGTCATGCCTTTGATGGCGTTCATCGGTGTACGGATCTCATGGCTCATATTGGCCAGGAACTGGTGTTTGGCCCGCTCCGACGCCCTGGCTTTTTCCTTTTCTGCCTCAATGATGGTGTTCTTGGCTTTCAAGGCCTTTTCAGTGCGGTGGATCAGGCGGAGGCGATGGTACATGGTGACAGCCAGCAGGAAGAGAACGATCCCGAGTCCCAGCACGATGTTGCGATTGTTGCGCTGGCGGTTGATCTGATCGGTCAGTGCGAGTTCTGCCTCAAGTTTCTGTTGCTCGATACGCAGGCTGTCTGTCAGTCGCTTCTGTTCAAACTGACTTTCAAGTTCGAGTCGAATGACTTCCTGGGCGTTGCGGAGAGCGGTAAGTGAATCCTGGATCGTGATATGTTGTTTGTAGCTCTCCAGGGCTTTCCTGTAGTCACCCATGGCTTCAGATGCCTCGATGAGTACCTGGTAATTGTTCTCTACGGCATACTTGAGCCCGGTTTCGGCCATGTCAATCGCTGACTCGTATTGTCCAACACCCAGGTAAGCCAGACCCAGCTCGGAATAGAATTGCCCGGGGTTGTTGGGGTAGTCGGCTGTAGGAGGAGCCGTGTAGAGCGGCAGAAGCTCCAGCAAGGACCTGAGGGCCTTTTCGTGATTTCCCAAAAGGTTGTCGATACTGATCCTGACCACCCGGGCTTTTGCGAGACAAGGCGCACAACCCACTACATCCTCCATGATATGAATGGCATGTTCGAGATGGTCGATTGCCTTGTCAATTTGGTCGGTCTTGATGTAGGTCTGGGCCAGACCAATATTGAAGCCACCCATGCTGATCGTGTCCTTCTGATCGGTCGCCAGCTGCAGGCATTTCCGGAAGTATTCTCTTGCTTCCAGGTAGTTGCCAATGATCAGCTGAATATCACCGAGCCCGCGCAGGGTTTCGCGAAAGTCATAGTCCTCGATATCCTGATCCCTGGCCAACTCGGCAGCTTTTCTGAATGCCTGCAATGCGTCAGGGAGCCTCGAGGCAATCAGGTAGACCTCGCCCATCAGATAGTACATCCTGCGTTGATGCCGGTGATACTGGTCAGCGTCAACGACAACGGCCAGAGAGTCGATCAGCTCAACAATTCCTTCACTGCTGTACCTGTCGTGGTTTTCGACGCAGTCTGCCCAAAACATGAGTACGCTCGTCTGGATCAGACACAGGTGATCCTGCATGTCCATCGCATACCGCATGGCATTGTCCAGTGCCTCACAGCGCAGCTCTGGTGACGCGTTGTTGTAGTAGTAGAACTCGCCTTGTGTCCGATAGAGATGGCCGAGATATGCATCTTTTCCGTGCTTCCTGGCCAGTTCAATTGCGGTTTCAATACCGGCTTCCGGTTGGTGTCCTTCTACTGCACCGGCGGTAAACTGGTTGTTTACAAGATACCAGGCTGTCGCTGAATGCTGATCGATCAGGTTGTAGAATGCCTCAAGCCTGACGATCTCGCTGCGCGCACTGTCGACCCAGATCGAGTACAGCGAGTCCATTTCAGAGAACTGGGCCTGCTGGGGCAACCCGTTGAGCAAGCATGCGGCAAGAAGGAGATAGTTGCGGAATTTCAAAGGGTATCTGTTTTAATGCCAAAGGATGAATACAAGGTAAGGCACCAGGGGAGGGGATGTCAAGCACGGGTTATCGAGCGGCGCCTGAGTGATCAAACGGTCGCGGATCGCTTATCTTTCCAGAAGATTGGATCAGGAGCGAGTCAAGATTGCGTTGGTCGTGACTGGGACACAAGCATTGCTGGCGTGCACATCAGGAGTATCATTGTCGACGACAGTGCATTCATTGTCGAGATCTTGTCCGACATGCTGAAGGAATCACATCCCGAAGTGGAAGTGATTGCTACGGCTGACACGGGAGGATCGGCGATCAGGGCCATCAGGGAGCACCAGCCTGACCTGGTCTTCCTTGACGTGGAGCTCCCGGATATGACCGGGTTTGAGGTGCTCGCAGGGATGCAGGAGATCAGGTTCCAGGTCATTTTCATCACCGCGCACAGCCATTACGCGATCAGGGCGATCCGTTTTAATGCACTGGACTATCTCGTGAAGCCAATCAATCATCCGGAATTGGCCCATGCCCTGAGAAGGTTCCGGTCGCGCAAAGACGGGATGGCCTACAACGACCACGTGAAGGTCGCCCTGCAGAATCTTGAGACCCGGGATGCGGATGACCAGATCCTGTTTCTGCAGACCCAGGAAGGCGAATTGCGTCTGCCGCTCAGGACGATCGTCAGGATCCAGGGTGAGCGCAACTACAGCCTGATCTACCTGGCACGTGGCACGAAGAAACTATCGTCCAAAACGTTGGGGTATTTCGAGGAGATCCTTGTGGACAAGGGGTTCTTCCGGTGCCATCGCTCGTATCTGGTCAACGGGTCGCATGTCACGGGCATCCAGGTCAACGGGCATTTCCGCCTGGATGACGAAACTACCGTGCCGATTTCCCGCCGAAAGAAAGCGGACGCGAAACGCTGGTATCAGTCGCTGCGGAGCGGTGATGGCGGCTAGCCCATCCGCTCCTATGCCTGGTTCACCTCCCGTGCTGCACGCACCCCTGATCGCAGGGCGCCTTCCATAAGCGAGCGGACGATAGACGTGTGCTCGCCGGCAAAGTGTACCCTGCCATGCGGACGCTGTAGATCCTCCAGGTGTGCCGTCACCTGTCCGGGAGCCGGCCAGGAATATGCTTTCAGGGAGAACCGATCCGTGCTCCAGGCCTTCACTGTGCCACCTTCCAGATAGTCCGGCAGTTCAGGAAAGACCCTGGCCATTTGCTTGGCAGTAAAGTCGATCGCTGCAGATTCCGACATTTCAGCCAGTCGCTGCGCTTCGTCCCCCCTGACATGGCTCTCCAGCAGTGCCCTCTTATTGGCATCGACTTGCATCCAGTATGGTTGCCGCAGGACGTCCTGAATCGGCAAATCTGTGTACGCCGTCCCCGACAATCCCCGATCGACCCAAAAGGCGCGTTTGACCTGAAGATATGTTCGTGTAGTATCGAGATAAGAGATCGAATTGACGGCTTGCTGTTTCATTTCATCCAGCCCCGGGCTGAATTCGATGCGCCGCAGTACCGTTGCCGGAATAGTACAGATGACCCTGTCTCCCTCGATGGTCTCAGACTTTCCACTGCGGTTTGCCCTGATCTGCACCTTGTCTCCCTGCTGATGTATCGCCAAGACCTCCACACCGTAGTGGATCTGCGACCGCAGTTTGTCGGCCATCGCCCGGGGTAATGTATCGTTGCCACCCTCGAGGAGGAAGTACGATGCGCCGGTGAAGAAGTAATGGATATCCGAGATCAGCGAGGAAAGAGCTGATCCGTGATCGATGGCGTTGCCAAAGTACATCGTCCTGCGCACCAGTTCCAGGGCACCTTCTGAGGCTCCTTGTTTGCGCATGTAGTCCCCAAGACTGAGCTGGTCAAGCTGTTTCAGGGTGCCAGAGTTTTTCCATGTATCAAATTGTTGGATTTCGGGTGGCAGTGTGTCTATCAGGTATTTCTGAAGTATTCCGAATGGGCCTAACTGTTGTTCTTCACTGGTCAGGTTGTATGGCCAGATCACCGGGCTGCCATCAAGGACAATGTGCCGGCCTTTCAGGTAGAAATGGGGTTTCAGGGCAGGTACATGATAATCCACCCGGTTCAGGCCAAATTGATCGATGTAACGGTTGGCAATTTCGTACGACGACGAATAGATCACGGCACCCGCTTCGGCCTGCAGATCATCCGAGAATTGATTCCTCAGCGTGTACACCCTGCCACCGGGTCGCATCCGGCCTTCAAGGATCGTTACATCATACCCGGCAGACTGTAATTCAAGTGCCGCCACCAGTCCGGACGGGCCAGCGCCAATGATGATTATCTTTTCGGAGGCAAAGGTCTTTCTTCGGTCCGGTCCGACAGTCTTGGGAAAAAGAACCGGGACGGCACTGCTGCCAATCATAGCCGTGGACAATACGCCGACGGACTGAATAAATCTTCTGCGGTCGAGGTATGTGCCCATGGTTGAACGGATTTCTGTTTGTTATTGATCCCGGAGGGTTCTGCAACAAACAATAAGATATCCCAAATACAAGGGCGAAACAAGTCCGGTTTGCGAATGGTAGATCCGGGGCGATTTATGGATCACTGGGGGTCTGGAATGCACTACTGCAACACCTCAAATCGCCCTGCCATTCGCCCTCCTTCAAACAGCAATTCAGCATGATAGGTGCCTGCAGGCCACCGGCTGACCGTGAGTTGTAGGGATGCAACCGATGACACAACCTGCCGGGCAACCCGCTGACCGCAGGCATCGTACACGTTGAGTGTGCCGTCGACGCCATGAGGGATCTCGATATGAACGTA
>JAWWBX010000171.1:0-9179 GCA_033720735.1 Saprospiraceae bacterium
TCTGCCCACTCAATACCGCGATGTACGGGGTATCCTCCAAGCGCAGATCTTTGGTGGATGACATCTCGCGCAGCAGCAGGCTGTTCCACAGGGGCCGGTCAGACGTTTCATTGAGTCGGCCATCCCGCTGTAAAGTGGCCAGTCCCAGACGCAGATCCGGCTGCCGGAAAACCGTTCGCACTTCTTCCAGGATCGCCGCCATCCAGGCAGTCTCGTCCTCTGCATCCTTACTCAGGAGCAGATACTGGAGCCGATTGGTAGCTTCCTCGATGGTCACGTCAACCAGAGAGACGATGCTTAAACCCCGGAAGAGGAACTGATCTATCGGTAAGACATTAAACCACTCCTCCTGATCGAAGGGTTGCTCCAACAATCGTTCAAGTTGGCCCGACTCCATCGCTTTGAGTGGTGTCCGGGTCGTAATGTCCACCAGTCGTGAATTCCCATTGAGTTTGAAATAGCGTTTGAGGCCCGTTTTCTCATTGTGCAGACGTGCAATCACAGGTTCGTCCACTGACATGTCAACATCGTAGAATCGCTTCAGGACTGCTTTATAGGCATAGATCAGCCTGCGGTCCAGCGACTGCTTGCCAACCAGCGGCTGCGTCAGGTCAAAATCATTGCCCTGATCTCCGATGAGTGATTGGTACTGCTCTGTTGCCAACACCCAGGGTGTACTTGAGAATGGCGGACAAACGGCAGCTATCGTTCCGACCCACTCGGCGTGCGGAAAGACAGGATCCAGCAATCTCTCCAGAAATTCTCCATGATCACGCAGCATCTCGAAGTCCTCAATAATCTCCAAAAGACCGGGATTAGACTCCAGATACCCCAGGATCTCTACATATGCCGGATGATCAGGCCCGCGCTCGCTCAACCAAAGATCTACCGCGGGTTTCAGCCACACCAGATTGGGCACGTAGGTAAAATCACCATACAATTGCCGCTGAGTTGCACCTTGAGAATGGATCGATCTGATCTTCATGCATACATGCAATGGGAGTACTTCAAACAGATACCTGTAGTATAAGTTACTAATGATCAGCAACATGTGTGCCGTTTCCGTGCCGGAAACCTGCCTTGTTCACTTTGTACATCCGTATTTTCGCGATCTGGCATCTAAAATTTGATTCATCTCGCTTTTGAAAGACAACTTTTCAGGCCATGCTGCCGAGTACGCAAGTTTCCGGCCGGGATATCCGCCGCAAGTGTTCCAACTGATCGAACAGTTGGTGCCCGAGCGCAGAGCGTGCTGGGATGTCGGAACCGGCAACGGTCAACTTGCCGGCAAGCTGGCCGACCTGTTTGATCACGTGTATGCAACGGATATCAGCGCGCGTCAGCTCCTGCATGCCGTGCAGACCGACAACATCCGGTATTCAGTTCAGCCTGCTGAGCGGACCAATTTCCCGGACGGCATCTTTGATCTTGTGACGGTCGCCCAGGCGATCCACTGGTTTGATTTCGCACGCTTTTACGAGGAGGTACGGCGCACTTGCCGACCAAGAGCCATCTTGCTGGTGACGGGGTATGGGTTGGCTACGGCAGGCAAAGACCTCGACGCTATCGTATACCGTTTGTACGAGGGGATCGTGGGGCCGTATTGGGATCCCGAGCGCCGTTATATTCTTGAAGAGTATCGCACCATCCCGTTCCCGTTTGACGAGATTACGGTCCCGGACTTGTCCATAGAATGTCGATGGACGCTGGAGCAGATGCTGGGGTACCTGAGGACCTGGTCTGCTGTCAGGCACTACCATGAGCACCACGGGCACGATCCTGTACAGCGCATCGAAGCGGATCTCCGGGCGGCATGGCCTGCCACCACCCATTGCAGGGTGACGTTCCCGCTACTGATGCGCGCAGGTCGCGTGGGCCCGTAGGTCAATTGGTCTTGGGGTGTTCATCATCATCGGCGTTGAAAGTCAAAACCATGCCGCTCATCTAAATTTTGCCGGGCGCCGGCCCGCCCTTCCTACCTTGGCCCGCAGCCATGAAATCCTGGAAACGGTTCATACTCATCGGCCTCGCGGTACTGGTGGCCCTCATTGTCTGGGGATACTTGAATATCTGGCGTTCACCTCCCCATTATCTGGACGAAACCAGGTGTGCACCTTTTGAGATCCTGCCGATGGCTCGATACCACGCACACGTCGACACACATGCGCGGCCATTTGTCATTCAGACGGAGCGGGTATTGGTATACGGATCAGAGCACACCAGGGATCCCGCCGATAAGCAATTGCAGGACCTGGAGGAACGATTTGAGGCCTTCGCGCCTACCGTGGTGCTCGTCGAAGGCAGGCTCGGCTTCCTGACCCCCCACGTGATGAACCCTGTACAGCGTTTCGGTGAAATGGGCAAGGCCGCGGCCCTGGCACGTCGGTATGGCTTGCCACTGTACTCCTGGGACCCGCCGAAGTCTTTACTCCTGGATCAATTGATCCAGGAATTCACCGGCGAGCAACTCGCCCTGAAGGAGATCCTGACCCCTTACTTCAGCAACTTGCGTTTCGGACGTCCTGCATCACCTGAGGCATTCATTGAAGATTACCTCGATCGCGCCGGTTGGTTCGGCCTGGAAGATTCCATACGCTCGGTAGCTGACATCGACCGCCTGTGGCAACGGGATTTTCCGGAGCTCCCGGACTGGCGCGACACCAGCGATCAATGGGGTCTGCCGGGGTACTTGAATACGATCGGACAAAGGGCTAATGACGTGCGCAATCAGCATTTGATGTGTTGTCTCTCATCGCTGCATGATGCCGGTGAGCGCGTGCTTGCCGTCGCTGGCAGCAGCCATGCCGTGTGCATCAACGACGCGCTGAACAGGCGCAACTGATTTGATCAATGTGTTCAGCTGGCAAAAAAAAAGCCCTTGCGAAGGCAAGGGCTTTATCAGACAAAAGATTGTTTTCTAGTATCTGTTGCCGTAACCACCACGATTTCCACCCCGGTTCTCTCTCGGCTCGGCTTTCTTGACGACGATCGTTCTTCCATCGAGCACGGTGTCGTTCAGTTCGTTGATCGCATTACGACCGGCATCTTCATCAGCCATTTCGACAAAACCAAATCCCTTTGATTTGCCAGTAAACTTGTCCGTGATAATTTTCACGGAATCGACGGTCCCAAACTCTGAGAACGCGTCCCTGACATCAGCTTCCTGCGTGTCGTAATTCAACTTTGCTACAAAAATGTTCATAATAACAATTCAAAAAATCTGAGCCCTGTGAGAAAAATTTCCTTCAAGTTTCGAGGACTCACACCCACTTAAAGGCGCGCAAAGGTAACCGAATTGTTGAGATTCGGCAGATTTATTTCCTTTCGACACGATGATCTCCTTTCGACTCCCCATGCCAGCCTCGCGACCAACACATTCCGCCCCAGGGAACCGTTTACAGTCAGGGGACCTGTTTCAACAGGTACGCGGCCCGGTTGTTTGAGGCGGACTTTAAGTACCACCAAACGTTGTACATGAAAGAATGTCTATAGCCGCAGAATGAAGTTTTTGATTTGTCTTATCTCGATACTGCTTTGTTCACTCAAGGCAACGGCATGCTCATGTCTACCGCTCACGCATCGATTTCTCCAGCATGTCGAAGGCTACGATTTTGTTGGTCTCGTTGAGGTCGTGCGGAAGGACACCATCTATCACGAGGACGATAAACGGATCTGGTACGCCTTCACGATAGTGCGGGTCATCGAGCAATATCACGGAGAGCCTGTCGGTGATGAGGTCAAGATTGTCGATGCTAAAGGCTTTGAATGCTTTACCCGGTTGCACTATCGCAGGCCGGGGGACCGTAGGATTGTGAAGGGATTCCTGAAACCATTGAGCGAATACATGTACAACTACCTGGCCTCGAATCCATTGCCGCCGACAGATTGGGGTGAACGCTGCCTGGAACTGTTCCTGTGTGATGTGAATCAACTGAGGGTGGTTGACGACAACGTACACGGTGTTATTTCATGTCACTTGCGCACCGTGTGGGTCGGTCTGAGAAAATTTGGTGATCACGTCACGTTTGGCCTTTTCGCAAACAAAACCCGGGGACGCAGACTGTGGCAGTCAATGCCTTTAAAGCGATTTGAGCGAAAAATCAGGAAGCGAGTCAGTGCATGATGCCCTCGAGACTTTCAACCCAACATGAATCCTTGAGCCCGACACCTTGAGCGGAGCTCCGATTTGCATTTCTCAACCGAATCCCCCATCTTTCACCCGCAATGACGCAAACACGTACATATTACGTCGCTTACTATTACGGTCCGCACAAGGGAGCCGGGTGGTAGGCATGTAGTATGTCAACAACAATATCGAGCCCGGCTTTCTCTGAGAGCCGGGTTTTTTTATTTGACCAAATCAAAATGATGCAACAACATTACGACCAGTACACACCAGCTGACCAGGCCGTCTGGAAAACACTGTTCGACCGGCAGGTCGACAATCTCCGGCACAAGGCCTGTACGGACTTCCTCGCATGCCTGCAGAAACTGGATGGTGTCCTTGACGGGCGCGCCATCCCCAACTTTGATGATCTCAACGACCGGCTGCACGCGCACGTGGGTTGGCAAGTCGAGGTCGTGCCGGGGCACATCCCGGTCAACGACTTTTTCTCGCTCCTCGCACGACGCAGGTTCCCATCCAGCACCTGGCTGCGGTCGATGGAGCAACTGGATTATCTCGAAGAGCCCGACATGTTTCATGATATCTTCGGCCACATCCCGTTGTTCATGGATGGATCTTACGCCGAGTTTATGTATGCCTTTGGCAAGCTGGGCGTGCAATGGAAGGACAATCCAGCGGCCATAGCAGCATTGCGCAGTCTTTACTGGTTTACGATCGAGTTTGGCCTGGTGGTGGAAGAGCGCGGGCGACGCATCTACGGGGCGGGCATCCTGTCATCGTATGGGGAGAGCAAGCAAGTCTTTGACATGACGACCGTCGTGCACCCGTTTGATCTCGGGCGGATCCTGGGCACTGAGTTCAGGACCGATATCATGCAAAACGCATACTTCGAAGCTGAATCGATGCAGCAATTTCTGGGTTGCCTGCCACTGGTGCAGGACCAGTTGCGTGAGACGCAGCGTCGATCCAGGGGAAGCCAGAGTGGCCGCTGATGAAGATACGAGGTGGTGCTCTTGAACAGACTCGTCACAGGTGAAATATGCAATACGTTGACAATTAGTCATCTAAATATTAGATAAATGACAATGTCATCGTATATCTTGGATATACTCAGCCTTGTAGAAGTATGTTAGAAACTTGTTATCTGAATGTATTTCTACGAAATACTCAGACCCGTTGACATATGTTAGAATTAGGGAATGTCAAACCTGCCCCCTGGAGATCCTTCATTCCCACCGTATCAGATCCAAACCCCCATCCATCCTGAATATTCCATAATTTACGGGCACTACCGAATCTGGATCATGATGAAACTTTCGTTCCTCCTCGCTCTGTGCTGTATCACCACCATCGCCTATCTCGGGTGTAACTCCTCCGGACCCAGCCAGAAAGATCTGGCCGAGGGTGAACAACTCTACCGCCAGTACTGCATCCTCTGCCACGGTGAAGACGGCAAACTACAGCTCAATGGCGCGATGGATATCACCCAATCGCAGCTGACGATCGAAGAGCGGATTGAATTGATGAAAAACGGGCGCAACCTCATGACCCCCTTCGAAGGAATCCTGACGGAAGACCAGATGCGCCTGATCGCCAATTACGCGATCACACTCAAAGAACCGGCGCAATGAATCTGCTGGTGATGGAAACACCGTCATGAAATGCAGTATCCTCGGGCTGATGTCAGGCAGTTCACTCGATGGACTGGATTGCGCCTTCGTCCAATTTGATATTGCCGGAGGTACCTTGCAGCGGTGGCAGTGTGCCTGGACTACCACCATCCCCCTGCCTCAGCCTCTCGCATCCAGTTTCCCCACTCTCGCCACTGCCCCATACCTGGAACAATTCGCCGCGCACCGGCAATTTGGGGAGTGGCTGGGTGAGCAGTGTGCAAGCCTCATTGAGACCTACAAAACCATCCCGGACTATATCGCTTCGCACGGCCATACCATCGAACACTATCCGGACAAAGGACACACGCTGCAGATCGGCGATCCGTCCGAAATTGCCAGGCGCACCGGCTGTCCGGTTATTTACAACTTTCGCAACGCCGATGTTGAGGCGGGCGGTCAGGGCGCCCCGCTCGCACCGGTGGTGGAGAAGTATTGCTTCCCCGGGCACCATTTCTACCTGAACCTGGGGGGCATTGCAAATCTCAGCGTGCATGGCGGTGCCATCCGGGCCTGTGATATCGCACCGTGCAACCAACTCCTCAACTTCATCGCAGGCGAGGTCAACGAGCCCTTTGATCGGGACGGGCAGATGGCCGCCGCGGGCAGGGTACAACATGATTTGCTTGCAGCACTGCATCGCCCCATCACCTTACCCGTAGCTGGCGCCTTCTCGCTTGACAACAACTGGATCCGGAAGACGTACTTCCCGCTGCTTGAAACAAACCAGTCCGTCGAGGACCGGCTGCGAACTACCGTGGAATACATCAGTCAGGCTGTGGCGCGACAAGTGTCGGCTGCCCAGAGTACGGATCCGCAAACCATGTTGGTCACAGGAGGTGGAGCTCACAATACCTTTCTGGTGGAACGCATTCGCGCTAACTTGCCGGCACATTTGCAGGTCGTGGTCCCGGAACCGGAGATCGTGGATTTCAAAGAGGCGATCCTGATCGCACTGTGCGGTGCATTGCGGATCAACAATCTGCCAAACGCATTCGCCTCTGTCACCGGTGCTGAACACGACACTGTCAACGGCGATATTTGGGATCTGTTATCATGAGTCAACGACTGGATTCAGTACACCGACCTCAGAGCATCTTCCTGACCGGGGGTACAGGAATGGTAGGAGCGCAGATCCTGAAGCTGTTACTGGCCCGCGGCTACCGGGACATCCGGGCTCTGCGGCGTGCTTCGAGCCGGATGGATCTCGTTTCCGATGTTGCTGACCAGGTCACCTGGATTGAAGGCAGCCTGATGAACACCGCCGCCCTTGAGGAGGGCATGCACCAGGCCGATTGGGTGATCCATGCGGCGGCACTCATTGCGCACGGGCGTTCACGAAGCCCCGACTTGTATCGCGTCAACATTGACGGAACAGCCAACGTGGTCAATGCCGCTCTTGCGGCCAACGTCGCCAAGCTGCTGCACGTGAGTTCCATCGCGGTATTTACCAGAACCGGTGGAACTCAGCATATCGATGAAACGACGGAATGGCAGCGCACACCATATACGACCGAGTACGGATATTCGAAATACCGCGCGGAAATGGAGGTCTGGCGCGGAAATGCCGAGGGCTTGTCGACAGCCATCATCAATCCGTCAATCGTACTGGGCGCCGGGTTCTGGGAAAACGGTTCATCATCGATGTTCCGGCGTATCTGGGAAGGTCTGCGGGTGTATCCGGTCGGTGTCAACGGGTACGTGGATGTCCGTGATGTGGCATGCATGGCGGTGCTGCGTCTCGAGCATGAGTTGGGTCCTGAGCGCATGATCCTGAACGCAGCCAACCTCACCTTTGAGGACCTCTTTGCCCGGACTTCGCGCTTGCTGGATCGGAGGCCACCCACCATACGCCTGCCACCATGGGCGACTGAAATTGCCTGGCGCGTGATGCGTCCGGTGGGCTGGCTGAGCGGGAAATCGCCTGCTATTACCCGTGAAACCGCCCGCACGACCCGTTGCCTGCTTTACTTCGATAACAGTCGTTCGTTGCAGGTACCGGGCTTTACCTACACAGGTATCGATCAAACCCTGACCGATATTGCCAGTATTGTCTGTCGGACGGCTCCCGGCAGATACCAGCCACAGACGCTGCCATTCCTGCCCCATCACCTGGATCACTCCTCCGTTTCAGGCGGTTAGATATAGCTGAAATCGAGATAGGTGAATCCTGTCCGATCCGGTCATCTGAGCCACCCTTGTTCTTTTGATTTTGAGGCTAAATTGGCTACCTTGATTTTTCTGTCTGTGCCCGTAGCGGATTACGGCCTGACGCATTTTCAACACGTATTAAACGGTAATTTGATATGAGTGTGGATTCCAAAAACATCAGAAACGTCGTGCTCCTCGGTCACTCAGGTTCCGGCAAGACCACCTTTGCCGAAACCATGGTCTTCGAGTCGGGCGGCTCTTCGAGACGCGGCACCATTGAAGGCAAAAACACCATCTCCGATTTCACGGAAATCGAACAGGAACGCGGCAATACCTTGTTCGATACGCTGCTGCACGCGGACTGGCGCGGCAACAAGATCAACATCATCGACACACCGGGCTCTGATGACTTCGTTGGCGAGATCATTTCGGCAATCAAGGTCTCTGACACCGCACTGATGATCCTCAATTCGGTCAACGGCGTCGAGGTGGGCACCGAACTTATGTGGGAGTACATCAATCAGTACAACACGCCAACCATCTTTGTCGTCAACCAACTGGATCATGAAAAGGCCAACTTTGAACAGACCCTCGAGCAAACAAGGAACCGGTTCGGCAACAAGGTCATCGCAGTCCAGTACCCGCTCAATGCAGGCAACGGCTTTAACACCATCGTCGATGCCTTGCGCATGACGATGTATGTGTTTGGTGAAAATGGCGGGAAGCCCGAGAAGGTGGATATCCCGGATTCCGAGATCGGCAGAGCCCAGGAGATGCACAATGCGCTCGTTGAGGCAGCTGCTGAAAATGACGAGGAGTTGATGGAAAAATTCTTTGACGCCGGGTCGCTCACGGAACAGGAACTGGCGCTAGGGCTGCGGATTGCCATGGCCAAAGGAGAGATCTGCCCGATTTTCTGTGCATCCGGCCTCGACAATATGGGAAGTGGACGCATCATGGGTTTTATCAACGACGTCGCCCCGTCACCGGCCGACAGACCACCGGCGAAGCTGGCAGGAGGTGGCGAGCTGGCATGTGACCCCAACGCCGATACCACCTTGTTTGTCTACAAAACCATGTCGGAGCCACAGGTGGGCAACGTTTCATACTTCAAGGTCTACTCCGGTGTCGTACGTCCCGGTGATGAACTGGTCAACCCGGCCAACCGGACGAGCGAGCGGATCAACCAGATCTTTATTGCGAATGGAAAGAACCGCACACAAGTCGATGAA
>JAWWBX010000172.1:0-9157 GCA_033720735.1 Saprospiraceae bacterium
GGATGGCGGAGAGATAGACGCAGGCGAACTCACCCCCGGCCCCTCTCTTGTGAAAGAGAGGGGAGCAGGCTTGCTTACGGGGCCAGGCGTTCCCACTTCCACTCCCCATCGACGCGTTGGTACAGGATGCGGTCGTGCAGGCGGTTCTCGCGGCCCTGCCAGAATTCTACGCTCTTGGGTTTGAGGATATAGCCACCCCAAAAACTCGGGCGCGGCACATTTTCATCACCGGCGAAGCGCTCTTCAAACTGTTGCATGTTACGTTCGAGGGCTTCGCGGTTGGGGATCGGAGCGCTTTGAGGAGACGCCCAGGCCCCGATCTGGCTGCCACGCGGCCGTTGCGCAAAGTAGGCATCCGAGATGGCCGGGTCGATCTGTTGCAACGAGCCTTCAATGCGCACCTGCCGGTGGACCGGTTGCCAGAAAAACAGCAGGGCTCCCTGTGGATTGTCAGACAACTCGATGGCCTTGCGGCTGGTGTAGTTGGTATAGAAAATGAACCCCTGTTCCTCGAGACCACGCAACAGCACGATCCGTGATGAGGGCTGCCCCAGGGTGTCAACAGTTGACAACACCATAGCGTGCGGCTCGGGCACCTCCATTTGCAGGGCTTCCTGCATCCAGTTCCTGAATTGTTCTACCGGATCTGCGGACATGTTGAGCACGTCAAGCGGCGTGCTGGTGTACTCTACTCTGAGTTGTTCAAGTTCCTTCATGACGTTAGCTGGTCGCCGGCATAGCTGCCCTGTCCCGCGAGACCAGGGACCGCAATACCTGTTTAAGACGGTAGGCCAGCCAGTACATCGCCGGCACCACGATCAATGTCAGGAAGGTTGCAAAGACCAGGCCATAGATCACGGTCCACGCCATCGGGCCCCACATGGCGGTGTTATCTCCCCCAAGGAAGAATTGCGGATCGAGCCGGCTGACGAACGAAAAGAAGTTGAAGTTGAACCCGATCGCCAGCGGGATCAGCCCAAGCACAGTCGTGATCGCCGTCAGCAGGACCGGCCGCAGACGCGTGCCCCCGCCTTTGATGATCGCTTCCTTGACCTCCTCACGCGTGAGGTCGCGGATGCTGTCTACGCCTTTCTCGAGCTGTTTTCGTTTGATCAGCAGGTTGATATAGTCCACCAGGACGATGGCATTATTCACCACCACCCCGGCCAGCGACACCAAGCCGACCCCGGTAAAGATGACCTGGATGTCTGCACCGGTAAAGGCGTATCCAAGAAAGACCCCAATGGTGCTGAACATCACCGAAAGGATAATGATAAACGGCGCCGTCAGTGAATTGAACTGCGTCACGAGGATGAGGAAGATGGAGAAAACGGCGATGCCGAACGCAGTCATCAGGAAGCCCATATCCTCTGCCTGTTGCTGTTGCTCGCCGGTAAACTCATAGTTGTACCCCACGGGCATGCTGTATTCTTCCATCGCAGCGCGCAGTTCGGCCACGATCTCATTGGCGTTGTAGCCTTCCAGCACGTTCGACCAAATGGTCACCATCCGGTCCATATTCTTTCGCTTGATCGCGCTGTAGGTCGAGGTGTTCTCGACATCTGCAACTGCCGAGATCGGCACTTGTACGATCTGCCCGTTGGTCTGGTTGCGGAAGGTCACTTTTTGATTAAGGAGGTCGGTCTCATTGTATCGGTACTTTGGTGAAAGACGTAACTGGATCGGGTACTCGTCCTCCCCTACTTTGTATTTCGATACTTCCTTCCCAAATACAGCTGTACGGATGGTATTGGCGATGCTGAACGTCGACAATTCGTACCGACGTGCTGCCTCACGATCAATATTCACGATCAACTCGGGTTTGCCGATCTTGACATCGGCCTGCAGCTCTTCTATACCTGGAATGCCCTTGCTGTTGAGATAGGTGATCAGCCGGTCTGAAAGCACCACCAGGGTATCCACGTCTTCTCCGGCAATCTCAATGTTGATCGGTTTGCCTGCCGGCGGGCCCGCCGCGTTTTGATCGACCACGATCGTTGCCCCCGGATAGACGCCGTGTACCGCCTCGCGCATGTCCTCCAGCGCATCCTTGGTAGAAATGCCGTCGCGATCCTGGGTTGGCACAAACGACACGGTAAGACGCGCCTTGTGCGGCGTGATCCCCGGCTCGGGCGGCGTGTTGGGGTCGGAGGTGTTTTCCCCGATCTGCGAAAGAATGGCCTCAATGATCCCGGTGTATGGCTCCATGGCCTCGGTGACGCGCTCTTCTACTTTGAACATGAGCTGGTTGGTCGCCTCGATGTCCGAACCCAGCGGCAGCTCGACAAAGGCATTGATGTAGACCGGATCCGGGCTCGGAAAGAATTCGACTTTCGGTGCATTGGCCGCGAGCAGCATGATCGCGCCAATCATTAGCAGGATCGTTCCGCCGAATACTGCGATCGGATTTCGTTTGCGCAGAGCCATCCGGATAAAGCGATCGTAAACCGATTCCAGGATGGGTACGATACGGTTCTGGAAGTACAGGGACGCCCGTCGCAGGAAGAAAATATTGATGGCACTGATGATCGCGACCAGCGCCAGCATATTACGCGCCGGCTGGACACCGGCAAAATGCGCGAGGGTAGCCACCAACAGCATGATCCCGATCATGATCAGGCCATTGCGGCGCTTGCGCTTGCGCACATCCGGATCGTTGGCGCGTCTGTCGATCTTCATCAGTTTGGCCGTAAAGACCGGGTTGATCACCAGCGCGACGAAGAGTGATGAGGCCAGTACGATGATCAGGGTGAGCGGCAAGTACAGCATGAACTCACCCATGATCCCCGGCCAGAAGGCCAGCGGCAGGAAGGCAGCCAGGGTGGTAGCCGTGGATGCGATGATCGGCAACGCCACTTCACCGGTCCCGTATTTGGCGGCGCTGTCACCATCAGCCCCTTCCGACATGTACCGGAAGATGTTCTCCACCACGACGATCCCGTTGTCGACCAGGAGGCCGAGGGCCAGGATCAGGGAGAAGAGTACCACGATGTTCATAGTGGTTCCGGTCAGGTTGAGCAACATGATACCCATGAGCATGGATAGCGGAATAGCCATCCCGACAAACATCGCATTCCGGATGCCCAGAAAGAACAGCAGCACGATCACCACCAGGATCACCCCGGAGATGATGCTGTTTTCCAGGTTGCGCACTTCGTTGCGGGTATAAACGCTCTGATCGTTAAATACAGAGACCTTCATTCCTTCCGGCAGCACCTGCTCCCTGGCTTCATCGACCACCACTTTGATCTTATCGGAGGCGTCGAGCAAATTCTCCCCCTTGCGTTTGATCACGTCGAGCGAGACGACCGGGTACTTGTCAGAGCGGGCGATACTCGTTCGTTCCTTATATCCGTAGATGACCTGGGCAATATCCTTGAGGTAGACCGGGCGCTGGTTCTCGCTCTTGACGATCACACTCTCCATCTCCTTCACATCCTCAAACTCCCCTACCACACGGATGGCCCGCCGGAAGTCATTGCGCACGATCTCACCGGCCGACATGGTCATGTTCTCACTGGCGATGGCATTCTCGATGTCCTGGAAGGACACCTCCAGCGACTGCATCTTGATCAGGTCGACGTCGATCTTCACTTCGCGTTCCAGGGCACCCTTGATATCCACCTTCGACACCTCTTCGATATCCTCAATCTTGTCTTCGAGATACTCGGCGTACTCGCGCAAGGCATCCATCGGGAAATCTCCCGAAATGTTGATGGTCATGATCGGAAACTCTGACAGGTTGACCTCCATGACCAGCGGATCTTCCTCCAGATCGTCAGGCAATTCACTTTTGGCCAGGTCTACGGCGTCTTTCACCTTGCGCACCACCTCTTCCATTTCCATGTCCGGGACAAACTCGGCCGTGATGACCGAATAGTCCTGGATTGATGTGGAGCGGATATCCTTGATGCCGATGAGGTTGTTAAGCTCTTTCTCGATCGGCCGGGTAATGAGGTTCTCGATATCCTTTGCCGAGTTACCGAAGTACGGGGTATTGACGTACACGGTCGGGAACGATGCCTCCGGGTATTGCTCCTTGGGCATGCGATTGTAGGAGATCACGCCGAAAAGCAGGATCATGAACGTCAGCAGGAAGACGCTCGTCGCATTGTCGACCGCGAGGGATGTCAATTTGAATTCCCGCAGCCCACGTCCTTTATTCGCTGTCATTGGTGGCAATTTGGGGTTCGACGATCCGGATCAGTTCGCCGCTGGCGACGGTCCGTGCACCTTCCTGGATGAGCTGCTCCGAGCCTTCGAGGCCGCTGGTGATGACGACCTCCCCGTCATAGCTCTCGCCAGTCGTGACGTATACCTTGCGCGCCTTTGGCGTGCCCTCCGAGTCGTCCACGATCATGACATAATCCTTTCCTCCGACTTCTTCCTGCACCAGCACCTGCGAGATGACCAGCGCATCAGGCTCGGTGTAATCGTTGATCAATACTTCTGCCAGCAGGTTTGGCTTGTACAATCCCTGGTTGTAGGGGATGTCGATCTCCACTTTGAAGGTCCGGTTGGCCGGATCGATCTTGCGTCCAAGCATGGTGACCGGAGCCACCAGCGTGTCGCGCAGAGCAGGGAAGCGCACCTCTACTCTTTCACCCCGCGCAACCTTCCCGAGATAACTCTCTGGCACATCAGCGACCACCTTGATATTGCGCGTATCAAGGATCATCACGATCGGCACACCGGGCCCGGCCGTTTCGCCACTCTTGAGGTTGACCATGTCGACCACGCCCGAAAGCGGGGCGTAGAGCTTTTCCTTGGTAAGCTGATAGTCGATGGTCTCAATGCTCTTTTCAAGGCGCTCCACGTTGTTCTTTGCCTGCAGATACTGCACTTCCGAACCGATATTCTGCTCCCACAGGCGCGCCTGACGCTCGTAGATATCGCGCGCCAGTTGCAATTGCGTTTCCAACTCCTGTCGTTGCTTGCGCAGGCTTTCCAGATCAATCGTGGCGATCAGCTGTCCCCGTCGTACTGCCTCACCCTCAACCACGAGCACACTGGCGATACGGCCGCCTGTCTCGGATGACACCGACACCAGATCCTTTGACGCGACCGCCCCCTGGATCTCGGCGTAGCGCTTGAAATCACGGCGGGACACCGCGGAGATGGTCACCAGACGGCGTACGACCTCAGTGGGATCCTGCTCACGGATACGAGCCTCGATACTGGCAAGTTGAGCCTGCAGCGTCTTGATCTGCTGCTGCTTGTCTTTCTGCAGCTTCCGGAGTTCTGAGAGATCTTCCGGAAGTTCTCCGGCTTCGGATCCGGGGCTTGCACTGCAACCCCACAGGGTGAATGCTATGAATAGGATAGCGATGCGCAACATAGTCGTTTAGATTTTGCCCAATGCGATGTCCAGTTCGGTCTTGGCCACGATCAGGTCATACAGAGCATTGATGTAATTGGATTGTGTACGATATAGTTCAGCTTCGGCCTGGGTCAGCTCGATGCTGGAGCCCACACCCTCGCGGTACTTGATCTGAGTGGTGTCGTAAATGCGCTGAGCCAGGTCCATGCTATTGCGTCGCGCCTGCACGGTTTCGCTGGCATTGTGAAACTGAATCCGTGCATTGCGCACCTCAAGGTCTACAGCCCGTTCAAATTCTGACCTGGCGATGGAAACCTTGTCGCGGCTGATCCGCGCTCTTTCCAGCCTTGCCTTCTTTTCAAGGCCATCGAAAATTGGAACATTGAGGGTGACACCAAGCATGCTGGACGGGAACCATGGCGAATCGTTGCTGTCGAACAATTTGTCGCGCTGCAGGGTCCGTGACCATGATGCGCGGCCGCGGAGCGTGGGCAAGTAGCCGGACTTGATCACCTTCATGTTGATCTCATTGAGCTGCTCACGCAACTCAAAGGTGACGTACTCGGGACGTTCATTGTAGTCCACCGGATCGGTGAGTGATACGCTGGCAACCGAGACCTGGCCTGCAAGGACGTCAAAATCATCCGTCAGCTCGATCGGCTCGGTGATGGGATAGCCCATCTGGAATTTCAGGAGATTCCTGGTGACGTCAGCGAGACGCTCCACGTTCTGGCGATCGGTGCGCAGATTGTCGAGTGACAATGCCAGGCGATCCACGTCGAGCTGTTCTGCAAATCCGTTTTCATAAATAGCCCTGGTCTCGTTGTACAGTGTTTCGAGGTTGCGGATGTTGTCGTCGAGCAGGGCCAGGCTGCGCTTGTTGATCAACACGGCGAGATAGGCCCTGGTCACTTTCGATCTGATCTCAAAGGCCTTGGCGGTGACGTTCTTCTGCACCAGATCGCGGAACAACGCCTGCGCTTTGAGGCCCTGGATCCAGGCAAAGTCAAAAATCATCGTCTCCAGGCTCAGCGAAGCGTCCAGGTTGTGGTCTTTACCAAAGCGCACGGGAGCACTGCCTCCGGTTGGAATTGGTTTTGGATCAATGACGCCTTCTTCGAAAAGTACCCCGTACACTGCCGGGCTGAGAAAGTCCGGGAGGATCTGAGTCGGGATATCAATGAAATAGGCGTAATCCACATCGGCATTGATCTTGGGGATGCCGATCGACTTGTATTCCAGGAGCTGGCCGTCGGCATCCTGTACGTTGAGCTGCTCGATACGCACGTCGGCGTTGTGTTCCTGGGCGTAAGTGATCGCTTCCTGCAACGAAAAGGACTGTTGCGCCCGGACCATCGCCAGCGTGAAGAGGCCGAGCAGGAGTGTAACGAATCGTCTGCAATCCATGGATCAGGTGATTGGTTGGTATGATTTGAGTTTCTTCAGGCCCTTCTCGGAAAGGATGCCGCGGAGGTGGTAATGGATATATTCGAGAAACAAACTGTCCCGGTCGTAGCTATGTGCCGGGAACATTTCTTCGTCAGTCAGCAACATGGTTTTGCCGACGTAAAGTTTGGCAATGACGTCGGCACTGACATTATCTCGGTACCACCCTTCCGCTATGCCGCGCTCAATATTGGTACGGATGACTTTGTAAACATAACCCAGGTGGAACTCGTCCATCTTGCGCCAGCAGTCCCGGTAGTATTTCTTCATGTCGAACATGGTCGTCGGTCGCATCTGGCGCAGGATGGTCAGCACGTAGCGTGCGATGCTTAATTGCTCGTCGATCGCGTCCCTGGACTCGGCCGTGATCTGCTGAATGCACTCTTTCTCCGTGGCGATATGCTGGTCGATGATCCGGTCGAGGAGATCGGTCTTGTTATCGACATGCTGGTACAGGGTCTTCTTGGAAATGCCCAACTCACGGGCGATGTCGTCCATCGTGACGCTCTTGATCCCAAAGCGCATGAACATGTCTCGTGCCGTACGAATGATATGGTCGGTCTTGCTCACAGCGTAGCAAATGTACGCCTAAGAACACATTGGAAACGAAAATGTTGTTAAAAGTTTCCTGAGTTTTACGATTTATTGACGAACGGTGCTTATCGGTAGACGAATTGACAAGAGAAATGGTCGTCAGTCATTTCAAGCAAAGAACGCGGAGGAGTCCGCAAAGTGCGCAAAGGCATTGATCATTGTTGATTGCTGATTGTTGATTGCTCATTGTTGATTATCGTCACTCATTTCACGCAAAGCACGCAGAGGAGTCCGCAAAGAGCGCAAAGAGCAACGATTATTATTCATTGTTGAATGTCGATTATGGCCCAAGCGAACTGACGGTCACTTGCAAACCATGTCTGGCATCTGGCGTCTAACAGAGTCACTGACGCACCGAGTCACTGACGCACAGACACACCGACGCACTAGATCTGCCCCGGATGATCGATATCCCGCAAATCTGACACAAACACGGTGGTGACTGCATCATTTTGTCGAATGACGGCGCGCGCACCCACATCCCCTGCCAGGCTTTCAAGGTCCGCCCAGGTTGGTTGAGGAAAGATGGCCGGCACACCAGGTCCATCCGGGTAGCTGGCTGCGACGATGCAGGTCCCGTCATACGCCTCTCTGATACGCCTGAAATCCGCTCCGGTAATAAAGGGCTGGTCGGCAAGGGCCACAAGGATGCCTTCCGTTTCAGGCGCGTGCTGACGGATCCAGCCGAGACCGGTGCGGATCGAGCCCGCCATACCCTCATACCATTGTGGATTGTGGATGCACGTGACGGCCAGATCCTCCAGGGTTCGCGCGATTTGCATTTGCACTGCACCGGTCACCACCACACAGGGACCGAGACCCGCCTCAAGGATATGGGTGACAGTGTGTCGGATCATAGGAACGCCATTAATCAAAGCCAGCTGCTTTGCTGAACCAAAACGGATCGCACCTCCGGCGGCAAGAATGAGCGGTTTGATACGCTGAGCAGGCATACCGGTCTAATATCGCGATTCACATCGACACCTGGCTCTCAGCAAACAGTCCCTCATGACCACACGCACCTGTTTCACCGATCTGATCTCAACTTTATATCTTCAATCATGGTCATGACGTACACCTCTGAGGTGCATGTGAGAACCTGTCACCTTTACCAGCCATGATGTACAGGTATCTATCGATCCTCTTCTCCTTAAAAGTGTCAGCAGGCATATTCATCCTGCTCTCCGGTTGCGTGGATACAGACACTGACATCAACACGTTTAGCTTCCCTCCGGAATGGGCCGTGCAAGAAGCGGTATGGACCGATTTTGCTTCGGAACGTGTCTTCATCCCTAACCAGGGAGCAAAGCTGAAGATCATTGCAGCACTTTCCCGTCACATCGCAACCAAAGTTGTATACGATAGCGACTCCCTGAAACAACTTGCCCTAAACGAGCTACCTCGTATGGAGGCCGACCTGGCTAACATCAGCTTTGTCAAAACATCATCACCGATGAACTGGATCAGAGATCCCGGCCCTATGTTCATCACGAACGGGAATCAGCTGAAGGTGCTCGATTTCGGATGGAATTGTTACGGCCATGCGTATGACTGTGACGGCGATCTGAGGGGCGAAGTTGACGTCGAGCTCGCTTACGGAATGGGCCTGGAAATCGAGCCTGTTGATCTTTTTCTGGAGGGTGGAGGTATTGAAGTCAGCAACAACACAATCATTGCTTATAAGGCGATGGCGAGTCAACGTAATCCGGATAAATCTATTGAGGACGTTAATCATATTTTATTGCGCGCCCTTGGCAAGGATCAAATCATTTGGCTCGATGAATTTCCCCTTATTGA
>JAWWBX010000173.1:0-9152 GCA_033720735.1 Saprospiraceae bacterium
GCATGAGATCATCGGTGGCGTCGAATCCACAATCGTGATGAACTGACTGCACAGCTCCGACGAACCTCCATTGCCGCATGCGTCGGTCGCCAGCCATACCCGCTGGATGACCGTGGAGCATGGGTCGTTTGACAGGAAAATATCCAGCTCCACATACGGGATCGGGTTCGGATCACAGATATCTGTCGCGACCCCTTCACCGGTAAAGCTCGGATCGGTCGGATCATCACACTCGATGGTGATGTCGGCAGGACAGGACAACTCGGGAGGCGTGGTGTCCTCGATCGTAATGCGCTGTGTGCAACTGATCTGGTTGCCGCAAGCGTCTTCTGTAAAGTAGGTCCGGATAATGTAACCGGGACAGGGGTCCTCTGATTCGACAAACTCGCTGTCAACAAAGCTGACCGCGACATCCGGCTGGCAATTGTCACTCGCGGTGGTGATCGACGGACCAGGGATCGGATCACCGCATTCGATGGTAAGGTCTGCCGGACAAACCAGATCAGGTGGCGTGGTATCAAGAATCCGGATCACATGTTGGCATGTTCCCGAATTGCCACAGGTGTCAGTAGCCATGTAGGTGCGCACGATGGTCGAATCACAGCTATCACCAAATCCGGTTTCACCGACAAAGGTGACATTGAGAATTGTACAATCATCCACAACGGTCACCACCCCGGGATCTGGTGGCGGGATAGGTTCATTACACTCCAGGATCAGGGTATCCGGACAGGTCAGTGATGGCGGGGTGACGTCTTCTGTCCACATCACCTGGACAACACAAGGCTCTGCCTGGTTGCCGCACAGATCAGTGGCGCCGAAGGTGTAACTGCGGATCACCTCACATCCGATCATTTCCTCTGTGAAGGGTGCAATAAATCCAATGGATGGAGGACCGCAGTTGTCCGTCGCATCCACAAACCCTTGTACAATCAACTCCTGCGGTGTCGGAAACTCAGTTGGATTACACCCAAGGTGCGGCACATCGGTACAGGTCAGCACCGGTGCTTCATCGTCATTGATCACCGTTACGATAATGCTGCAAGTATCGGCCTGATTTCCACAGAAATCCACGGCAGTGAAACGGAATGTGCGGGTAAACGTACATCCGTTGTCGAAGTCAAGCGAGTCAATCACAGACACGACCGGGCTTGGATCACAGGCATCCCATGCCCGGGCAAAGCCATTGGCGATCAGCCAGCTCGACGTGTGCACAAAAAATGGATCCGGACAGAAGATCGGTGTCGGTTTCGTACAGGTCATTTGGGGCGGCATGGTGTCCTCGATGACGATGCGCTGCGTGCAACTGCTCACATTCCCGCAGGTGTCTACCGCCGTAAAGGTCCGCACGATCACCCATGGGCACATGCCCGTGGTATCGGCATCGGAATAAGTGACAACCGGATTGACCGTACAGTTGTCACTGACCGTCGCCATGGTCACCGGGATCGGATCGCCACATTCAATTGTCACATCGTCAGGACAGGTCAGATCCGGAGGTGTGGTGTCGTCGATGGTAATGTACTGGGTACAAATCGCACTATTGCCACACGTATCGGTGGCCATGTAGGTGCGCGTAATCACGTTGGGACAGAATGCGCCATTGCTCACGTCACCTACCCAGGTGACGGTGACCTCACTGCAGACATCAAAAGCCGTCACACTGGCCAGGTCCACTGGTGGAACCGCTTCGTCACATTCGATGGTGACATCGGCCGGACAGGTGATCGACGGGGGCACGAGATCATCGGTCCACACGACAGTGACCGTGCATGGCTCGGCCTGGTTGCCGCAGATATCCGTTGCACCAAATACGTACATATTGATGGTGTCGCAGCCGTTGCGGGATCCGATGATCGGCGGGATATGCCCGATCGATGCCGGACCGCAGTTGTCTGTGGCGCTGACATACCCGGCATTTACGATATCCTGTGGGGTGGGCACTACCGGGTTGCATCCGAGATGGGGCGGGCTGGTACAGGTCACTACCGGCGCCTCATCATCGTAAAGGAACTGGACGATGACACTGCAGGTATCTCCCTGGTTGCCGCAGGCATCCACGGCTGTAAACAGATACGTACGGGTTGTCGAACACCCAAAGTCGATGTCAGAAGAGTCTACTACCGAGATCGTCGGGTTCGGGTCGCATGCATCCCATGCCGAGATATAATTCGCTTCGTTCTGAAGAAGCCATGTCGAGGTGATCTCAAAAGGCATACAGAAGAACGGTGGCGGTTTGACACACGTCATTTGAGGAGGTGTCGTATCGACAATGGTAATGGTCTGGGTGCATGATGTGTTATTGCCACAATCGTCACTGGCCGTCCATACCCGCGTGATCGTCCCGGTGTTGCCACAGGCCGGCGTGAAACTGTCTCCAAAATCTACCGATGCTGACCCGCATACGTCCGCTGCTATCGCCATACCTGTTGCTGCCGGATCGGTTGGGTCACCACATTCAACCGTTACATCGGCCGGACAGGTGATCTGAGGTGCGCTGGTATCAATGACGGTAATCGTCTGGCTACACGTGGCCGTATTGCTACATTCATCGGTTACCGTCCAGGTCCGCACAATGACTGATTCACCTGAACAGTTGCCAGGTATTTCCACATCAACAAACGTCATGGTAAAATTGGTCTGCTCGATGGTCCAGTCGTACGACACGCTGGGGGCATTGGTATTGTTGAAAAATGTCGACGATACCAGTACGTAGTCACCGGGGGCCAGAAGACATGTGATGATGAGCGGATCAAACTCCTGGTTAGGATTGTCATCGTCATCACCAGCGACCATATTAGCGCACGGATCGCCGGGATCAAAGCTTCCTTCAAAAATGGCCGCGATTCCGTCTCCTTGCAACGGACCGCCGGTAAACACACCCGTAAAACGATAGATCGATGTCTCAGTGATGGTAAAGGCATACTCATCGTAGTAGTGATCACCAGCCTCCGGAACACAACAGCCGAGCTGCCAGCAGGCCAAAGCGATGTCAACGACAGGATCGCCAGCCTCGAGAACGCCGGAAAAGGCATCAAACAAGGCACTGGTCTCGCAGTTGTCCGTTGCATCGGGACATGTATTCGGCAGTGGCTCATCGCATTCAATAGTGACATCTGCTGGACAATTGACCACCGGAGGCGTAGTGTCCTCGATGGTGATCACCTGCGAACAAGTTGTCATATTTCCGCACTCGTCGGCAACCGTATAGGTGCGGATCACCGTTTGCGGGCACGACCCGGTGGGTTCGGAGGTGGTCACCGTTGTCGTCAGCACATTGTCAGCACAGTTCTCAGGTGTGGCGGGATTGAGGCAATCGCAGCATTCCGGCTGCAATACTGCCGCTGCCGCGCAGATATTATCCCAGATCACATCGCAGCAGAACGGATCCTGCGCGCAAATCGCCGCTTCGCAGTCAGCATCGCCGCCATAACCGGGTCCATTTTGTGCTTCATCACAATACGGGGGACCGACCTGGGTGGTACCACCTTCACTACAATTGTCCGTGGCAACCACACCAGGCGCGGGAAGCGGATCCCCGCATTCGATCGTCACATCGGCCGGGCATGAAACCTCGGGCGGTGTGGTGTCTTCAATGGTAATGAACTGGGTGCAGGTCGCGCTGTTTCCGCAATCGTCTTCTGCATAATACACCCGCGCCAGCACTTCAGGACACGAACCGCTCGATGTCTCACTCAGCACTGTCCAGAATATATCCTGGTCGCAATTGTCCGCCAGCGTTGGCGGTGATGGCATTGGCAAGGGCTCTCCGCATTCAATCGTGGCATCACCTGGACAGGTGATCGTCGGCGGAGTCGTATCGTCTATCAGAATGGTTTGTGAACACGTATCGGTATTGCCGCCCTGATCCGTAATCTCAAACAGCCGCGTTACGTTGACCGGGCAGGTGCCTGATGCTACGTCCATGTAGCGGATCATCAGTTGTGGCGGGCAGTTGTCGCTCCAGCTTCCACCTTCGTTGTTGAAATCAGCAGATGATATCACTGTCCACCCTGGAGAATAGGGCAATGCTGTCAATCCGCCGTTGGTGATGTCACCGACACCACATCCTTCCACGGTGATGGAGGGCGGGCATGTGATGTCTGGCGGCGTGTTGTCCACCACATTGACGACAAAGGTGCAGGTGCCCGCATTGCCGCAGTTGTCAGTGGCCGTAATGGTGACCGTGACCTGGCCCGGACCGGTAATGGTACCAGGAGGTGGATCCTGTGAAAAGGTGATATCGTTGGGATCAGTGCAATTGTCGGTCGCCGTGGCAAACACGGTATAGTCAGCAAGCGCGTTCTCGCAGTTGGCATCCACAACCGCATCCGAGAGCTGACTCCCAAATGAACAGTCGGGCACAGGTGCTTCATTGTCAGGCTCCACGATAAAGGCACTCGTGCATTGCGAACCACTGCACGGCGGATCGTCAGTGAGTGTACATACGACCGTCACCGTGCCTCCGACACATTCCTGCGGTGTCACTGCAAGGATCTCATTGGGCAGTTCGGCGGGTGTAAACGGTCCGGCACCGTTGACAGTGTACGTGATCACCGGATTGCAGCCGCTCGCAAAACTACTTTCGAAGCTGTTGGCCCACGTCTGGATCTGCGCATCGATCGTGGCCTGGTCGGCACACGCGAGTGTCACGGAATCAGGACAGGCGAGTTGCAATCCATCCACTTTCGGCCGGTCGAAGGCGACCTCTTCGGACCCACTCGTATTGATAATGAGGATCTGGACTGAAAGCAGGTTGCCCGTGCCGGTCACGTCAAATGTGAATTCAGTGAAGGTGGAGGTCAGTTCGGGCCCGGCCGGGTCAGCGAAGCCGTCAAGGTCGATATCCTGTTGCAACGCGCCTGCATCTGCTACAAATCTCCCAATCGTCGTATATGTTCCTGCAAGAAGGTCCGTCCCACCGGCATTGCCGTCAAAGGCAGCCTGGATCTCAACCAGCTCCGGGCCATCCATATTCGTTCCGTTGTTATTGTCTGCGAGGTAGAGAGAGACAGTAAGATCTGACCAGCCACTTGTATTCAGGTCAGCCAGGCGAACGATCCCGGGCTGATTGGCACCCAGCGGATTGATTGAGGTGTTGACGTCTTCACTTGCCCAGTATCCCCCACCTTGCGGCGCCGAGAATGTGTAGGCCATGGTATGGCCAGGATGCGGATTGTCGTCCGTGCGTTCGAAGTAGTCCTGCGGCGTTTGCTGTCCGTCGGTAAATGAGTTCGAGGTGTATCTCACCCCTTCCCCATCCGTATTGAAGTCTTCGCAATAGGGCAGGTCGGCAGCGGCGACTACACCCTGCACGTCGATATCGCGCGTTTCAATGTTGCTGTTGCTTACACCGTCATTGACCTGGAACGCGACCGTCCTGTTCGGAATGATCGACGGATTGGGGGCAGCGGTATTCTCATAACCGATCTGCCGGAGGGCTGTCTGGTAGTCGGCAAGCGAGGCCGTACCACTCAATGAAAGCGATCCATCTCCCGCATTGAATGCGCCAGCGGTGATGCCGGCAGGCAGTGCGCCGATCACGCTCAGCACATCTTCTGACGCATCGTAACCGGTGGTGATCTGGATCGTCGCGCTCACCAGGTCGGTATCGTCATTGTCAGCTACAGTGATCGTATTGGTGATCTGCGTGGCAGGATCCCCTTCGGTATAGATCAAGGTCGTTCCTTCGATATTGGCAAGCACGGGAGGGTCACCGACCACAGCGCCGTCTACTTTGACACTATCAAATGCTACTTCTTCGGACCCACTCGTACCGATCACGACCACTTGCACCGATAATGTATTGCCCGTGCCAAGGATGTCGAAAGTGTAAGGTGTGAACGTCGGCGTCAATTCTGGTGACGCCGCATCTGCAGCGTCGTCAGACGAGCCGTCCAGGTTCGTATCCTGCCGGAGTGATCCATCGCTGGCTGCCACAAATCTTCCGACTGTTGTGTAGGTGCCGGCCAACAAGTTGGTACCACCGGTATTTGCGTCGAATGCAGCCTGGACTTCGATCGCTTCACCTCCGTCCATGTTGGACGCGCCGGCACTGTATCTGTTGTCAGCCAGATGCAGGGTCACGGTCAGGTTGCCGAGTCCTGCGGAGTTGAGGTCGGGGAGGCGCACATAGCCATCGGCGGTGCTTCCCAGTGGATTTATCGCCGTTACCACGTCCTCACTGGCCCAATACCCACCACCCTGGTTGGGAAGATTGAAGGTGTAGGCCATCAGGTGCCCGGGATGTGGATTGGCATCGGTGCGTTCGAAATAATCCGCCGGGGTCGCCTGACCATCGGTAAATGAATTCGAGGTATAGCGCACCCCGTCGCCATCGGTATTGAAGTCCTCGCAGTACGGGATCGTGCCGGGGGCCACCACGCCTGTCACGGTGAGATTGCGTGTGACAATATTGCTTGGATCCGTTCCATCATTGACCTGCATGGAAATAGTCCTGGTCAGGAATGTGTTCGGATTGACGCTGGTATTGTTGTAGTGGATCTGTCGCAATGCGGTCTGGTAGTTTGCAAGGGTGGCCGTACCACTGAGCGTCAGGAGTCCGGTCGCCGGGACATAGGCAGCCGCCGTGATCCCCGCAGGCAAAGCTCCGCTGACCACGAGTTGATCTTCACCCGGCTGATTGTTTGAGGTGATCTGGATGGTAGCACTTTCGAGGTGGGTATCGTCACTATCTGAAACCGTAACGGTATTGGAGATCTGGGTCGATCCACCTCCTTCAGTATGATTGAGCGTTGATGCGCCAATATTTGCGAGCACCGGCGGATCCTGAGTGGCCAGCGTGGCGCTGACACGCAAGTTGTCAAAGGCCAGCTCCTCCGTTCCACCAAGATCAGACAGGAAGACTCTCACCTGCAAGGTTTGGCCTGGTCCGCCGGGCGGTGGAATGTTGAAGCTATACTCGGTAAAGGCTGTGCCGACGACCGATACCGCATCACCCACCCCATTGAGATCTGCATCGACGCTGAGATTGAGATTGGCATCACCCGCAAGCTGACCGGCTGTGATCCAGGCCCCGCCGGCATAGCGGTATTGCAGCGCAACAATATCATCGCCTGCATTCTCCCACGTGTTGGTATTGATCCTCGGGGTTGCCGCGTAGAGGTGCACCATGAAGTTGGTATGCATGTCTACAGTCGCTGACGGGATCACCGTTGATTCTACAAATTTGTTCGGCAGACCCGCATCCTCAGTCACCCACCATGACAATCCTTGTGTATTGGTCAGGGCCGGGGTGCCAAACCCGCCGGTGGTTGAACAGACAAACGGATTCGTAGTGTTTTGCTCCCTGAAGAAGTAATCGGAGGTGGTGCCGCACAGATTGAAGGAGTTGGACGTGTATGTCACACCCTCGCCATCATCCTCGAAGTCCTCAAAATAGAGGTCGACCTGGGACCATGCAAGCAGTGGAGTGGTACATGCCAAAAGGCAAAGCAGAAGGTGTTTTATGGCAGTGTCCTTGACGGATACCGGGCGGATCGTTCTCATAAGAGGTGGTATTCTGGATGGTGGTGGCAGAGGATGATGTTATGTGATGGATCTGTGGTCTGGGATGTATGATCCTAATTCATCTTGGTGTCATTTCTGAATCAATCATTGAAGTTATAGTTTTTTCCCTGTACATCAAACTAACTGAAATACGGATAAAGGTATACCGGGGAGCCCTCGGACCCACCCGGTATTTGTTCGTCTGACGTTACGTCGATCTAGCTGCGTGAAGGAAATACCCCCTGCAGCGCAATGATGAAGTTGACTGCCTGGTACGGCTGCATGTTGTTGTGCCCCTGGCCACCCCCTGTGTTGGCGGTACCAACAGAGTTGGCGTTCATCTGAGCGTTTGTCGTTTCGGCGTAAAAATCGAAGTTAGCCGCTCCTGGGTAGCGGCCGGTCGGATCGGTATCATCACCGCCGCCCGTCGAGGCATTGACATGCCCGGCATGGCTGTGGGGCGGGATCTGCTGCACATTCAACGTGACTTCGTTGGAGCCGCCCTTGGCACCAAGTGAGATCGGTTGCAAGCCAGGGCCGTTGCCGGCGTGCACAGGGACGCGACCCCGGAGATCTGGCAAGCCAAAAGTGGTCCTGCCGTCACCACCAAAGGTCGTCCCGAGAATCGAGAAGAGAGCGGTGTTTGCAGAAATCGAGAGGAGCTGGCCATCACAAAGAGCCCAGCTGCGAGGGGCAAAATTGCCACCAAACATGACAATCATGCCAATGAAAGGATCCATGTAGAAGGAATTTAAGGGTTAATAATGGGCAACCAGAGTTGCAACTACATCTAAAATACGATTATAACTGTAATTTCAGGCGGACCCAAAGCGCAATTTTAATGCCGACGCCAGGCCCAATCAACCCACCGGATTCACTCAAAAAACCAGGAGCCAGAAGATCATGGTGGGACGCACTGGACCAGCATTGGCAAGACGCATTGATGACGGGTTTTCTCGGTCGATCGCCTGGCAGCCCGGCAACGGATCAGGACTTGTTATTGATCGCCACAACTCCCACTTTACGGCTCGTTGGCCCACGCGGGATGTACTCCAATGTGAGCGGTCCATTGCAAAGCCTTTCTCCACTGGCACCACTCACCCACCTGCAGCACCTGTTCGTCACCTTTTGCGAGGTGGAGTCCATCGCCGGAATCGAGAACCTGACAGCGCTCAAATCCCTCTTCATTCACAATAATCGCATTACCTCCCTGCAGCCTCTGAACGGACTGACGCACCTCGAGGAATTGTATTGCCAAGACAACCGGATCGCATCGCTCTTTCCCTTACAGAGCTGTCATCGCTTGAAGATCCTGCATTGCCAATACAACAGCCTCAAGAATTTGCGGGGGCTCACGCGCGTCCATGCCCAATCGATGCAGCGCCTGATCTGTTTGCCCAACGAGCAACTCGACATGACAGAGATCGCGCGAATCGAACAGGAAATCGGCATCAGGTGCCAGAAAGAATGATGGGAGGATTATTGTGCAGTTTGGTTACCTTTAAGAAGAACGCCTGAAACCCATAACGCGCTCACACTTCATTAACCCAATTTCTTTACCTCAAAAACCCAATTCCAATCATACGAATCAGATTCCGCTGGCAGATCCAGTCTGCGCATGTGGTAACCATGGGCTCGAAGGC
>JAWWBX010000174.1:0-9114 GCA_033720735.1 Saprospiraceae bacterium
GTCCAGATGATGGGCGGTGGCGACGGCGCGGAAATGATGTTGTCGCAGCAGCGTCTCAAACCATGCATAGCGCAACTCACGGGCACTGATTTGCACATTAGCCTGGTCCGGGATGGGCGCGTCTTTCACGTGAAAGGGCACATTGTAACGCGAGCAGTAGCTGGCGACCAACGTGGCATCCCGCTCGGAGTCGGCACCACGCAGATGATAATTGACATGCGCCACCTCGCAGGGCTGCCCGGTGCGCCTCAGCAGGTGCAGCATGCACATCGAATCCATCCCGCCGCTGACTGCCAGCAGGATCCTGTCGGCCGGTTCAAACAACTCATGCTTTGCCACGAAGGCCTTGAGTCGTGCGATCGCTGCTTCAATCTGCACCATCAGGTAGGTTACCGCTCGAAATTAATTCTAATTTCGGGGTTGAATCAAATGCAACGTAGGATGAAGGTCACGTGTATCAGTTTGTTGCTGTTTGCAGGGCTGCTTTTGCTCTCATGCAAGTCTGATGACAGTACCACCACGGAAAGCGATCCCACAGACAACGGCCAGTTGGCGGCCGAGCCGATGCCATGGACATTCCTGACCGCCGGGATCTACCACAACAATGCCACAGTGGTGATCGGGCAGGATCCCGGGAGCAACCCGAATGTGGGAGTGTGGCTTGACTTTCATGACAATGGCACCTACGACTACGGTCGCTACGAAGCAAAGGAAGGGACCGGAAAGTGGTTTTATGATCACGACAACCAGCTGCTTGAATTGGCCCCTGGTGGCGACCGCAAACCATCGGAGTGGCGGGTGATGTCACGGGACGACAACCTGATCCTGGTCGGTACTTCCAAATACGGAAACAACGCGCAACAACAGCGTTTCAATCGGGCAGATGGCCTCCCCGAGCGATAGGATCGTTATCTGATCCCCTCGGCATTGAGCCAACTTTGATAGGCCCGTGCGTTCCGCATATGACCCGCGAGGGTGGAGGCAAAGACGTGATAGCCTACCTGGCCGGGCTTTGCGCAAAAGAACAGGTAATTGTGGCGCTCCGGACGCAATACAGCATCAATGCTGGCGATGGACGGCATGGTGATCGGTCCGGGAGGCAGTCCGGGATACTTGTACGTATTATACGGCGAATCGACCGTGAGATGCTTGTTGAGCACCCTCCGGATGCTGAAGTCACCGAGTGCATAGAGAACCGTTGGATCGGCCTGGAGAAGCATGCCGCGGTTGATCCGGTTGAGATACACTCCGGCAATTGTCGGCTTTTCCTCATCGGCCCGCGTTTCCCGTTCAACAATGGATGCGAGCGTGTAAACTTCCTCAGGGGTCAGTCCCAGTGAGTCTGCCAGCCTGCGTCGCTCAGACCAGAACGTCGCATGCTCCTGTTCGAGTCGTTTGATCAGCGCCTCCTCAGATGTGTTCCAGTAGACTTCGTAGGTGTTGGGGATGAAGAGACTCAGCAACGTTTCACGGGAATAATCAGACTGCGGGAGGTAGACGTTGTACAAGTAGGTGCATAGCGCAACCGAATCGATCGCCAGTTGCTGGCCAATCTTGCCACAAAGATCTTCGGTGCTCCACGCCGAGTTCATCACCAGGTCCATAGGCTCTTGCTGACCAAGCCGCAACTGGTGAATGAGGTCATAGTTGCTCAGGCCGCCGGCGATCCGGTACCGGCCGTCCTTGATGGCCTCGTCGTCGAATTGCATGCGCTTTGCAACCCACCGGAAGGATGCTTCATTGAGGAGGATGCCTTGCTCCAGCAGGCTGGATGTCAGTGCATCAAATGTCGTATGCGGATAGACCAGTACCACCTGTCTGTCTGCATCAGAGGCGGTATTTGGATGGTAGATCCAGGTGTAGAAGTGCCACGCAAGCGCCGCGCCTGCCAGCACCACTGCCAGCAAGAGGATCAGGATGATACGTCTCCTCATAGGTCGTATCGACTAGTATTTTTCGTGTTCATTCGGAAAGTCACCCGCACGCACATCGGTGATATAACGCTGAACAGCATCCTGGATGGTATCAAACAATTCCAGATAGCGGCGGAGGAAGCGTGGGTGAAAATCCTTGGTGATCCCCAGCAGGTCGTGGGTCACCAGTACCTGCCCATCAGTCAAGGGGCCGCCACCGATCCCGATGGTCGGTATATCGATGCTGCGGCTGACCAGGCCGGCCAGATCGGCGGGGATCTTTTCGAGCACGAGAGCAAAGCATCCCAGATTGTCGAGCAGCACCGCGTCGGCCTGCAGTTTTTCAGCTTCTTTCTTTTCCCTTGCCCGCACGGTATATGTCCCGAACTTGTAGATCGACTGGGGCGTCAGGCCGAGATGTCCCATCACAGGCACGCCGGCCGACAGGATCCTCGCAACTGACTCTTCAATCTCTTTGCCACCCTCCAGCTTCACTCCGTGGGCGCCGGATTCTTTCATGATCGAAATCGCCGACTCCAGGGCCTTGCGCGAGTTCCCCTGGTAGGATCCAAACGGGAGATCAACCACCACCAGCGCGCGTCTGACGGCTCTGACCACGGAGGCCGCGTGATAGATCATCTGGTCGAGCGTGATCGGGAGGGTTGTCTCATGCCCGGCCATGACGTTGGAGGCTGAATCACCCACCAAAATCACGTCGACACCAGCGGCGTCGAGGATACGCGCCATCGAATAATCATAGGCCGTGAGCATTGTGATCTTCTCTCCCTGCTGTTTCATTTCCAGCAGTGTGTGGGTCGTGATGCGCTTCGCCTCCTTGTGTACGGACATACCGGGATGGATGGTTAGAAATCGTGCTCAAAGATAGCGGAAATCTGATGCTGGCATACCAGGGCACACTGTCGTCAAGATCTGTCGCGCGGTGGTCAGACGGGCTTGCACTGGCAAACGGTCCATTCCAAATTTCCGTTACCTTTGCGCCATGTTGAAACACGCCTTGTTTGCCGCATTGCTCGCATGTACCTGCCTCTCATGCGACAATGAGTTGAACGTCACGGCCGACTGGAAAGACATCCCGGTCGTTTATGGCATTCTGTCTCCCGTCGACAGCCTGCATTACATCCGGATCGAAAAGGCATTTCTGGATCCGTCTACCTCGGCATTGGAGGTCGCACGGATCGCCGATAGTCTCTATTATGACGCGCTGGATGCTTCGGTGGTCGATGTCGCCAGCGGCGAACGCTATCAGCTGGAAGAAGTGGATGGGAATCTCGTCGGCCTCATGCGCGACGAAGGTATTTTTGCATCCAGCCCCAACCGGCTCTATCGCGTTGCACAGGAGGATATCCGGCTCAAGGCCAATCAGAAATACCGGCTCGAGATCAACCGCTCTGAGCGCCTGCCCCTGGTGACGGCAGAGACCGAGATCACTCAGAAGCCCCAGATCAAGCGTCCGTTCTTCCAGGAGCTTTTGCGCTTTCAGTATACCAACCAGTTCAAGGTGCTGTGGCAGGAGGCTGAGAACGCCTTTTTCTACGATGTACGCCTGATCATTCACTACGACGAAACAGATCCCGGCAATCCCGGAGAGCTGATCGCAAAGAGCCTGGAATGGCCGATTGCACGCAACGTGACCTTCAATGAGGTGGAGGTGCTCGGTATCAAGTTTTACGAATTCCTGCGGGCAGAGATCAACGCCAACCCTTCCGTGCAGCGGTTTTTGCGCGGGATCGACGTGGAGGTTCGCTCCGGTGGGCAGGAGCTGTATGAGTTCAGGCGCATTCAGCAGGCCAATACGGGCATCACCAGCGTCGGAGGTGACATCCCGCGCTACACCAATATGTCGGAAGGCATCGGCATCCTGACGGCATCAAACAGCGATCTGGAAACCGGATATGAGTTGCACCCCGAGGCCCTCGATTCCTTGCGCTTTGGTACCATTACCGCAGATCTCAACTTTCAGTAATCTTCCTTCTGATCTGACTTTTTGTCAGTGATTGTGCTGACATATGACAAGAAATTGTCAGGTTTCTGACGAATTATCCGGTTATCTCGCTTGGCATGTCGATTGATCTACCCGACGTAGACAATCAGAATTGAGAATTCGAAAACAGAACTACGTATGGGTAAGATTATAGGCATTGACCTTGGTACCACTAATTCTTGTGTGGCTGTGATGGAGGGCAACGAGCCCGTCGTTATTCCCAATGACGAAGGGCGTCGCACCACCCCCTCGGTCGTGGCATTCATGGACAATGGTGAGCGCAAGATTGGCGACCCGGCCAAAAGACAGGCGATTACCAATCCAACCCGGACCATCTATTCTATCAAGCGCTTCATGGGATCTCGTTATTCCGAGGTGACCAAAGAAGCTGAGCGCGTGCCGTATACCGTCACCAAAGGCGACAACGACACCGTGCGGATAGAGGTGGAAGGTCGGAAATACACGCCGCAGGAGTTGTCGGCCATGGTCTTGCAGAAGATGAAGAAAACGGCCGAGGATTTTCTCGGACAGGAAGTGAAAGAAGCGGTCATTACAGTACCTGCTTACTTCAACGATTCCCAGCGCCAGGCGACCAAGGAAGCCGGTGAGATCGCTGGCCTCGAAGTGAAGCGGATCATCAATGAACCCACAGCCGCGGCACTGGCCTACGGCCTTGATAAGAAAAACAAGGACGTGACGATCGCCGTCTATGACCTCGGTGGTGGAACATTCGATATTTCCATCCTGGAATTGGGTGACGGTGTCTTTGAAGTGAAGTCGACCAACGGTGATACCCACCTCGGTGGAGATGATTTCGACCAGGTGATCATCGACTGGATGGCTGCAGAATTCAAGTCACGCGAGAATATGGATCTGCGCAAGGATCCTATGGCATTGCAGCGGCTCAAGGACGCAGCAGAACGCGCCAAGATCGAACTGTCGTCGTCGACGGAAACGAGCATCACCCTGCCGTATATCACGGCGGTCGATGGTGTGCCCAAACACCTTGACCTCAAATTGACACGGGCCAAGTTTGAACAACTGGCTGATGATCTGGTGTCACGCTCGATCAAACCGTGTGTCGACGCACTGAACGATGCGGGCCTCAGCAAGTCAGACATAGATGAAGTGATCCTGGTGGGTGGATCGACGCGTATCCCGCGTATCCAGCAGGCCGTCGAAGAGTTCTTCGGCAAGGCCCCTAGCAAAGGGGTGAATCCCGATGAGGTCGTAGCTGTAGGAGCAGCCATCCAAGGGGGAGTGTTGAGTGGCGATGTACAGGATGTCCTGCTTCTGGACGTGACGCCGTTGAGCATGGGCATCGAAACCATGGGTGGCGTCTACGACGTCGTGATTGAAGCCAACAGCACGATCCCGACCAAAAAGTCAAAGATCTACTCTACGGCTGCCGACAATCAGCCTTCAGTGGAGATCCACATCCTGCAGGGCGAACGCCCGATGGCTAAAGACAACCGTACCGTCGGCCGCTTTATCCTGGACGGGATTCCACCGGCGCCCCGCGGTATGCCCCAAATCGAAGTGTCGTTTGACATGGATGCCAACGGCATCCTGAATGTCTCGGCCAAAGACAAAGGCACCGGGAAAGAGCAGAATATCCGGATTGAAGCGTCGACCGGCTTGTCGAAAGAGGAGATCGCGCGCATGAAAGCCGAGGCTGAGGCCAACGCAGCGGCTGACAAGGAAGCCCGCGAGCGCGCCGATAAACTCAATGCAGCCGACACGCTGATCTTCCAGACCGAAAAGCAGCTCAACGAGTATGGGGACAAGATCCCGGCCGAGAAGAAAGAGGCGATCGAAAATGGTGTGGCCAGGTTGAAGGAAGCGCACAAGACCCAGGATATGGGTGAGATCGATGCTACCATGGAAGCCCTTAACACGGCATGGCAGGCCGCGAGCCAGGAGATCTATCAGGCGCAACAGGCTGCCGGGGGCGCCACGAACGGTGCCGGTACGAATGCAGAAGATGCGGGTTCAGGGAACGGAGAGGACGTCACAGACGTTGAGTATGAAGAGGTTGACGACAAAAAGGAATAGTAGACCACCATTTGAACCGAATCCATCATAAATGAAGGCTGCCCCCGGGCAGCCTTTTTTTATGCACAGTGTTTAGCAGAGACGTGACCGGAGGGTTCGGCAGGCATGATCCCGAGTATTTCGTAGAAATACGACCACATTCAGGTTTTATAACATATGTCTGGAGTGCCATGACCGAGTCTGGTCCTCAGGAGGTGAACAGCTTGATAAAGAACACCAGTCCGATACTCACCACAAGGCCAAAGGTCACCTTGGCGAGATCCTGGCCAACATCTTTCAACGCACGCTTGTCAACCTTGCTGTGCATCCGCCAGCGTATCGCGATCTCCCGCCCGGCCAGGAGTCCGATAAACACCCAGGTGGTACTCATGGGGACCTCATTCAACTCCTTGAAATACAGCAGGATCATACCATAGATAAAGTCAATGATCGTGGCGGATCGGATATCCGTGGTATTCGTCTTGGCCAGAACAATCTTTTGAATTGCGCCTCCCTGGCTGTAAAAGATAAAAGCGAGCATGCCAAGCAGAATGACCAGCGAAATCGCCAGCTGGCCACCGGATAATGAGCGCGGGAGGTATGCAAAGATGTTGGCAAAATCCTGGATCAGCCACTGTGACCAAAGGAAGCCCGTGGAGAGCCATTGCGCGATCGTCCAGTAGTTGCGCTGCCGCTTCGTGATGGGGATCTCGATAAATCGTCGTTCGAGCAGGCGAGTGATCAGAAAATACACGACGATCGCAACCACAAACGCGACGCCGTATCCCGACACCGACTTGGTCAGCATGTCGCCCAGGTTCTCTTCATTGAAAAAAGTCAAAATCAGGAATGATGTGCTTACCGGGATCCCGACCCTGGTGATGGCCATCAATACCAGTGGTGGTAGCACATAAAACCACCCCATCGGCTGGGGCAACGGATATTCCGAGAGCCGTGCATAGCTGACGTCGCCATCGTTGACCGACCAGCCATAGATGAGGGTACCGGCCAGAATGCTCCCGGCAAACAGGAACAACAGCCACCACGGGCGGCGACTGTTGGAACTGAGAAACGTTCCCAGCGTCTGGATCACATCGTTACCAACGACAGAATACCCTGCAAGGATAAATCCGACCCACATGAACACCAGGGAGAGATCCATCGACAAAATTTGCGTCAAGATATAAATTGGTCCTGAGCCAACCCGGCGACATACGTCTTGATGGCGTCGCGGGTAGCGCGGTAGGCGGGCAGGACCTCAGCCGTCGGGCCTTTGAGGCGTGAGGGATCAGGGAAATCCCTGTGAAGCACGCGGGTGGCCCCGGGCAAGACCGGGCAGGCCTCACGGGCATGATCACAGACAGTGATCACCAGGTCAAACTGGAGATTGACGTACTCATCGATGGTGTTTGAGGTGTGGTGAGCGATGTCAATACCATCTTCCTCCATGACCATCACCGCCAGTGGATTCACGCCGTGGGCGACCACGCCGGCACTGTAAACTTCGGCTGAAGGGAAGTACGCCCGGAGATAGCCATGCGCCATTTGACTCCGGCAGCTGTTGCCTGTGCATAAGACCAGGATGCGTTCGACCATGACCGCTAATGTAAGGGCTCATGACGGACATCGCCGGTGTTATCGGTGAAGAATTTGTTAAAGATCGCCGACACAGATTTTGTACCTTTGTATCCCGTAACAGCGACAGACATGGTCAAGTATATCTTCGTTACGGGCGGCGTGACATCCTCACTTGGGAAAGGGATCATTTCCTCCTCTTTGGCTAAGCTTCTCAAAGACCGGGGCTACTCGGTCACCATCCAGAAATTCGATCCCTATATCAATGTAGATCCCGGCACCCTCAATCCCTACGAGCATGGCGAATGCTACGTGACCGACGACGGCGCCGAGACCGATCTCGACCTCGGGCACTACGAACGGTTCCTGAGTGTGTCGACCAGCCAGGCCAACAACGTGACCACCGGACGGATCTACCAGACGGTGATCACCAAGGAGCGCGCCGGTGACTACCTTGGCAAAACAGTCCAGGTGATCCCGCATATTACTGACGAGATCAAGCGTCGCATCCGCCTGCTGGGCAAGACCGGTGATTACGATATCATTATCACGGAGTTGGGAGGCACAGTAGGGGATATCGAGTCTCTTCCGTATCTCGAAGCCTTGCGTCAGTTGAGACTGGAACTGGGCGACCACAATTCGGTCAATATTCACCTCACTCTGATCCCATACCTGGCAGCCGCCAAAGAGCTCAAGTCCAAACCGACCCAACACTCGGTCAAGGAGCTGCTGGAAACCGGAAATCATGCCGACATCCTGGTTTGCCGCACCGAACGACCGCTAACCGACGAGATCCGCCACAAGCTCTCGCTCTTTTGCAACGTGAAAAAGGAATCCGTCATTGAGGCCATCGATGCCGAGTCGATCTACGATGTGCCGTTGCTCATGCAGAAGGAAAACCTGGACCATATTGTTCTCAACAAACTCAACCTGCCGTCGGAAGGGCGCGCTGAGCTGATCGCCTGGCGTGATTTCATCGACAAGTTGAAAAACCCGCAACATCACGTGCGGATCGGGCTGGTGGGCAAGTACAATGAGCTGCAGGATGCGTACAAGTCGATCCATGAAGCCTTTGTCCATGCCGGAGCTGTCAACCGTTGCAAGGTTGAGGTCGTGGCGATTCATTCTGAGCTGCTTGAACTGACCGACCGCACCGAAGAGCTTATGTCGACCCTCCACGGTATCCTGGTCGCTCCCGGCTTTGGCGAACGGGGCATTGCGGGCAAGCTCCAGGCCATCGAGTATGTCCGGACTCAAAAGGTGCCGTTCTTCGGGATCTGCCTGGGTATGCAATGCGCCGTGGTAGAGTTTGCCAACAACGTGCTGAAGCTGGAAGGTGCCGCCTCGACCGAAGTGCAGGAAGACAGTCCGCATCCTGTCATCGACCTGATGCCTGAGCAAAAGAAGATCACCACCAAGGGCGGAACGATGCGCCTTGGCGCCTACGACTGTAACATCAGCGAAGGATCACTGGCCCATGCGGCTTACCGGGAGACCAGGATCCAGGAGCGTCACCGGCATCGTTATGAGTTTAACAACGAGTACCTCAAGGACTTTCAGGAGAACGGTATGCTACCGGTAGGGATCAAC
>JAWWBX010000175.1:0-9111 GCA_033720735.1 Saprospiraceae bacterium
ACATACTTCAGCGGTGGCGGGGTGTTGTTATCCGCCGGACTGGCAGACTACCTCGATCTGCATGTCGGTGACACGGCGGTCTTCATCAGTCAGGGATATCATGGCACGAACGCAGCCGGCAAATATCCGATCACCGGCATTCTCACCTTTCCCACACCAGATCTGAACAAACAGATCGCTTTTCTGCCTCTTGACGAGGCGCAGTGGTTTTATGCCGCTGAGCAGCGGGTCACCAGCGTGGTGCTGGATCCGGAGGACCCGGATGAACTCAGCGATGTCGTGGCCGCAGTCAGGCAGGCGATTTCCGATGACCAGATCGTTGTGCGTGATTATCAGGAATTGATCCCGGGACTATTGGAGGCCAAGGCATTTGACGAGGCCGGGGGAATTGTGATCCTCATGATCCTCTACGCCATCATCGGCTTCGGCATTTTTGGTACGGTGCTGATGATGATCAAGGAGCGAGAGTACGAGTTTGGTATTCTCAAGGCGATCGGGATGAAGAGTCACCAGTTGCAATTGATGCTGTGGCTCGAAACGGTGATCCTGGCCATGATCGGCTGTGCGGCCGGGATGGTGGTGGCCTTCCCACTCGTTTACTACCTGCAGGAGCATCCGATCAGGTTTACCGGTGAGATGGCTGAGGCCTACGAAAAGTTCGGGGTGGAAGCCATCATGCCGGCGACCGTCGATCCCTCCATATTTCTTAACCAGGCAGCGGTGGTCGTAGTCATGATCACGATCATGACCCTCTATCCCTTGTGGAAGATCCGGGGGCTCAACGCTGTACAAGCCATGCGGGACTGATGATTGCAAAAGTGGCATGGCGCAATATCTGGAGGAGCAGAACCCGCACCGCGGTGGTGGTGGGTGCCGTCATCCTGGCCATCTGGGCACTGGTCTTTATGATCGCCTTTGTACGAGGTGTCGTCTATGGGTATATCGACAAGGCGGTACAATTTGAAACTTCCCACGTTCAGTTGCACAACCCGGCGTTTCTGGAGGAGCCGGCGTTGGCGTTGACGATCCCGGAGGGGCAGGGCGTGATGGAAGTTCTGGCCGGGCACGACAGCATTGTCGCCTGGAGCCCGCGCATCGTGGTCAATGCCATGCTGGCCACTTCTACCGGCGCCAACGGGATCCAGTTGCGCGGGGTTGATCCGCAACAGGAACATCAACTCACGCGAATCGGCGAGCGCGTCGTCGAAGGTGTCTTTTTCGACGAGGGAAGAAATCAGGTCGTGTTGAGCACCTCTCTTGCCGCCAAATTGAATGTCGGCCTGCGGAAAAAAGTGATTGTGACCTTCCAGGACCAGTACAACAACCTGACCAGCGCTGCGTTTCGCGTGATCGGACTGTACGATACGGACAATCGCAACATTGACGATGTTGTCGCCTTTGTGCGGGCCGACGACCTCCGGGCTGTCGCAGGTATGGAGACCGGTGCCAATCACGAGATGGCCCTCCTTGCGAGTGACGTCGAGATGGTACCCCAATTGACGCGGGCGCTCAGTCGCCGCTTTCCTGATCTCACGGTGCGCGACTTCGAAGAGATCTCACCAGACCTCGGGTTGTTCAAATCACAGGTACAGATCAACCTGATCATCATGACTGTCATCATCATGCTGGCGCTGATCTTCGGCATCATCAACACCATGCTCATGGCTGTCCTCGAGCGTACGCGCGAATTGGGGATGCTCATGGCGATCGGGATGAACAAGGCCCGGGTGTTCGGGATGGTTGTGATCGAAACGATGTACGTTTCATTGCTTGGGGCGCCGGTGGGCCTCGCGCTGGGATGGGCAACTGTCCTGATCCTCAACCGGACGGGCATCGACTTGTCAAACTGGTCGTCAGGGCTGGCCGAATTTGGTATGGCCACACTCGTGTATCCCGTTCTCGAGACCGATGCGTACGTGGTGATCGTAAGCGGGATCTTGATCACGGCGTTGCTCGCATCGATCTATCCTTCATTAAAAGCAATCCGTCTGCGGCCCGTGGAGGCGTTGCGCAAACTCTGATGTCTATGGAAACCGTCATTCAAACGATCGATCTGCACAAGGTCTACGACGAGACGAGGGTGCCTGTGCATGCCTTGCGCGGCGTCGATCTGCGCATCGACAAAGGCGAGTTTACCGCGATCGTCGGTCCTTCCGGTTCGGGAAAATCGACGTTGCTCAATATCATCGGCGGGTTGGACCAACCCACCCGTGGGCAGATCATCATTGACGGGACCGACCTTGCCACCCTCAGCCCGAATGCTCTCATCGATTTTCGCAAGAACAAGATTGGCTTTGTCTTTCAGTCGTACAACCTGATCCCGGTCCTGACCGCCAAAGAGAATGTGGAGTTTGTCATGCTGCTGCAAAAGCGGTCGAAGGCCGAACGCGATGCGCGTGTTCAGGTCCTCATGGAAGCAGTGGGTCTCGCCGACCGTTTGCACAACCGGCCGTCCGAGCTGTCTGGCGGGCAGCAACAAAGGGTTGCCGTGGCACGCGCTCTGGCTCCGAAGCCTGCCTTCATCCTGGCTGACGAGCCCACCGCCAATCTCGACTCAGCGTCAACCACCAATCTCCTTGACATGATGGCCCGTCTCAATACGCAGGAAGCAATGACCTTTGTGTTTTCCACGCACGACCAGCGCGTCATCGACCGCGCACGCCGCGTCATCACCCTGGAGGACGGGCAGATCATCAGCGACCTCGCACAAGATGCCTGATCGCATGGTCCGCATCCTGGCCGCGGCGCTGGGTATCCTGTGCACCGCGACGGCGCAGGGGCAGTCACCGGTTGAAGCCTGGGGGTATACCAAGGATCTCTACTCGATCATCCACATCCGCGACGTCACGACCCTGCACGACAATCTCGTGCACAACCGGCTCAACGTAGAGTGGGCGCCAGGGCAACAGTGGAAGTTGCATGGCGGAGTGCGGACGCGTCTTTTCGTCGGAGACCAGGCGGGCAATCCGTTCTTTATCGAAGCACTTGGGCGCGACGTCAATGATTATTTAGATCTGTCACTGGCAGGCCGCATCGGGGAAGAAGTGGTCATACACACCTATTTCGACCGCTTGTATCTTGAGTATGTCAAGGATAAATGGCAGTTCCGGCTGGGCCGGCAGCGGGTCAACTGGGGTATCCACACCACCTGGAACCCGAACGACCTGTTCAATACGTTCGCCTTTACGGACTTCGATTACGAGGAACGTCCCGGCAGCGATGTGCTGTCAGTCAAGTACTACACCGGTCCGGTCGGTAGTGTCGAGGTGGTGGTGCAGGCGTTCGACCGGCTGGACGAAGCCACCATCGCGGGGATCTGGCGCATGAACAGATGGAACTATGATTTCCAGTGGCTTGGCGGCGTATTCAGGGATCATCTGGTGCTGGGCGGGGGCTGGGCCGGCCAGCTGGGCAATTGGGGGTTCAAGGGCGAGTTTTCCACGTTTACTCCCTTCGATCCTGCGGGTGACTTCAGCGCGACCGCAACCATGGGGTGGGAGTATGTTTTTGAAGGAGGCCTGACCCTGACATTCTCAGGTCTGTACAACAGCCTCGGCCGCGCGCAGGGGGGGCTGGCGGACCTCTTTGATTTTTCCCTCTCCGCCCGCAACCTATATCCCTTCCGGTGGGCCCTGCTGGCCTCATCCGGCATACAGATTCACCCGCTGGTCAACGGTGCGATGACCCTGGTGTACAGCCCGGCAGACAGCCATCCGCTCTTTGTGAGCCCGTTTATTACCTGGTCTGTGGCTACCAATTTCGATTTGGACCTGGTAGCTCAACTCACCTTCAACAAACAGCAGGACAAGTACACGAGTCCGGTGCAGGGCTGGTTTGTGCGGGTGAAGTGGAGCTATTAGCTTGCTCGTGCTAAACTTGATACGTCTTCACCCTGTTAGGATAGAACACATGCACACACATCATCAGCCGGTACCACTCCACTACAAAACCTACGGGCAAGGGGACCCTGTCATCATCCTGCACGGGCTCTTCGGCATGCTGGACAACTGGATGTCGCTCGGCAAGGACCTCGCAGAACACCATTCCGTGTATCTGGTAGACCAGCGCAATCACGGCAAGTCACCACATACCGAATCCCACAGCTATCCGGATCTGGCTGCTGACCTGTTGCACTTCTGCCAACAACACTGGTTGCATCGTACGGCCGTGATCGGACATTCGATGGGTGGCAAGGTCGCCATGCAGTTTGCCCTGGAGCATCCGGACATCGTAGAGCGGCTCGTCGTGGTCGATATCGCTCCCGTGGCGTATCAGGCGCGCCACACCCAGGTCATTGCAGCCATGCGCTCGCTTGATCTTCAGACTGAAAGCCGCCAGGCGCTGACGGATCAACTCATGGAGCAGCTGGGTGAGGCCAGCACGGTGCTGTTCATCTCGAAAAATCTCACGCGCAACAAGGAGGGCGGCTTCCGCTGGAAGATGAATCTCGATACCCTGGTCGCCAGCTATGACGGGCTCAGCGGTGCCATATCCTCTGAGCATGCGTATGAGGGACCCACCTTGTTCATCCGTGGAGAGCAATCAGACTACGTGACGGACGCCGACTGGCAGAACATTGTGTCGCTCTTTCCGAACGCCACGCTTGCAACGGTGCCCGGCGCCGGGCACTGGGTTCATGCAGATCAGCCCGAAATGGTGCTGAAGCAGATCCGGGAGTTTCTTGGATAGGCAGAAAGCGCTGGCACATCCGACCCATTCGTTAAGAAAATGTTAAGGTAGCGATGCGCGTATGTCTGCCACGAGCAGGCCGCATCCTTGATGCAGATCGGATCCGACAGCTATTCGTTCATCAAAATCCAATCAGCATGAAACAACCCATTCTCGGATGTGTACTGGCATGCTTTGCCATGGCCCTCACCATCCCGGCCAACCCCACTCAACCCAAAACCACTCAACGCATCTCAAACTCAGACCAGCCGGCCTTTCTCGTGGCTGCGGTCGACTGGCTGGCGGCAGCCCAATACGCCAACGGGGGCTGGGGTGCCGGGCAACATGTGCGGCAGGATGTGCGTGACCCGCACGCCGTCCAGATCGATCCGGCCACCACGGCCTTCTCAGCGATGGCACTGATGCGCGCCGGACATACGCTCTCCGCAGGGAAGTATTCCAACCATGTACGCAAAGCGCTTGACCAGATCCTGAACATGGTCGAAACCGCCGATGGCCAGGGGGCCAATATCACGAAGGTGGTGGGTACGCAACCACAGCGCAAGCTGGGACAGAATATTGATGTGGCGATGGCCTCGCAGTTCTTGACCAAGATCCGGCGCGACGTCAACGATGATAACCTGGCTGCCCGGATCGACCGGGCCATTGCCATCTGCATCGACAAGATCGAAGCCGGACAACGCGCTGACGGGAGCATGCAAAACGGTGGCTGGGCCCCCGTTCTGCAGTCAGCCATGGCCGCCAGCGCCCTCGAAACTGCTGTCGTCACCGGCTATGCGGTCGATGGCGCCGCGGTGCGCAATGCCAAGAACTACCAGCAGGAAAATATCAGGAAAGGCAAGGCCGGCCTGAGCGATGCGGCAGGCATCCCGCTCTATGCACTGGCCAGCGCCCAGCGCGCGACGGCTGCAGATGCCCGGTATGTGCGCAACAATATCGCGCCCGCCATGCTGCAGGAAGCGACCAGCCTCAAGCAGATCAATGAGGTCGTCGTGCGAGAATTGGGCCGGCAAGGCAAGGACCAGGAAGAAGCGGAGGAGCTGGCCGAGGCCTTTTTCACCAGCCGGCAGGTGACCGAACAATTGCAGGACGACCAGGTCTGGCGGGGGTTCGGCAACAACGGCGGCGAAGAGTTTCTCAGCTATATGATGACCAGCGAGTCGATGGTGCAGCAGGGTCCGGACGCCTGGGAGCCGTGGTACGACAAGATCACCAACAGGTTTGCCCAGATCCAGAATGCCGACGGAAGCTGGAGCGGCCATCACTGTATCACCAGCCCGGTCTTCTGCACGGCCGCAGTCATCCTCGCCCTGACCGCCGGTGATGACCCTGACCTGATAGCAGCTCAGGAGCATGGCCGTTAGACGAAGCTGGTGGTGGAGAAAGGTGCTGTACCCCTGCCTGGCCTGGCTGGTCCTGGCAGGGTGCAGCGATCCTGCGCAACCCGCTGTCATGGAGGGCGCCTGTGCGTATCTGTGGGCGATGCAGGGATCCGATGGTGGCTGGCACAGCGCCACCCACGGCATCCTGAAGGAGGGCGCGGCCATCACACCTTTCATTGTTTGGCACTTGCTTGCCGCCGACGAAGCCCCGCCGCACGGCGCGCCTGAGAGAGCACTGGACTTTATCCGCAACACGTTGGCTGAGCGTACCGGCCAGGAGATCATGGATTATCCCAATTATGCGGCAGCCTATGCATTGCGCGTGTTGCACCAATACGGGGAGCCCGCGGACTCCGGGCGGATACGGGTGCTCGTCGATGAACTCGTGGCACAGCAGTTTGTGGCGTCGCGGGGTATGGATCGCGATCATCCTGCCTATGGTGGCTGGGGATTTGGCGAAACTGGCCTTGCACCCGGACAAGCAGGTCACGTTGATCTTTCCCATACGCGGCGGGTCCTGCAGGCACTGTCGGCCGTTCTTCCCGCGGAGCATCCGGCGTTTGCAGAGGCCATCGTGTATCTGAAACGTCACCAAAATCTGCCGCCGGAAGCCGACAGCGGAGTGTACGCAGACGGCGGCTTCTTCACGTCCATGCATACGGCCTACACCAACAAGTCCCGGCAGTATACCGACATCCCGCCGCGCTGGGAAAGTTACGCCACGGCAACAGCAGATGGCCTGCTCGGACTCCTGGCTGTCCCGGAGAACCAGCAGCACCGGATCGCCGCGGCCGTGCAATGGTTGCAGCAGCACGATGCGCTGGAGTATGTGGAGGGGATCCCGCAGGATGACCCTGCACAGTGGCACCTGGTAATGCAATACTATCATCTGGCTGTGCGTGCCGAAGCCCTGGCAAACGCCGGTGTTGGGGGGGCGTGGCAGCAGGCGGTGCAGACGATGCTCTTGCAAGCACAGCGCCCGGATGGCAGTTTTGCCAACCCGCTCGGCGGTCCGAACAAGGAGGATGACCCGCTGTTGGCCACCGCGTTTGCAGTGACGGCCTTGTCATACGCGGGCAGTTTGTAAAACAGGCTCCGCTTCTTCGACGTTTAGTTAATTAGCGCAAGAGCATCTAACTTTGCCGGAACGCCCCGGGAATCAAAATGAAATTATGAAACACAAGATCTACGCTCTGGCACTGGTCGGCATGGCGACCGTGCTGTGGTCATTCACCAGCAAGACCGACAACAAGTATTTCGAGATCTCGAAGAACATCGAAATCTTCACGAATGTCTACAAGGAGCTCAATACCTGGTATGTCGACGACCTGGATCCGGCGACGGTGATGCGCACCGGGATCGATGCTATGGTCGCAGCGCTCGATCCATATACCGTCTATTATTCCGAGTCGCAAATTGAAGGATACCGGCAGACGGAAGGCCGCTACGACGCACTTGGCGCTGTCGTCAAGCTGATCGATGACTATCCGACCATTGTCGAACCGTTTGAGAATTCACCGGCGGTCCGCGCCGGGTTGAAAGCCGGTGACCAGATCATTGCGATCAACGGTGAGTCGGCACAGGGCCGATCAACGGAGGATGTCACCAGTGTCGTACGCGGAGTACCCGGCACGACAGTCTCCCTGCGGATTCGCAGGCCAGGAGAGAAGGGCGAGCAGGACATTACCCTGACCCGCGGCGAAGTTGCTGCACCCAATGTGCCGTATTCGGGATTGGTGGACAAAGGGATTGGTTACATCGCCTTGACGACCTTCACGCAGAATGCCGGACGCAATGTGAGTAATGCCTTGCGCGACCTCAAGACAGACGATCCGGATCTGCGCGGCGTGGTCCTCGACTTGCGTGGAAATGGTGGTGGCCTGTTGCGGGAAGCGGTCAACGTGTCCAATGTATTTATCGATCGCGGGGAAGAGGTTGTGAGTACGCGCGGCAAGGTGCCCGAGCGCGACCAGAGCTACAGCACCCGGCAGGAGCCGGTCGACAAAACCATCCCGCTGGTGGTACTGATTGACAAGAATTCGGCCTCTGCTTCCGAGATCGTGTCTGGAGTGATCCAGGATCTCGACAGGGGCGTGTTGCTCGGGCAGCGCACCTACGGTAAGGGCCTGGTTCAGAATACACGTGATGTCGGCTACAACGCGCGCCTCAAAATGACTACGGCGAAATACTATATCCCGAGCGGCCGCTGTATCCAGAGCGTGGAATACGAGAATGGTGAACCAAAGGACATCGCCGATGATCGTCGCGCACAGTTCACCACCCGCAACGGGAGAGTCGTGCTGGACGGCGGAGGCGTCAAACCCGATCTCGTCATTCAGGAGAAACCCGTTCCGGAAGTGCTTACCGCTCTGCAGGAACAGGACTTGATTTTCAAGTATGTGACCGATTACTGCCTGCGGCACGATGATATCGGGGACGTTGAGTCATTCCGATTTAATGAATTCGACGATTTTGTCAAATATGTCACCAGGTCGGGGTTTACCTTTCAGACCAGTGCGGAAAAGGCCCTTGCCGATCTTGAACGCGGGATTACCGAGCCGGCGCTGACCAGCCGGTTGAAAGGGGAGGTGCGTCAGATTCGTACGGCGATCGATGCAGACAAGGAATCACATCTCGAACGGTATCGGGCCGAGATCGTCGAAGCGATTGAAATGGATATTGTCGGCCGGTACTATTTCCAGAACGGCAAGACACGTCAGCGGCTGAAAAACGACCCCGAACTGCGGGAAGCTATCAGTCTGCTGCAGGATGGTAAGGCATATTCTACTCTGTTGAAGTAGCTCGATGGGCCCCGCCAAACGGTCAGATCCACACATCCTCTGCATCGAAACTTCCGGATGGCATTGCTCCGTGGCGTTGTGCAAGGGGGACGAAGTCGTCGTAGAGCGCACCTCTGAAGGCAAGTATGACCATAGTGCGATGCTGGCGCCGCAGGTACGCGACATGCTGGCGGAAGCGGGCATGACGACGCATGAGCTTGCGGCCGTGGCGTTGAGTGCTGGCCCGGGTTCGTACACCG
>JAWWBX010000176.1:0-9066 GCA_033720735.1 Saprospiraceae bacterium
CGATGATCCCGATCATGATGAGCAGCGAGATACCGTTTCCGATTCCGCGGTCGGTAATGCGCTCACCCAGCCACATGGCAAAGATGGTACCGGTAGACAGGATGATAATGCTTGACAACCAGAAAATACCCGGCGGGATACTCGGGTCTACGGCACCCATGCCGGTCACATATGACAGATAAGCCCCACCTTGTACCAGGGTAATGGCCACAGTGAGCAGGCGGGTGATCTGTGTGAGTTTCTTGCGGCCGGATTCGCCTTCTTTCTGTTGTAACCGCTGGAAATACGGCACGGCAAACCCGAGCAACTGGATGATAATGGAGGCCGTAATGTACGGCATGATACCCAACGCCATGATCGCAGCATTGCCAAACGCTCCTCCGGTGAACATGTTGATCAGGCCGAGGAGATCGGCATTGGAAGTGGCCGCCTGCAATTGTGCAGGAATGACACCGGGAAGCACGACAAAGGATCCGATCCGATACACCAGCAACATCCCGAGGGTGAAGATGATGCGGTTTCTCAGCTCCTTAATGCTCCAGATGTTGCGAAGGGTATCGATAAATTTCTTCATCCGAATGCTGCTATACTAACGTGATGTTTCCACCTTTGTCTTCAATGGCCTGACGCGCTGCTTTGGTCACCGCGTGTGCTTCGACGGTGATCTGCCCGGTCAGTTCTCCGCGGCCCATGATCTTCACCAGGTCCCGTTTGGCGACGTAGCGTTTGCTGCGGAGCAGCTCCAGGGTCACCTCGGTCGTGCCGTGTTTGTCAGCGAACGCCTGCAGCTGATCCAGGTTGATGCCGATGTAGGCAGTGCGATTTGGCGACTTGAAGCCGCGCTTTGGCAGACGCATTTGCAGGGGCATCTGCCCGCCTTCGAAGTTGCGCTTGCGACTGTAACCCGAGCGTGATTTCTGGCCTTTATGACCACGCGTTGCAGTTCCGCCGCGGCCTGAACCCTGCCCGCGCCCTTTGCGCCGGTTGGGCCGTACCGACCCGTCTGCTGGTTTGAGTGTGTGTAGCTCCATGACAACAGTTTATGACTCGTCGACCTCTTCCACCGACACGAGGTGGTCAACCTTCTTGATCATTCCCATGATCTGCGGTGTCGCCTGATGTACGACGGTTTGATTGATCTTGCGGAGCCCCAGCGCTTCGAGGGTTGCCTTTTGGCGCCGGGTCCGGTCTATCTTGCTTTTTACTTGCGTAATCTTCACTTTACCCATGATCCGTGTGTCTATCCGTTGAAGACTTTCTTGAGTTTGATCCCGCGCGTCTTGGCGACTTCCATCGGGCTGCGCAATTTGAGCAGCGCGTCGATAGTGGCCTTGACCACGTTGTGCGGATTGGACGAACCCATCGACTTGGCGAGCACGTTGTGAACGCCGGCGATCTCCAGTACGGCGCGCATGGCACCTCCTGCAATCACACCGGTACCGTCTGACGCCGGCTTGATCAGCACCCGGCCGGCACCATACTTCCCGCGTTGTGCATGCGGGATCGTGCCCTTGTGGATGGGTACCTTGATCAATGATTTCTTGGCATCGTCTACAGCCTTGGCGATCGCTTCCTGCACGTCGCGGGCCTTGCCCAGTCCGTGGCCGACGGTGCCCTCACCGTCTCCTACTACGACTATCGCCGAAAAGCTGAATGTACGTCCACCCTTGGTCACTTTGGCCACGCGGTTGAGCGAAACCAGTTTTTCCTTGAGGTCAGTTTCCGTTGGGCGGATTCTCGATGAGCCTTTTGCCATGATATTTGTCTTTCTAGAATTTCAAACCTTTTTCGCGCGCACCTTCGGCCAGGGCTTTCACCCGTCCGTGGTACAGATAGCCGCCACGGTCAAACACGACCTGCTGGACCTGATGCTGTGCTGCCTTTTCGGCGATGATCTGTCCGACCTGTTTGGCCTGCTCAACTTTGGAGCCCTTCGCTTTCGCCAGATCCGAGGTGCTTGCCGAAGCCAGTGTCACGCCATTGACGTCATCGATCAGCTGGCAGTAAATCCCCTTGTTGCTGCGAAAGACCGACAGTCGCGGACGAGCTGGCGTGCCCTTGATCTTCTTGCGCACCCGCATGTGGATACGCTTTCTGCTCAGTGTTTTAGAATTTGCCATGATCTCTCTGATTAACCGGCTGTCTTACCAGCCTTACGTCTCAGTTCTTCTTCAACGTACTTGATACCCTTGCCTTTGTACGGCTCTGGTTTGCGCAGCGAGCGGATCTTGGATGCGATCTGCCCAACCAGCTGCTTGTCTATCGACTCCAGGCGGATCCTGGGGTTCTTCCCCTTCTCCATCTGGGTCTCTACCTTGACCTCATCGGGAATGTAGAACATGATCGGGTGCGAGTAGCCCACCGTCAGTTCTATCAGGTTGCCCATGTTTTGCACACGGTAACCAACCCCGACCAGCTCGAGTTCTCTCACGAAGCCATTGGATACGCCTTCGACCATATTGGCGATCAGGGAGCGGTACAGTCCGTGCATGGATTTGTGCCGCTTCTGTTCTGTCGGACGCTTCAGCTCGAGCACACCATCCTCAATCTCCAGCGCGATATCGGGATCGACCTGCTGGGTCAGCTCACCTTTGGGCCCCTTTACGGTGACCAGGTTGCCACTGCCCACAGTGATCTCCACGCCTTGCGGAATTTCGATGGGAGCTTTACCAATTCTTGACATGACTTCTGTTTTTCTCTTCGTCGTTTAATACACGTAGCAGATCAGCTCACCGCCGACATTTTCGCTGCGTGCCTGCTTGCCGGTCATAATACCTTTCGACGTCGACACAATGGCCACGCCCAGTCCGTTGATGATCCGGGGCAATTCATTGGCACCGGCGTATTTCCTCAAACCCGGTGTACTCAGTTTGCCGAGTTTTCGGATCACTGGTTCTTTGGTTTGCGGGTCATATTTCAACGCAATCTTGATCATTCCCTGCTTGCCTTCGTTGTCGGCAAATTTGTAGCGGTGGATATACCCCTGTTCGTAGAGGATCTCGGTGATCTTCTTTTTCATCTTGGATGACGGGATCTCTACGATGCGATGCCGCGCTTGCTGTGCGTTGCGGATACGCGTCAGATAATCTGCGATTGGATCGGTTGTCGCCATGTTGCTATTCTTCTTAGTCGTTTACCAGCTCGCTTTCGTGATACCAGGGATCTTGCCGTCCAGCGCCATTTGTCTGAACATGACCCGGCACAGTCCGAAGCGCCGCATATAGCCTTTGGGACGTCCGGTCAACTTACACCGGTTGTGGAGGCGGATCGGATTGGAATTGCGCGGGAGCTTGTCCAGCTCGTCCCAGCGTCCTTCCTTCTTCAGTTGGGCGCGCAGCTCGGCGTATTTGTCCACGAGCTTCTGGCGCTTCCTTTCACGTGCGATTACTGATGTTTTTGCCATCTGCTGTTAATTGCGTTGTTGATTCTTGAACGGCATGCCCAGTTCCTTGAGCAGGGCATAGGCTTCGGCATCCGTCTTGGCCGTGGTGACGATTGTCACGTCCATGCCGTTGATCTTGGATATTTTGTCGATGTCGATTTCCGGAAAGATGATCTGCTCGGTGATCCCCAGCGAATAATTGCCCCGCCCGTCGAAGCTCTTGTCGCTGATACCGCGGAAGTCGCGGACACGCGGCAAGGCCACAGCGATGAGGCGCTCCAGGAACTCATACATCCGCTCGCGGCGCAAGGTGACGCGTACGCCGATCGTCATGCCCTCCCTCAGCTTGAAATTGGACACGGACTTGCGCGCCTTGACGGTCACGGCCTGCTGACCTGCGATCAGTGCCATCTCACCCTGATAGACATCGACCAGCTTCTTGTCCTGGGTGGCTTCACCGACACCCTGATTCAGACAGATCTTGACCAGCCGCGGCACCTCCATCAATGACTTGTAGTTGAATTGTTCCATCAACTTGGGAACAACCTCCTCCTGATATTGCTTCTGTAATGCTGGTGTATAGGACATTACCTGATGATTTCTCCTGATGTTTTAGAATAGCGCACCAGTTTGCCATCCACCTCTTTCCTGCCGATCCGTGTCGGTTCGCCGGTCTTCGGATCGACCAGCATGAGGTTTGACAGGTGCACTGGTGCCGCGATCTCGGTGATGCCACCCGGATTGTCGTTGGTCGGCTTCATATGCTTGCGGACCAGGTTGATATTCTCTACGATCGCGCGGTTCTTGCTGCGCTGCACTTCCAGCACGGTGCCGGTCTTGCCTTTGTCATCGCCGGCGACCACCATGACCTTGTCTCCTTTTTTGATGTGGAGTTTTGGCTGAAAGCGTCTCTGCATTTGCTTCTTCTTCATCTTGCTCGATTTACAACACCTCCGGTGCCAGTGAAACAATGCGCATATAGTCACGCTCCCTCAGCTCGCGGGCTACCGGGCCGAAGATGCGCGTGCCCCGTGGCTCGTCATTGGCATCGAGCAGAACGACTGCATTGTCGTCGAAACGGATGTGTGACCCGTCACGGCGTCTGATCTCTTTCCGTGTGCGCACGACGACGGCCTTGGAGATCGTCCCTTTCTTGATCCCACCCGGGGTCGCGTCCTTGACGGAGACGACGATGGTATCGCCGATGCGCGCATACCGGCGACCCGAGCCGCCCAACACGCGGATGCACAATACTTCCCGTGCTCCGCTGTTGTCCGCTACCTTGAGTCTTGATTCCTGCTGTATCATGGCCTAACTGCTTTGGGCGTTTACTTAGCTCTTTCCAGAATTTCCACGACACGCCAGCGCTTGTGCTTGCTCAGCGGACGTGTCTCCATGATGCGCACGGTATCGCCGACATTGCATTCGTTGGCTTCGTCATGCGCCTTGAACTTGTTTGTCTTCTTGACAAACTTTCCATAGATCGGGTGGCGAAGACGCCGTTCCACGACCACGGTAACGGTTTTGTCCATCTTGTTGCTGGAGACAACACCCGTTCTTTGCTTCCTAGGTTTTCTTTCTGTCATGTCCGTGACGTCTATCAATTACGATTTTCTTCTGCGTGCCCTCATTTTGGATCGTTTGGCGATCTGCTTTTCATCCAATTGTGCGATCTGGCGGCTGCGGATCTCGGTCTTGAGACGGGCGATATCGCGCCGCACTTCGCGCAGTCCGATCGGGTTGTCCAGGCCCTTGATGGCGTGGTCAAATTTCAAGCGCTGGTACTGAGCACTGGTTTCCTTTAGTTCGGATTGCAGGTCAGCGTCAGACATTTCCTTGAGTTGCAGATACTTATCAGATGCCATTGTTCACAACTTGATCTTATTCAACATAGTCCGGCCGTACGACGGTCTTGGTACGTACCGGAAGCTTTTGTGCTGCCAGGCGCATTGCTTCTTCAGCAGTTGCTCTTGGCACGCCATCCAGTTCAAACATGATGCGGCCGGGCTGGACCTGTGCGACCCAGTGATCCAGGGCTCCTTTTCCTTTCCCCATCCGCACCTCTTGTGGTTTGGAGGTGATCGGTTTGTCCGGGAAAATGCGAATCCAGACCACCCCTTCCCTCTTGATGTAGCGGGTCATTGCGATACGCGCAGCTTCGATCTGGCGGTTGGTGATCCGACCATTATCCAGTGATTTCAGTCCAAACGAGCCGAACGATATTGTGCTTCCCTTATAAGCAATACCGCGGTTTCTGCCCTTTTGCTGTTTCCTGTATTTGGTACGTTTCGGCTGTAACATGTTTCAAAATTCTACCTTCCGACCTCAGGGTCGAAAAAAGTTTGGCAAAGGTACGGAAACCTTTGCGAAATAATGATCAGCGTTTGTCCCCGCGACCGCGTTTGCGACCACCTTTATCACCCCTGCGGCCCATACCTGCGTTGAGTGAGAGCGGCCGCTTGGTCAGCACCTCTCCCTTGCAGATCCAGACCTTGATGCCGATCTTGCCGTATACCGTATTTGCCTCCTTCAGGGAGTAATCAATATCGGCACGGAAGGTGTGCAGCGGGGTCCGTCCGTCCTTGTATTCCTCGGTACGTGCCATTTCCGCTCCGTTGAGCCGACCGGAGATGCGCACTTTGATCCCTTCGGCACCCGACCGCATGGTCGACTGGATCGACATCTTGATCGCCCGGCGATAGTTGATCCTTGACTCCAGCTGACGCGCGATGGACTCGGCCACGATGGCAGCATCCAGCTCCGGCTTGCGGATCTCGAGGATGTTGATCTGCACTTCCGAGCTTGTCAGTTTCTTCAGCTCTTCGCGGATCTTGTCGACTTCCTGGCCTCCCTTGCCGATGATGATACCGGGCCGTGAGGTATGGATGGTCACTGTGATCCGCTTCAGCGTGCGTTCGATCACGATTTTGGCGATCCCTCCTTTATGCACCCTGGCGTAGAGATATTTGCGGATCTTCTCATCCTCTACCACGTTGGCCGGCATGTCTTTGCCACCGAACCAACTGGACTCCCAGCCACGGATAATGCCGAGACGATTGCCGATTGGATTTGTTTTCTGACCCATACAGATGGTATTACAATACTTGTTGATTATTCTTCTTCGTCATAGACCTCGCCTGCCAACTCCTTGGATGTAGGGATCCGGTTGGACACGACGATCGTCAGATGATTGGTGCGCTTGCGAATGCGGTGTGCCCGCCCATGGGGTGCCGGCCGGAAGCGCTTGAGCATGGTGCCTTCATCGGAACGGATCTCTTTGATGAAGAGATCGTGATCGTCGGCGTTGGCTGCCATGTCGTTTTTATACTCCCAGTTGGCGATCGCCGACAGCAATGTCTTTTCAGCCCACACCGATGCTTCCTTCTTTGAGAACTTGAGCACGTTGAGTGCATCGTCCACATTGCGACCGCGGATCGTGTCGATCACCAGCCGCATTTTGCGAGCGGACAGTGGGCAATTGCGCATTTTAGCTACTGCTTCCATGTTCCTTGTTTGTTACGATCTCCGATTATCTGTTGCCAGAATGCCCTTTAAAGCTTCTGGTCGGTGCAAACTCTCCGAGTTTGTGTCCCACCATGTTTTCGGTGATGAACACCGGGATGAAGGTTTTGCCATTATGCACGGCGATGGTCTTGCCGACCATGGCTGGCACGATCATCGATGCACGTGACCAGGTCTTGATCACCGACTTCTTGCCGGTTGCGTCGGCCTGGTTGACCTTCTTCATCAGTTTATGGAACACGTACGGTCCTTTCTTAATGGATCTCGCCATCTCAATTATTTTTTAGACTTGGACTTGCGTTTTGACACGATCATTGCGTTGCTGTACTTCTTGCGATTCCGCGTTTTCTGCCCTTTGGCCATAATGCCGGTCCGTGACCGCGGATGACCTCCTGAGGCTTTGCCTTCGCCCCCGCCCATGGGGTGATCGACCGGGTTCATCGCAACCCCACGCACGCGTGGGCGTTTTCCGATCCAGCGACTGCGCCCGGCTTTACCGAGCACCTGGAGCTGGTGGTCTTGATTTGACGCTGATCCCATCGTCGCTTTGCACGTCAGCAAGACCCTGCGCACTTCGCCTGATGGCATCTTGACCGTTGCATATTTGCCTTCGCGACCCATCAGGATCCCGTAGGCACCAGCACTGCGTGCCAGGGCGCCGCCCGCTCCCGGACGCAATTCAATGTTGTGGATCACCGAACCCAGCGGGATGTCACTCAGGTAGAGGGCATTACCCACCTCAGGTGTGGCATTCGAGCCAGACATGATGGTGCTTCCGACCTGGATACCGCGTGGTGCCAGGATGTAACGCTTTTCGCCATCGGCATACACGACCAGGGCGATATAGGCCGAGCGGTTCGGATCGTACTCGATCGTCTTGACCGTTCCCTGGACCCCGTCCTTGTCGCGCTTGAAATCGATCACCCGGTAACGGCGCTTGTGTCCGCCACCGCGGTTGCGCACCGTCATTTTCCCGTCGTGGTTGCGCCCACCTGTCTTGTGCAGTGGTGCCAGCAGGCTTTTCTCCGGAGTATCCGTGGTCACCTCCTGGAATGCATTCCCCACCCTGAAGCGGGTACCTGGAGTGACCGGATTGAATTTCTTAAGTGGCATAATCGCTCCTCTTTTATCTGTTAGATATCGGTGAAGAAGTCGATCTCCTCACCAGCTGCCAGTGTCACAATTGCTTTCTTGTAGGGTGCTTGCCGTCCTTTCTGCACACCTCCCCGCGTGTAGCGGCTCTTGGACTTGCCGGGCACGTTGATCGTGTTGACGCCGGTCACGTTGACATTGTACATGTCTTCCACTGCCTTGCGGATCTCGATCTTGTTGGCCTGCTTGTCGACGACGAAGCTGTATTGATTGCGCGTCTCCGAGAGCCTCTCAGCCTTCTCCGAGATAATTGGTTTGATCAGAATATGTCGTGCCATGTCGTTGCGATTTCCCGTTGATTAAGAACAAACGTCATTGATCACTTCCACTGAATTCTCGGAGATCACCACTGAGTTGGCGTGCAGGATATGGTAGGGATTGAGATCCCGCGCGTGCACGACTTTCAGTTGCTTCAGATTCCGTCCCGAGAGGTAGAGGTTCTTGTCGTAATCTGCGACCACAAACAAGGCCTTCTTCCCGTTGAGCTGGAGGTTTTCCAGCACCTGGGCGAATTCCCGTGTTTTCGGTTGATCGAACGTAAAGTCTTCAAGTATGGTAATGCCCCCAGCCTGTGCTTTCGACGACAACGCCGACCGCCGGGCCAGTTTCCTCACTTTCTTGTTCAGTTTGACCTCGTAATCGCGCGGACGCGGTCCAAAGGTCCTTCCGCCACTCCGGAACAAGGGGTTCTTGATATCACCGGCACGAGCCGTTCCAGTGCCCTTCTGGCGCTTGATCTTGCGCGTTGACCCGGTGATCTCATTCCGTTCCTTGGCCTTGTGTGTACCCTGGCGCTGGTTGGCGAGATATTGTTTGACCGAGAGGTAGAGCACATGCTCGTTGGGCTCGATACCAAACACGCTATCGGGCAGATCGACCGACCGCCCTGTTTTTTCTCCGTTGATATTCAGTACGTCCACCTTCATGTCCGCCTATTTTTCAATGATTACGAATGAGCCCTTGTGACCAGGGATAGCACCCTTGATCAGGATCAGATTCTGTTCGGGAAA
>JAWWBX010000177.1:0-9065 GCA_033720735.1 Saprospiraceae bacterium
ACTGCCTCATCGCGGCGCGCACCGTTCAATGCATCCAGTGTGGCCAGGTAGGCCTCGGCATACACGGCATATTCGGGACTTGCCACCTTTTCCGGCTCGGTGGCATCTGTCGTGTACAATTGAGAAACATCGACCTCCACACGGGGTGTGCGGCCGTTCAGGATCTGGTGCTTGACCCGGATACCATCGTCATACATCTCGCGCATGAGCAGGGCCAGCTCACTGTCACCATTGGGATTGGGGGTCCAGTTGGCGGATTCCGGATAGGTTTTGGACGTATCTGCACAGCCGGGCATGATGGTCAGTACCAAACCAAACATCAGCCATGTAAGGTGATCACGCATGCTGCGAAAATAGGACTGTTTAAGTCAAACTACATCCTTTGTTAACCTCTTGCATCGCTTCCGGATTAAACTTGTACAGATTTTGTCCGTCAAAGACGCGAAATGGATTTCAAACACCAATCACAACCTCAAGTCATGAAATACGTATCAGCCACCCTGTCCCTCCTGCTGGTCACCCTGTTGAGCACGGCAATTTTTGCCCAAAACGTCGACCCTGCCGATAGCACCGGCCTGGATGGGGACCACTTCAGCCTGGAAGGCGCACTCGAGATCTTCAAGGAATCAAAGGACCTGGAAGACTTTGAAAAGAAACTGAATTCTGAAAACAACAACGTCAACAATCTGGACCTCAATGGCGATGGAGAAGTCGACTACATCCGCGTCATTGACAACATGGATGGGGATGTGCACGCCATCGTGTTGCAAGTCCCTGTCAGCAAAAGCGAGGCGCAGGACATTGCCGTTATCGAGATCGAACTCACCGGCAAGGAAAACGCAATCCTGCAGATCATTGGTGATGAAGACGTGTACGGTGAGCAGGTGATCGTCGAGCCCTATGCCGAAGAGGCGCAGAGTGATGGCAAGGGAGGGCCGAATGCCGACTTCACCATAGCCCGTATTGTGATCAATGTCTATTTCTGGAAACCCGTCCGCTGGATCTACCGTCCGGGATATACGGTGTATGTCTCGCGCTGGCACTGGGGATTCTGGCCGACCTGGTGGCATCCCTGGCGTCCCCGCCCCTGGCGGCACTTCCACGTGCATCATGTGCATCATCACCGGCATTATCACGTCGTGAGCACCCACCGCCTCGTCAGGGCACACAAGGTGTACACGCCGCGGCGCAAGTCCTCTACCGTGGTGCGGACACGCACGACGACCCGTGTTGCATCCGGCAAGGTGACGACCAAAGCCGCGCGGGCACGCACCACCACAGCGGTCGCTGCCAAAGGACCCGGTGGCAATGTTGTCGCCGGTAAGAAGACCACCACCACGAAGGCAGTAAAGACAAAAGATGGCGTGGCCGTCGGGCAAAAAACTACCAGGACCAAAGCCGGAAAAACCAAAGATGGCAAGGTGGCCGGCAAGAAGACCACCACGGCCAGGGGGGTGAAGAAGAACAGCGATGGGAGCGTTGCGGCCGGCAAGAAGACGACGAAGGCCAGGGGTGTCAAAACAAACAAAGGTGCAGCCGGCAAGAAGAGCACGACGACCAAGGGAGCCAAGCGCACGAAGAGCGGTGGGGTGAAAGCAGGCAAGAAGACGACGACAAAAAAGGCAAAGCGGAAGAAGGGGAACTAGAAACAGGCAGGTTGTGTGCCAAGTGGCGATTAATTGGCAAATTGGGGGATGCGTCCCACCTTTTTCGCGACACCTGAAGCGTTTCGGCAATGGCTGGCAAAACACCATGCCACTTCGGAGGAACTGATCGTCGGGTACTACAAGAAAGCCACCGGCAAACCAAGTATGACCTGGGATGAATCCGTTGACGAGGCCCTGTGTTACGGTTGGATCGACGGGATCCGACGGCGCATCGACGACGAGGCCTACTCTATCCGCTTTACTCCGCGCCGGCCCGACAGCCACTGGAGTGACAAGAACATCAAACGGATGCAGGAGCTCATTGACCTGGAGCGTGTACAACCACCGGGGCTGGCAGCCTACGCCAAACGGAAGGCATCAAATTCACGCAAGGCATCGTACGAGCAAAAGAAAGTGGCGCTATCCAAAGAGTTTGAACAGCAGTTCAAGGCCAACGCCGCCGCCTGGGCTGACTGGCAGCAACGCCCGCCTGGCTATAGGAAACAGACAGCCTGGTGGGTGATGAGTGCCAAGCGGGAAAGTACGCGCCAGCGCAGGTTGGGCATTCTGATCGATGCCTGCGCCAAGGGCAAGGTCATCCCGCCGTTGCGCTTTTCACAAAGGAAGAAATGATCGTTACATCGTGCTGCTTGCACTGCCTGCGATGCCCGGTCAGGCGGAGATCTTTCGGCCTCGATGCGGTAGCCGTGCCAGGAATGCTTCCGTCTCGTGTTTGCCTCTGAGCACGATCCAGGTGGCACGCATGGTACCCTCCCGCATCCAGCGGCGGTACCGCGGGCGCCGGCTGTAGTGCGTCCTGAGGATCCAGAAGAAGAGATTGTCGTGTCTGAAGATGGCATTGCCAAGGGTCTCATAATTGCCATTGCAGCAAGGTTCGCGATACACAATCCGGCGGAAGGTGCGTCGGAAATAACGACCCAGTACAAGCCAGAGCGGGTAGTCGAGCCAAATGATCGTACGTGCACTTGGCCAGATGGTCTGCCGGGCTGCGCTGGTATAGTTGCCGCTCACCACCCACTGGGGTTCCGGCAGGATGTGTTGGCGCACCTGCTCCGTAAATGCTTGACGCGATCGCTCCTGCCATCCCGGGAGCCAATGAAAGTCGTCCAGGTCAAAGTGCCTGATCCCAAGCCGGCCAGCGATATTGGCTGCCAGGGTGGTTTTGCCTGCACAACTTGTGCCCACGATCAGGATCCGCTGGGGAAGGGTCGGGTCGAGTGTCTCCGTCGCCATGAGGAGTGAAAGATACAGCACCTCAGATCGGGCGTGCAAACGCCACGAACGGTCCATCATCGCGCACACCTTCCTCTGTGATCGCAAAGGCCTGTGCCAGCAGGATCTTGCGGGATGCGAGGTTGTCAGGATGAATGATGGCCGTGAGCGTGTGCAGGGTCTCCAGGCCGCTGGCATATGCAATCAAGGCACCAAGCATTTCGGTGCCCAGGCCAACCCCCCAAAAGGCGGGCAGCAATCCGTATCCAACTTCTGCCGTAAACGGCCCGGCAGGTGTGAGTTTGACGATCCCCGCAAAGCCTTCGTCCGGCAGGTCGGCCCGGTACCAGCCCAGATCGGGATAGTTGCGGTTGGTCTTCAGGGCAGCGGCAAAACGGGTGTCGACCTCCTCGAAGGTGAGCGGTCTACCCGTGATGAGTTGCATGACCTGTTCGTCCGTATACCAGCGTTTGTATGGTTCGAAGTCGGTTTGGCCAAGCTTGCGATAGACCAGTCTGGGCGATTGCATTTGCGGTGCATTCTCTCAAGAAACTGCCAACGGTATCCCCGCCGGATCCGCCTCTCCTGTTTACGCGATTTAGTAACTTTAAGTGGTACAACTCAACCATTGACATGAAAAAAGTTTTACCCCTTGCCGGCGCTGTCCTGTTTTGCCTCGGCCTGCAGGCGCAAATTCAGAATTATTCAGTTGGAAGCACCGTCAATGACTTTACGGTCATTACCACACATGGCGATACGATCAATCTCTACAGTCTGACTGCACAAGGCAAATACGTTGTGCTCGATTTCTTCTTTGCCGATTGTCCGCCTTGTCAGGCTACGGTACCGGACTTCTATGAGTTTCATGAGCGTTTTGGCTGCAATTCCGGTGAGGTGTTCTGTCTGAGCCTCAACAATGGCCTCGATGACAATGAAAAAGTGCAGTGGTATGAGGACACCTTTGGCGGGGCATACAGTCCGGCGCCCAGCGTGAGCAACGAGGGGGGCGGGCCTGCCGTTGATGACGATTTCAATCCGGCCGCCTATCCCACGTATTGCCTGATCGGACCGGACAATACCCTTCTCAACATGGATATCTGGCCGATCTCCAACTATACAACGTTTGCCAACGCCCTGGCAGCAGGTGGCTCAGAAGCGGAAGAAACCGAATGCTCTACTACCGCCATCGACGAGCCCACCCGGATCTCTGGCGTAGCCCTGTATCCGAACCCGGCGGCCGAATCAACCATGCTCAACGTGTCTCTGACCGAGAGCAGCCAGGTGGTCGTGGAAGTGTTCAACCTGGTGGGGGAGAAAGTGATGGAGGTGGGTCAGTACGCACCAGGGCTGCAAGCTTCCATACCATTGAGGGTACGCGACTTGCAGGATGGTGTGTACCTCGTGCGTGTGACCGATGGACAAAGCGCCAGGACATCCACTGTCAAGCTGAATGTGATGCAACGCTAATGGCGCGTCAGGTCATGCCATGACTCCAGTAGCGGTCGGAAGGGGTCAGAGGACGCGCATCTTCTGAAAATAGAACACCTTGCGCTTGCGCGCCCCGTCTTGCGTGTCGGTCGCCTTGATCTTCTGGAAGCCCCAGACTACGAAGTACTCGTCATACCAGTATTCGAGATTGGTCAGGGTCGAGCGTTTGACCTGGTCACCGCGCTGGCCGGTGGCAATCCTGGCGCCTTGCTTGTGATCGACGACCTGGTTGCCTCGAATTACTTTGGTGCGGATATGGTCCTCAACACCGTAGGCCATTTCAATTTCATCATCGCTGACATGCACCTGGATGCGCTCTTTGAGCTCAAAACTCTTGAAGTCATTCATTTCGAACGTGTTGTCCCACAACAGTGCTCCCGAAGTGTCGAATGCCGCGACGATGCCATGCGAATACTGGTATCCGTCAAACACACGCCGCTGACGCAGGACCCGCCGGTAACGTCCGTAGGCGTAGACGGTTTCCCAGCGCTGAACATTCCGGTACGTCTCGTAATAGGCTTCGGCAATCAGGAGGTAGGTGTCACCCTGCCTGATCATATCGTGTGTGAGCAGCTGATAGTTCAGGCTCAGATCCTTCCCTTTTTCCTCTTTCCGCTCCTTTTTGCGCTCGATGCGCGCCTGTTTTTTCCGTGGCAGGTACGCGAAGAAGTTGTTGAAATCGGCAAAGTGATGATAGGTGATAAACGACTGCTCGCCGTCGTCGATCCTCGCGAGATACATCCCGGTCCCGTACTGACGCCGCTCGGAGTAGGTGCCGGCAATGATCCTGACACCATCCCCGATCTCGGTGATCCGGGCGGAAAGCAGATTGTTGTCGCCCCGCGGTACCACCCGGATCTCGTCCACCCGTTTGCCCGACGCGTAAGATTGGATATAGATCAGACCATTGTTGCGCCGGTAGTTGGAAATCGTGTAGGAGACCAGCCCTCCGCTGGTGATGTCAATGCTCTGGACCGAGTTGGTGCCGGGATAGGTGATCGGCTCCAACTTGAGGACTCGGTTGCGGAGATTGGCCATGGCGATCGCATCACGGTTGCCGGTTGCTCCTGAGACATACAAATAGTCATCATGGATGACGAAATCGCGGATCTGCAGGGACTTGGGCATCGGCCCGGTCACCGAGCGGGTGCCAAAATCCGCAACGTTGACCCGGACCAGTTTGTATTCGTCGCTGCGCCCGATATCGGTAAAGAGCACGTAGAGTACGGAATCGGCAAAGAAGTGCCCCTTGCTTTCGTAGCGCTTTTCTATGTTGACCGACCTGGCTCCGAGTTGCTCGAAATCGGTCCCGTACTGAATGAAACGCCAGCGGGTCATGCCTTCTTTGGGTGCAGCATCCGTTTCACCAAAGACGACGAGCCCGTACTCTCCGACCGGTGCCACGACAAACTCATCCGCAAGCTCGTCGATGCTGATCTCCACCCGCAGACCCTGTCCGACCTGCGCACGGACAGAGGTCGCGCACAGGATCAAACCAACAGCCAGGTAGTACAACTTCATTAGCTCGACGCTTTCTGGCCGGTCGCCGAAACGCCCGCAGAGGGAGCCTGTAGCGACAGGTTGGTATACTGCCCTTCCTCCTTGTGAAACTGGATCTTGATGGTCCCGTCGAGCGTCTCGTAGCTTCCCTCACTTTTGGGAATGAGATACCCGCTGATCGCGGATCCGGTGATGCGGAGGTACAGCATGTCGTCACGCTCTGAAACAATGGCCTGCACCGGGAATTCCTTGATCTGGTATGTGCCCATGATTGTCGGGGGGATCTCAAAAGAGGCGTACAACGACTGGATAGAAGGGTGGAAATTGTTCATAATGTCACCATCCGGTACATTCCAGTTGACCTTGACGGCGGTGATCTCTTTATGCCGTGGCAATTTGACGTTGAATGGCTCCGGCTTGCTGAGGATGCTGGCCGAATAGTCGAGGACCGTTGACGTGCCGTCTTCGTAATCGACCTGGACCGCCACGGGGACAGGCCGCGTGCCGTTGTTGCGAATGGCCAGTTTGCCCTTCTTGTAGGAGTCAATGGCGACGTCCACGTTGCCGTAATTGAAGAACCAGGGTTTCCACAGCCAGCTCAGATCCTGTCCCGATACATTCTCGAACGTATAGAAGAAGTCGTAGGGTGTCGGAGCTTTCAGGGCCCAACGCCGGATATAGGTGCTGTAGCATTTCTGGAACATCTCTTCACCGAGATGGTGGAGCATGATCGAATAGATGAATGCCGGCAACGGATAGGACGCGTAGCCGTAATTGGTATTGTCCATAAACTGTGTCGACGTGATGAGCGGCAGGTCGCTCAAGGTCCCCATTGTCCGCAGCTGCGTGGCAAACTGTCCGTAGAGGGGGGTATCGTCTTCATTAAAGAAATTGTCGATGATGTACGACGTATTGAAATCGGCCCACCCCTCGTCCATCCAGGCAAACCGTTTTTCATTGGTGCGGACGTACATCGGGAAGTAGGTGTGAAACATCTCATGGACTGTGACCCCCAGGCCGGGTCCCCCGTTGTTGGCCATCATCGGTGTTTCCATACCACCCCCGCCTGCCCCGGCAATGAAGGTGGTAAACTCCGGGTAGGGGTAGGGCACGCCAGGCATGTCCTCGGAAAAGTGCTTCATCATTTTTCGTTGGTTGGCCGTCACCTCTGCGGCACCGTCGCCCAGTACATCATTGTAGTAGGTGTGGATCAGTACCGACCGGTCTTCGACCTGCTGCGAAGCAGCATCCCAGCCAAAATGGTCGCTCAGACAGAACGAGAAGTCAGAAACCTGATCGGCCACGTAGTGCCAGGTCCCGGATTTGTGGCGCAGCCCGTTTTCCAGATCCTCGAGGGCTACAATAGCCACTGTCTCTGCCGAGGCCTGCGCGCGTCGGTAGCGCTCGAGCTGCTCAGGTTGGAACACTTCCTCAGGATTTTGCAGCGCACCCGTGGCCAGCACACTATACTGCGGAGGTGCCGTGATCGTGACGTCAAAGTTGCCCAGGTTGTTATAAAACTCCGTGCTGAAGTCGTAAGACAGGCGATCCCAGCCGAAGACATCGTCGTATACGGCAATCTGTGGATACCAGTAAGCGATAAAGAAGGAGGTACTGTCGTAGGCTCCGGTGCGGACCGTGGTCTCCGGTATCTTTTGCTTCCAGTCGATCTCGAGCCGGACAGAGGCACCGCTTGCGAGCGGCTCCGGCAGCGAGAGGGTGGCGTTGGTGCCCTGCCGGCGGAAACTGCGGCTGTTCTCCACATCAATTTCGTTTTCACCGACGTAGAGGCGGGTGATCTGCACACCCTCGTTGATATCGTCGGGACGCACCCGGTAGGCCCGCGGATTGGCTTCTCTGAATACATCGTGGTACAGGCGGATCACAATGGATCGCAACTCGTCCGGGCTGTTGTTGTAATACACGATATCCTCCTTGCCGACGAGCATCATCTCCTCAGGCAACACCTCCACCTCAATCTTGTAATCAACAGTGTTATGCCAGTAGGCGGGTCCTGGATTGCCGTCGTAGGAGCGTGTTCCGTTCTGGTATGCCTGCCGGATCTCGGACGGCATGAAAAACCGTGTTTCCTGGGCAGGGGCAACAGTGGTGCAGATGACGGTGGCTGCCATCACGATGGAAAGTCTCAACATATGCTTGAATTTTACCTGGTTAGGTGCTGCGTGAAGATACAGTTGGTGGCGTGAAAACCCGGTCCGTGTCACAGGATTCCGACCCAGAGGCCGATTTGATCGACTGAAGGAGTTCGCGAATGTCGCGGAGTGGCGTGTGTGCTGTACAAGATTATTGATGAGCGTCGACCTGTTTCACCATTCTTTCAAGTAATTGCAGCAGGCTGGCCACTTCTTCTTCGGACAATCCCTGAAGCATGCGGCGTGCGGCTTCGATGCGCATCGTGCTCCACTGCCGGAAGATCTCCCGGCCATCGTTTGACAGCTGAAGCACCACGGCGCGCCGGTCCGCAGGAGAAGCGACCCGCATGACCAGGCGCTTGTCCACCAGCCGCTGGATGATACCCGTTGCCGTACTCAAGGGAGCCCCCAGTACTTCGGCAATGTCCTTCATCATCACATTGTCATGATCGCCGATCCAGACCAGTACCTGCAGGTCACGCTTGTCGATCTGATCCGTCACTTCCACGCAGGTGCCATCGACACGCTTCATCGCCATGAACAGATCTTGCATGGCATGGACAAACTGCCCGGACAGGATATCGCGCTCTTCGTGCGTCATGTGTGAATATAAATGGATGCAAGGGTTGTTTTGTTGGCGGGCGAGGTGACCGTTGTCAGTGATTTGTCCGCCTGGTGCTGGATCGCTGGGGTAATGTGGTGTATCATGCATCGGACCAAATTCTCAATGTCATGTCTATCGGCTGGGATGGCACGTACCAGGGCAATCCACTTCCGCCTGGAGTGTACACGTATCGCGCGCGCATCGCCTTCTTCGACGGACTGACTGAGACCTTTATCGGGCAGGTGACGATCCTGCGTTGATATCTGGGGTGATTCTGTACTTTCGAGCTCTGATCGTTTTGCAATGCGCTGTGTGCTGAATGCCATCTCCTTCCTGGCTCTGTGCCTCTCCCTGGCCACTTGCCGGAGTCCTGTTGAGACGGGTGCCGATGTGCCCAACATCGTGCTGATCCTTGCGGATGATCTCGGGTATGGAGACCTG
>JAWWBX010000178.1:0-9034 GCA_033720735.1 Saprospiraceae bacterium
TGAGCGGCCGGAATTCACCCATGAGTCCAAACACATCGATCACAAACAGGATCAGGTATAGTCCAAGGAACACGCGGCCGATCGTTTTGGAAGCATACGTCCATATGACCGTAAACAACGATTCCTTCCGCATGCGGCTGGCGCGCTCCGCATCCCTCAGCTGGTATTTGTGCGGGAACAGATAACGGTCGAGCCGAACAAAGAGACGGTCCTGGATGACACCGATGATGATGATCAGTATGAGCAAGGCGAAGGCTTTATCCATCCTGCCCTGACGCATGCCCATCCGCCAGATCAGGGATCCGATGCCGCCGGTACTGGCAATCCCCCCTTCAACCACGATGATGTACGTCCAGGAGATGGCCGTCAAAACGCGGATATCGTCCGAGATCCGTGACAGCACGCTCGGAAAATAGACAGTCTTGATGGTTTGCCAGTTGGTTGCACCGATCGTGTAGACCGTCTTGACATACACGTCGTTGACCTCGTCGATCCGCACGATCATCATGGGAAGCAGGTAGATGATGATCCCCACAGCAAGAAAATGCACCTTCATCGAAGTCCCCACCCCAAACCAAACGATGAACAGGCCCATGAGCGCCACGATGGGCAGATAGCGGATGCCTTCGATCTGTTTGAGAAAGGCAAAGCGAAAGGGAATGAACAAACCGATGGCGAATCCCACCGGGATCGAGATCAGGATCGCTTCTACATACCCGGCCAGGTTGAGACCGAGCGAACGTGCGGTATTGCCTACGAGGTTGTTGTCGAGGTACAGGTCCTGAAATGCCGCCAACACCTTGAGCGGGCTGGGCAGGATGATCGGCGGGTACACGGGGTTTTCACCCATCGTCAGGAGCGTCCAGACCAGCAAGACCAGCAGGATACCGGCGACACCCAGAATGACCCTGGTGCGCCGGCTGACCTCTCCGCGGATGAGTAACCAGTTCATGGGCTTCTGCGTGCTTCCGCTAGCCCGGGATCAGTTGGAAATCCGTGCGTCGGTTCCGAGCCCGGCAATCCTCAGAGGCATTGTCCTCACATCCTGCCACCGGCTTGTCGGGGCCATTACCAATGATGACGAAGCGGTTGGGATCCATCCCATAGGTCTGCTGCAGGTAGTCGGCCACCGCCTGTGCGCGGCGCTGCGACAGTTGCATGTTCATTTGCCGGGCGCCGACATTGTCGGTATTCCCCTCGATGCGCACGCGCATGTTGGCAAAGGTGCGCGCCACGTCAGCAAACTGCAGATCGATGATCGTCTTGGCATTCTCCGTCAGCGTGCTCTGTCCGGTAGCAAAATTGATACTGACTGGTTTGGAAGCGATAGCGGGCGCTGTGCGCTCAGCCTCGGTGGGCGGATCGAATGCCGGTCCTTCCTCGGCGGCATGTGCTGCTCCACGGAGGTTGTCCATGGCGGCCTGGATCGCCCCTGTGTAGGCGACACTCCGCCACGGCGGGGCTACGGCCGGGGCCTGATTGAGCTCGTAAAACTTGCGGCTCATTTTACTGTACAGATCGTCTCCCTTGATCCCCCGGTAATCCGGATTCAGGCCAAAGAAGTTGACGTTGTCACCGTGTGTTGTCCAGCGTACGTCGGCCATCGCGCCTTGTGCATCTTCGACGGGAAACTCAAGGAACTCTGCCAGCAGTTTGGCGGCTTTGTCCTGGTTGGAAGGCGTGCTGTGCAATTCAGCAATGGCTTTCATCCAGCCCTCATAAAATGCGTGGATCTGCTCGCGGTTTTCCCGGATAAAGTCATCCTTGGCAAACATGATGTCACCGATAATGTGGGATTGCTCGATCGTGGAGAGCAGCACCTTCGAGCCCGCCACGTCGCGGGTCGCCTCGAGGTGGAACGGGCTCCACACCACTGCTGCATCGACATCATTTCCCTTGAAGGCCTGCGCCGCAAAGATCGGGTCCTGCGCAGCGACGACCTCGATATCGTCGTACGACAAACCTGCCGCCTCCAGTGACGAGATGAGCAGCGTTTGTGACGGCGAGGGCTCGGTCACGGCCACCCGCTTCCCTCTGAGGTCATTGATCGAATTGATCCCGCGCTTGGCGATGATGACATCCCCGCCGCGCGACCAGTCGACCTGCATAAACACCTTGGGATTGAATGCATTGATATCCTCAGGCGCCGTATACAGCGGGAACGCGTCGGCGGTCTGCACCAGCACGTCGTACTCGTCGGCGATCCAGGCGTTGAGGGCAGCACCGAGATCGTCATTCTTGACAAAACGCACTTTGAGGCCATAATCCTGATAGAAACGGGAACGGGTCGTCGGCTCCGCTCCTTCGTTGAAGTAAAGGCCCGGCGCGTAACCGCCCCAGGTCACCAGCTGCACGGTGAGTACATCCTCGTCATCACTGAGTCTCTCACCGGGAGCACGGTTGAGTTCCCGATCACCGCCGGATCCCTCCTTGAAATCGTCCAGTACCGAGGTCTTGTTGTAAATGAACCAACCGATGCCAACGATGGCACCGAGGATGAGCAGGGTGATCAGGAATTTGCTGAATGTTGTCAGTTTGGTCGCCATCTTCTGATGTTATTGTCTATGGTGGAGTATAATGTTAATCAAAGAATGCGTCATATTGATTGGTGTGTCCTTCCGCGCGCACAGCCTTTTTGATCGGGGCGTTGAGGTCGAGTACGTTGTCCTCATCGGAGGCCTCTTCAATGAGGGCCTGCTTCTCTTTCCCCAGGATCAGTGAAACCCCTTCCTTTTCCCATTTCTCAAGCATCTTGAGACCCTCTTCTTCGAACACACCGTTTTGCAGGTCGACAGACTGCATGAAGTTTTCAGACATGTCCATAAAGCGTTCCATTTCCCCCACTTTCTGGCTCACGTCGTCGGCGATGGCCTCCAGGGCCATGTCGAAGACGGCCCGTTTGTCCTTGTCACCAGAGATGATGCTCATGGCTGAGCGCATGGCGGAATGGCTGGCCTGGATCGCTTTGCGCTCCTGCTCCTTGACCTCAACCTGGTCCTTGATATCCTCCATGAGGATCTCTGAATTCTCGTACATCTTGGTCAGCACGCGATACAGGATCTCCATTTTGCGATAGAGGTCCTCAAGCCGCAGGTTGGACTCCTTGAGCCGTCCGGCCTTGCGCGATTTGAGGATCATCATCGCCTGTTTGTTCTTTTCCCTGGCCTTGCTCGCCTGCGACAGGTTGCTTTCGATGGCCTTCCGGTTGTTGATGATCAGTTCCTGAAGCTTGTGCATCTGTCCGCGCAACCTGCTGATCTGTTTGTTCATTTTGCGAAGGTTCTCTTTCAGCTCTTCGACATAGCTCTTGAGAACAGCGATCGGGTCAATCTTGACAAACAGCCCGGTGATCCAGCGCATGACGCTCTTGTACATATACCAGATCAGGCTCCGCACCTTGGGATCGACCACCATGTAGATGATCGCACCCAGTACGAGCAACATGGCTGAAAGGGCAAGGATACTGGAGGCCAGCTCGATGAGCGCGGGAAGTACGATCGGCACCAGCACCACCCCCGCGGCGATGAGTCCAAGCAGTACGATCAGCCCGGTTCTCCCTTCAGGCTTGCGCCAAAAACTTTTTGGCTTGTAGTCGCTCATGGGTACGGATTATGACAAATACGTGTTGATCTTGTTCAGGTCTTCCTGGATTTGATCGACCAGGACATTATAAGTATGGATGAAATCGGCGTTGGTCTTCTCGACCTTGTCCTGCGATGTCGCAAACTCCGCTTTTTTCTTCTTGATCTTCTCCCGGGTCGCTTCTACTTCCTTCTTCAGTTCTTCAATCCGCGCCAATTTGTCGGTGACCGACTGCTCAAGCTTTTCAATACTCAGTCGCTGCGACTCCAGCACCTGGGTACGTCGTTTCTCAACCGCTTCCTCAAATTTCGCTCGCTCACCTTTCAGCACATCAATGTAGTGCTGCGCACTTTCCTTGATCTTGCCGACGGTCGCGCCCATTGTCTGAGCTGTGGCAAACGCAGATTTGTATTGCGTCTCCTCCTCCATGTTGACCTTGTCGAGGGAGCGCAGGAAGTCCTTGTACTCGAGGTAGTCAAACCCGTCGAGGTCATTTTCCTCCATGGCGGTGAGCAAGACCTTGAGAAACCTGTCACTCACCTTGCCGCCGTCGCTCGAATCACTGGTGCTGTTCAGGTCAGTGGTCACAGGCGTCGCAGACTTGTCACTGGGGCCTGTCTGACCACCGGCACCAGTTGTTGCCTGTGACTGGGAAGCATCGTCCTCTTCGATGATGAACAGCGATTTCAGTTTCTTCAGCATGATCACACCCGGAATTTTCCTGTTCGGCAGGAGCCCATCATTTCCAGTGATAGCGGCCCCTGTTTATGACGGCGAAAGATAAGGGAATTTGGGCAGTCAACGGGTGCTGAGTGGCAGGTGCACAGGCAAGGTCACTCTGTTTGATCGCAGGCATCCTGAGGCATGGACGCTCCTGCCTTCAAATGCTCCCTTGTACATGACTGAATTCCAGTCTCATGCTGTCCGACATGGTCTGCCAATTCACTAAAAACTTCCCAGAGGCCTCCCGCACCCTCAATCCCTCAAGGGACGCCCGCCCGCCTTTCCCTTTATGTGCAGCTTTGCATCTTGCCTTCATCTCTTCGAGTGGCGTCCAACGCACTTGAACACTTGAACACCTGAACACCTGAACACAAATCCCTTACTTTGCGGCATGGCAGAAGTTTTTGTTTCCTCTGAGATCGGCACCTTGCGGAAGGTGATCGTGCACGCCCCTGATGAGGGGATCTCCCGCATTTCGCCCAAACGGGCCGATGAGTTGCTGTTCGACGACATTGTCTATTTGCCAGAGATGCGGCAGGAGCATCAGGTCTTTACCGATGTACTCAGCGCATTGATGGGCCAGGACAACGTCCTGGAGGCTGAGACCCTGATCTATGAGGCACTGGAGTCATCGCATGACGGAAGGGTCGAGATCCTGGAACTGATCGCCGATTTTGAGGAACTCCCTCAGGTCTTCAGGCAGGATCTCGAGAGTCTGGACAACAAGCAGCTGGCGGAGGTGCTGATCACCGGGTATATCCCTGAGATCGACACGATCCTGTTTGATCCCATCCCAAATTTCATCTTCACACGTGACATTGCCGTGGTGGTGAACGATCATGTGATCATCACCAAGGCGGCCAAGGATGCGCGGCACCGCGAGAACCTGCTTACGCGTTTCATTTTCTGGCGTCACCCCCTGTTTGCAGACCTCAAGGCGAACAAGCGCCTCATCAACCTCAACACAGTCGATGAGTTTCCACCCAGTCGCCGCGGAGAAAAGGTCTCGGTGGAAGGCGGTGACATGATGATCCTCAACGAAGACTACTTTCTCGTCGGCGTCAGCGAGCGCTCGACGGAGCATGCCTTTTACTCACTCAAGCAAGCGCTTTTCGAACGCAACGTGATTGATCATGTAGTAATGGTGAAGGTACCGTCGGACCGTTCCTACATGCATATAGATACCATCTTCACGCAGATCAATTACAACCACGCCGTGGCGTTTCAGCCGATCGTCATCGACGGTCTCAGCAGTTATGTGGAGGTACATGCCAAGAACGGGTCGCAACGCAAGTACTCATCGATCCGCGAGTTCGTCCTGGCTGAGGTGAACCCCAGCATGCAGTTCATTCTCAGCGGAGGCGGCCAGTCACCCTACCAGGAGCGCGAGCAATGGACAGATGCCTGCAATCTGTTGGCGGTCAAACCGGGAGTGGCCATTGCCTACGGACGGAATAAACGCACCGCGCAGGCCCTGGAGGGTGTCGGATACGCCATCTTGCCCGCCCATCGCTTTCTGGAGCATTGCGCAGAAGACCCGGAATTTGCCGGCAGGCTTGAGGACACTATCATTACCCTTAAGTCCAGCGAATTGTCGCGCGCCCGCGGTGGCTCACACTGCATGAGTTGCCCGATCCTGCGCTCATCCTGAATTGATGTATACGCACGAAACAACCGTCCGGGTGCGCTACAGCGAGACTGACCAGATGGGCTTCGTCTATTACGGTCACTACGCCGCTTATTTCGAGGTGGCCCGCGTGGAAGCAATGCGCCAATTGGGTATCCGCTACGCGTCGCTTGAGGTCGATCACGGCATCCTGATGCCCGTGATGAACATGCACGTTCGCTTCCTGCGGCCCGCCGGATATGACGCGCTCCTGACGATCCGCACGGCCATCCCCTCGATGCCGGATGACCGGATCACCTTTCACTCTGAAATATTCCTTGAGAACAATAAACTTTGTACTGCGGGGCGCGTCACCCTTTGCTTCCTGGAAGCTGCAACACGCAAACGGGTCACCGTGCCGCTGTTTCTCATCGATACACTGAAACCGTATTTTGAAACCGCCTGACGGAAAAAAGCGGACGCGCATCGGCAAAGTGGTCCAGTGGATCAAGGCCTGGTCACAGCACAACTCCTTGCCCGGCTTCGGGGGGATCCCGATCTACGACGTACTCGCATTCATCCGCAACGAGCTGCGGCAGGAAAACATCATTATCCGCGCCAACGCCATGGCCTTCAGCTTTTTACTGGCCATTTTCCCTGCGATCATCTTCCTCTTCACCCTCCTGCCCTATTTGCCGATTGAAGGCTTTACGCAAGCGATGACCCAGTCCATTCGTGAAGTGTTGCCGGAGCAGGCGGCCCAGTATATCATCGATATCATCGAACAGCTGACATCGATTTCCCAGGGAGGGCTCCTCAGCATCGGTCTGGTGCTTGCCCTCTGGTTTTCATCCAACGGGATGATCTCGATGCTGCGGGGATTTGAGAAGAGCTATGACATCTCGTACAAACAACGGTCCTGGTGGCGTCACCGCCTGGTGGCGCTCGAACTCACGCTGATCCTGGGAACACTCTTCATTTTGTCGATGGCCATGATCGTGTTTGGCCGGCAACTGACCGAGGCGATCATGGAGTGGGGCGTGATCGAATTGAAGAACCTGGACGAACTGCGTCTGATCCGGTGGTTCGCCATTATTGCGTTGTTCTATGCCGGGATCAGTACGTTGTACCGCTACGGTCCGGCGTTGAAGCGGCGGATCCGTTTTTTCTCCCCAGGGGCGACGTTGGCCACGATCCTGAGCCTCCTGTCGTCTCTCGCCTTTGCCTACTATGTCAACCGCTTTGACACCTACAACCAGATCTACGGATCGCTGGGAGCACTGATCGTGCTGATGCTGTGGTTGCAGATCAATTCGCTCATCGTTTTGATCGGATACGAACTGAACGCGAGCATCAAGGTGAATAAAGCATTGGTCTATCGCAAGCGTCGCAAAGATTCCTGACAGTCATTCGGGCTGGTAGGTAAACGGCAACAAGTAAGCCGTACGCTGTTGCGCCCAATACCCAAACTCTTCGATATCCTTTGGATTGAGGATCGTGCCGTACCGGTTAACGATGATCTTGCGGGTACGCGCATTGTAATAGGTAATGGGCAAATACAGGCGGGTGGTGGTTTGCTGGCCGTACGGCGTGGTGACCTGTTCACCGGTGGAGGGCTGTCCTTTCTTGCGGGGTGCGCCCAACACATGCACAGCCAGGATGCCGGAGAGCCTGATCTCGTAACGGTCTCCCTCCAGCGGCAGGATTGGCAAGGCATTGGCTCGCAATGGTGTGGTCCCGGTCACTTCCAGCCGGTGGTCAAGTGTCGCATAACCGATCGCGTATTCCGTGGTATCGAGTGTTCCGCTGACCAGCGCCGCGAAAAACTTGCGACTGGTTTGATGATATGCGGTACTCCGGTTGCGGTGATAGCGTGCCCGCTCACGCGGCGAAACCTCCTTCTCGCGAAAAAACGCACTGCCGGCATACCGGACGTCACCCGACGGATACGACTCAAACTCTTTGAGGAAGTATTCAATATCATAGCCGAGCCACTCATTCGACAACTGCAGCGGTGCGGTGGCGCTGGCATGCAGCGCTCCGTGTTCTTCTGAAAACAGGAGGACGTCGGGATTGGTAATCTTGACGGACTGGGCTGCCCGCCCCGTACCAATAAACTGGGTGCGGAATGCCTTCATTCTGCGTGCCCGCAGGCCTCCCCTGCCCTTGCGCGCCACCACCACCTCGTTGATGGAGACGGCCGCCGGCTCCAGGTAGATGGTGTCGGGCATCGCGCGGAGGGCTGACGGCTCCAGTGTTTGCGTCGCATAATTGAGGTGAGATACCACCAGGGAGGCTTCCTCACGCTCAGCCACTGCCGAGATATCCAGTTCAAAGCGCCCGTCCTGCCCGGAAATCGTTCCGATCGAAGTGTTGGCAATAAAGACAAACGCATCGGCCACCACACCGCCATCCGTTTGGTTCGCAATCACCGCACTGATCGACTGACCGCCGAGAGGCGTCATCATGCCCAACAGCGCGGCCAGTGCAAGTGATCGTTTTGGAGTGGTCATCAACTGCTTTGTTCTCCCCAGCGATACGTGCTGATATCCAAACCCGCCAGATCGAGAACGCGATCAACGACGGTGGCCGCCAGCCCGTCAATGCTCGACGGCCCGCTATAAAAGGACGGCGTTGCCGGACAAATCACGCCGCCAGCCAGGGTCACCAACCGCATGTTCTCGATATGGATCAGGCTGTACGGGGTCTCGCGCAGGACCAGGATCAATTTGCGGCGTTCCTTGAGGATCACATCTGCCGCACGGGTGGTGAGATCGTCAGAAACGCCATGAGCAATCCGCCCCAAGACACCCATGGAACACGGGCAGACGATCATCGTTTCGTACCTGGCCGAGCCCGAGGCAAATGGCGCATTGAAATCGCGCGGGTCATACACCTTGAACCCATAGCTTTCCGGTGCAATCCCGGGTTGTTCAAGTTCCCAGTTGACCAGGGCATTCTCACTCATGATCAACCCGCAATCCCCGACCTGATCGTCGAGCGCACGGAGTCGCTCAAGGAGCAATCGCGCGTAAATGGACCCGCTGGCTCCCCCGATGGCGAGGACAATTTTTTTCATAGATTTGTGTTTATGTTTCTAACAGTCGTCTAAGCTATTAGAAA
>JAWWBX010000179.1:0-8907 GCA_033720735.1 Saprospiraceae bacterium
CGGGCCGTTGCTCGCCGAAACATCGTGAAGGCGAGGCTACTACCTCCCATGCAAGTCGACCCCTGCTTTGCCCGCCGAAACGCGGTGCAGGCGGGGCGGGGCTGCCAACCCTACTTATCCCATTGTCAATGCACTCGTTGTGCAGGGCCTGTACATTCGTGATTTGTGCAAGGGATCTGCTCAACTCGAAAGTACGGCAGCTGACCAACTGTCTGAGACTGTTGGATGTCGCCATCGTGCCGCTGCTGTAGAAAGGTCCGGGGGCCGACATTCACTTTGCACACCCGGCTGCGATTGCTTGACTTGCGTACGCAAAAAGCCGAACTTATAAGATAACACCGCTGGGGGGTAACAGCCTAATTCCTGTATCGCGGCTCGCCAGAGTCCTGCACCCTGAGATTATCCAACCAAAACATAACACAAATGAAACACCTGACCTCCCTCAGCTTATGCGCAGCCATGGCTTGTGCATTGCTGACAAGTTGCACCACGGACTCCGTGCGCCCTGCCAACCCTGAGCGCGACCTCCCGACCGAGCGATCACAGAACGATCAGATCATGACGAAATGGGACATTGATGACAAGGTCCCGGCTCACATCAGCTACAGTGACGTTTACACCTTTGCCACAGGTGATGTGGTCGGATCGTCGCAGTTGGTACGCAAACCAAACGGTATTTCCATGACGTTGCAGACATCAGAAGTGACCAGCGGGGACGCTCTCACGGTTTGGTACGTCGTATTTAATGAATCGGGTGAATGCGCCACTACGCCCTGTGGAGAGGCCGACATCTTCAACCCTGCCACACGCACGGATATTCTCTATGCGACGGGGCATGTGGTCGGCAATGGGAATCAGGCGAACTTTGCTGGCTCATTGCAAAGCGGTGACAATTCAGGATCGATCATGGGATTCTTCAACGCCTGGCTCGGTTTCAATCTGCCGTCACTCGGTCTGGAAGATCCGGATGGCGCTGAAGTGCATCTGGTCCTCAGAACCCATGAGGAAGCTCTGCCTGCATTCATGCCGGATATGATCCAGACCTTTAACGGAGGGTGCATCTACCCGGGAGGGGTGCCGACTGACTATGGCGCACCCGGACCGAACACCTGCAGCGACATCCAGTTTGCCATCCATCTTCCGTAACACCCACGGACGACCTGAAGTATGATCAGAAATAACGGCAATACCCCCAGCAGGCGGGGCAGCGTGCCGGGGGGTATTGCTTTCCCGGGGTGCAGCCAGAATGCGCACCGCGCGCATGCCTCAGATCTCTACTTCATATATTGCTGGCAAACAGTGAGGTTTCCTGAGGCGGGAGAACCCAACCTGGCAGGTCAACCGGTAAGCAAGACCGCAGGGAGCCTGCCGGCCGGCCTCGCTCCGCCCGAAGCTACGCGAAGGCGATGCAGGCAGGCGTCAGTAGGGTGGAAGACGGGATTTGAACCCGCGACCTCTGGAACCACAATCCAGCGCTCTAACCAACTGAGCTACAACCACCATTTCTGGAAAACTTCGTTTCCAGCGTCCAAGTACCAATCCTTTCGTGATCGATTCTTGGCGGACGGCAAAGATACACCTCCATCGGCAAAACGCAATGCAGTGAAATCGGAATCATCACAGAGAATGTAGCGTACTAATCGGGCAACCCACTCCTGGACTTCACCCCTTCGGCCTGAGGATCTCTGCAAATCCCGGATGACCCGACAACGGGCGGAGGAAGGGATCCTGGTGGAACACGGAGGGTCTGAAGAACGAGAAACCGTTCTTGATCGCCGCATTGAGCGAAGCAACCGCTTCATCTCCTTTGCCCAGCGCACCCAGTATTCGGGCAGCATAGTATTGCTGGGCGGCCAATAGCGCTGGCTCTTCCTTTCTCTTGGAAAAGTGGGACAACAGGATGCTATCTGCTTGCTCCGGCATTTCCGCCATCGCGTACGCATGCCCCAGTCTGCTTTGATGCTCCAGTTCGATGCCCGCATTCATCCAGCCCGGCAGACTTGAACTGAAGGTTGACTCGCTTTCCCAATGCCCGGCAGCCATCGCATACTGCTGCCGATAGAAGGCCACCAGTCCACGAAGTTTGGCGTTGTTGGGACTGTCGCGGTCATTCTCTACTACTTCGAGCAGCTTTTGCACGTAGTACTCGATTTCCTGCTCGTGTCCCGTGAGATACAGCTCATCACATACCAGGACGGGGAGATCATCCGCAGGGGAAGGCTGTCCGGACATATTGTAGGTGCCGCTGCGCCGGTAGTCCTCAAATTGCACACGGGCTGTATGCAGGCTGTCCATCCGGACCAGCGATTTGAGATGGATGACTGCGAGCGCGACCGGCATTTTGGGGTAGGCATAGCTCGTGGCTACCTCAGCTACTTCAAGATAGCGGCCCAACAGATAAAGTGAGAAAGCGTTGCATGTCTCCCGCCAGGAGAGCACACTCGTCTCTTCTCCAAGCAGCCTTTCGTCAAACCTGTTGTAAACCTCAAGCGCCTTACCCGGCCGGTTGGTCCATCCGTAGAAAGAAGCCGCATTGCTGTTGGCCGCATGGTCACTCTGATCCATGGCAAACCTCCTTTCACTGAGTTGGGCGACCAACAGGAAATTACGCTCCTCCATGGCCCGGATGATATCAAATGACAGGGACTCCCAGGTTGTGAATTGATCGGATTTCGAGGCCAGGACTGCGATGATCTCCTCTTTGGCTGCCTGGTCGTTCTGATTTGAAGCAAAGGCGTAGAGCTCAAACAACGGCGCCATGAAATTGGTGTCACGCTGGTAAGCCTGGCGTAGCAACTCCTGCGACTTTGCGGGGTCTGAATACTTTAATGGCTGCGCAGCTTTCCAATGGCGGTAGGCCTGGTAATCCGGAGGATTGTTGAGGAATCTGTCCAGGTCACGCACGGCCCAGTAGGACTGGACATCACGGGCAAATTGAGCCAGTAGCTCCGACAAATCATCGCGCCGTCCCGTGACGCTAAACGATTCGATGGTAGACCGGTTGCCGGAGTCAATGATATCTCCGACAATGGTCAGTTGTGATTCTGTAAGGTAGTAGCGGCCTCGCAGGATCAGGTCAATCCCGATCGCCTGCGCTGCGGCTGAGTTCACCTGATTGATTGCGCTGACCATGGATGAATCCGGCAGGTTGGCCAGGTTGACAATGTTCGCTTCCCCGGTTTCCTTCAGACTGCTGGTCGTCCAGTCGGAGATCATATTGCCGAAGGCATCCAGGGAAGGGTCATTGGTTTGATTGTCAAACACGGAAACCACAATGCTCCTGGCCCGGTCGGTTTCTGCGATCCGCGCCGGAGCGTCCTTGCCGACGACGAACCACCAGGCTGCGGCAAGCAGCGCCACAACGGAGATCAGCCCGATCCACAGGCGCGATCTGCGGCCACGCTTTCCTGAGGCCAGCAGACCATGTGTCCGGTCTCGTGGCGGCACACGCAATCCCTCGCCTTTGATCGCGAAAACCTCCACGGGCTCATCCACATTCTTGAACTGGTAAACCCCCACGCGTACCAGGTCCAATTCCGGGCGATTCTTCACCTTGCGCTGCACGTCACCGGACATCAGAATGGACCCGGCCACACCGAGCGATTCGATCCGCGAGGCCAGATTGATCCCGTTCCCGTAAAGATCTCCGTCGCGCACGACGAACTCGCCGACATGCATTCCGATTCGCACCGGGATGGTACGATCTCTCATACAATCGGCCTGGATCTGAATCGCTGCCAATACTGCACCTGCACTGTTGGGAAACACCAGCAGACTGCCATCACCGTAATTTTTATAGATGCGGCCTCCATGTGCTTCAGCAGCCGACTGCAGAATTTCCTGGTAGTCCCTGACCATCTGTAGCGCGGCATCCTCGTCATGCTGCATCGAGGTGGTGTAGCCTACAATATCAGCGAAAAGAATTGCCGCAAGTTCTCGGGTGGATACTGACATACCATGGTCTGCGTACGCGCGCAAAATATGACAAAATGAACAGCTCCAGCCAAATGGCAATGTGTTGCACAATTGGTAAGATGCCAGCCATGTGCCTCGATCTTGCATCGAAGGCGGCTATATCCCCGGGCGTCAGATCAAACATCTTCCACTGCGCTCAGCCATCCGTTTCCTGAAGACAAGGTCATTCCGTAACTTATCAACCGACCAGCGCTTCGGCGCACTATTTGAAAAACTCTAAAACGCACACACAATGAGAGCATGGATGACTGCAGGCCTGATCGGCACCTGCCTGTTGATGACGCAATCCATTTCTGCCCAACCGGCCAACGACAGCTGCTCGGCCGCAATCGAGGTCTTTCTCAACCAGATCGACTCATTCACCACCATCGGGGCGACATCGTCCGGGCCCTTCCATCCCAACGCCCCCTGCCCCTCCAGCGCGTCCGATTCGATCTTCAGCGATATCTGGTTTTATCATGTGGCCACCGTGACGGGCGACCTGCTATGGAGCTTGTGCGGCATGGCTGATTTCGATTCCCGGATTGCCGTGTACCAGGGCGATGCCGACTGCCCCCTGGAGGACGGGGACCTGCTCGCCTGCAACGAGGACGGCCCGGCTGCCTGCACCAACTTTGAATCTGAATTGCGCTTTGAAGTCGAAAAGGGCAAGCGATATCTCATGCGTCTGGGTGGTTTTGGAGCTGAAGAACCGGGTGCCCAGGGATCGGGGGCATTTACCCTGATGATTGCGCCGCCTGCGCCCGACAACGATGATTGCGAGGATGCATTCGTCATTACGCTCGGAGAGGATCAGCCTGTTGACAATCTGAATGCTACCACCGATGGCCCGGCACATCCCGACGACCTGGTGTGTTTTGGGTTCGGTGACGACCAGGTCCAGCGCGACATCTGGTATCGCTTCACCTCCCCGATCACCGGCACGGTGGAATGGGCGACCTGTGATCAGGTGACCTTCGACTCGCGGCTCGTCGTTTACGGGCCGAATGTGGGATGCTACCCGACACCCGACGACATGCTGGCCTGCAGCGACGCCACCCCCGGCTGCGCCAATTTCACCAACATCCTGCAGTTTGATGTGGAGGAAGGCGTCGAATACCTCATGCGTCTGGGCGGATACAACGGCCAGATGGGCAATGGGATGTTCGACCTGGTCGAGATCGTCCCCCCTACCCCGCCCGCCAACGACGCCTGTGCCAATGCTGACTCGGCCTACATCATCTCGCGCGAAGCGGCCGACAATCTTGATGACGGTATTCAGGGCACGACCAACTTCAGCACCCCGACCATGGGGCTGGTGCCGGCTTGTACCAACAACCCTGCCGGTGAGTATCCGGATGTCTGGTACCACTTCAATACGCTCGGTAATACCGAGATCGAGATCCGTATGCTTTCACTTAATCCGTCAGCTGGGTTCTTCTTCGAACTGTTCATGAATTGTGCTGGCGATACACTGCCTGTCAGCTCGTGTTTCCTGCTCGATCCGGATGATGACGGCACCCTGAAGATTGACACCGTGAGCGGCCTCCCCCCGGAACCGACGGAGTTGATCCTGCATATCAGCTCCTGGATCTTCTGGGACACAGGTGACTTCATCTGCCAGCTGGTCGGAGACATCACCACGAGTTCTGCGCAAATACCCTTTCCGGGGTCAACCACAATCTATCCGAATCCGGCGCACACGTCTGCCACCGTAGTCCTTGACCTGTTGCGTAATACCGAAGTCCGCATTGTCCTGACCAACCATCTCGGCCAGGTGATCAATGAGCATATGGTCCAGGCAAGTCAGGGGCATGGCACATATCGCATCGATCTGTCCGGCCTTGCCGAGGGGATGTATTTTGTCGCCCTGGAAGCGGATGGTGCGCGCGAGACCCACCGATTGGTCAAACAATAATGTGTACGCTATATCCCTGGAAACGGACCTATCACTATTGAGAAGGAGGGCGAGACGCCCGACATCCCTGTCATACAGGAGCCACATCTTGTCTTCCAGGGGCGTTGTCAAATTCATTCTGCACTGGCGCGGGAACCGTTTTATCACTAACTTGGAGCGTCGCCCAACGGTAAAGCAGTACATACCTGATTGTGGAAACACCCGATCCTTTCTCCTGCCGCCCCAGGTCATAGCCTGTCCTGCCGTCATCTGCGACAAGATCTTATTGCATCACCTTAAAACTGGAACAATGAAAACCTTGAAGAAAAGTGTGCCTGCGCTGATGCTGGCATTGTTTGTCACTACGGCCTTATCAGCCCAGATGATGTTTGCGATCCATGAAGATCGCGTATACCCCTCGGCAGTAACCAAGTATGAAAAGGCTGCTGCCAACCTCGTCGCCAATCTCAAAAAGTACAATGTCCCGAATGCCGACTACCTGGCCCTGATGACCTCAGATTTTCAGTACATCTATGTCGCCCCGATCCCCAACATGGCCGCTCTCGACGACAATCCGTTTGCCATGCTTGATGAGAAAATGGGCCAGGAGGAGGTCGCAAAAATGTGGAGCGGGTTTTCCGATTGCTACGACGAGCACGGTGACTATATCCTTACGCTCGATGAAGACCTGTCGTACCAACCATCCGGCATCAACCAGAATCCTGAGGGTGAATACTACCGGACGCTCGACTATTGGTACGTGTCTGAGGATAATGAAGAGGCCCTGCGGGCAGTGGCCAGCAAGATCAAGCAGCTCCATGCGGATACCGGCTCCAAGTTCTATTACCGGGTCTACCGGAGTGGTTTCGGCGCCATGGGGCCTTTCTACATGGTAGCCAGTGCCGCCAAGGATGCGCAGGACTGGCATAACAGACTGGCTGCGGTCGAAAAGGCCGGGGGAGAGAAACGTCAGGCACTGCTCCAGGAGGCCCTGAGCCTGACCCGCAAGTACGAACGGCGTACCGGATGGATCAGACCAGACCTGTCCTACATGTCTGGCAACTAGAAAAGTTTGAGGTTTAAGGTTTAAGGTTGGGAACAACTTTAAACCTTAAACTTTCAACTTTGAATCTGCATCATTCCTGCCTGAGCGCTTTGACGGGATTGGAATAAGCCGTACGCGCCGTTTGCAAGCCCACCGTGAGCCATGCGATCAGGACAGCGATGCCGCCCGCAGCGATGAAGACGGTCACACCCACGCGTGTCTGATAGGCAAAATCCCGCAGCCAGTTTTGCATCACATACCAACCAACCGGCGCAGCAACCACAAATGCCAGCACGACCAGCCAGGTAAACTCCCGTGTCAATAACATGACCAGATTGAAGCTCGAAGCTCCGAGTACTTTCCTGATCCCGACCTCTTTCTTCTTTCGTTCGGCGGTGAAGGAGGCCAGGCCGATCAGGCCCAGGCAAGCAATGAAAATGGCCAGCAGCGCGAAGGTGGCGAAGATGCGCCCCTGCCGCTCCTCGGTTTGATAAAGCTGTGCGAAATTCTCGTCGACAAACGTATACTCGAACGGAATGCCTGGATTGAACTGCTCCCAGGTCTTTTCGATGGACGAGATCGACGCGTTCAATTGCTCAGGCCGGACGCGCACCACGTAGTTCCACGCCATGTAAGGCGCAATGAAATAGACCGTAGGTACGATCTGGTTTTTCAACGATTCAAAGTGAAAATCCTCCAGAACGCCGATCACCTGCCCGTCACGCGGCACCCATTGGCCCGAGTTCCAGTCGGTGATCTCCATACTGCCAAAGGTTTTGCCGATCGCCGATTCATTGGTCCAACCGAGTTCCCTCACAGCGGCCTCATTGAGGATGAACCCGGTGGTCGCATCGGCCGGAAATTCCCGCGAGAAGCTTCTGCCAGCCGCCATGTTGAACCCCATCGTCTCGATGAAATCATAGTCAGTCCATACTGTTTGCATCCCCCGGCGCTGATCCTCGGGCACGCCTTCCGGCCGGGTTTGCAGTGAGCTGCTCAAACTGCCCGGGGGCACGCGCGATGATCCGGCAGCATTGACGACGCGCGGATTGGACAACAGTTCGCTGCGAAACTGGTCGTATTTGCTCCTGAGATCGACGGGCGTTCCGAAGACGAGCACATGGTCCTTGTCATAGCCCAGGTCAACGCTCTTGCAGTAGTTGAGCTGTTTGTAGACAATACCGGTCACGACCAGCAGGAAGATGGAAGTTGCAAACTGGAAGCCCACCAGCACGCGCCGCAGTTTGCCGCCGCGCAGCCCGTGTCGCTTCTCACCGGCCAGCGTATGGATCGGCTTGAAGGCCGAGAGGATCAGAGCGGGATAGCTGCCGGCGGCAAGGCCGACGAATAAGGTTATGCCAAGCAGACCGGCGATGACCGGGCCGTCCAGCAGAGCGGACAACGTCATGTTCTTGTCGGCCAGTTGGTTGAAGAACGGCATGGCAAGTTGTGCGATGCCGAGCGCCAGCCCCAGGGATATCACTGCCAGGACCGTGCTCTCGCTGAGAAACTGCCCGATGAGTTGGCGGCGACTGGCTCCGACCACTTTGCGCAAACCCACTTCTTTCGAGCGCAGGCCGGCACGCGCCGTCGCTAGATTCATGAAGTTGATGCAGGCAATGATGAGGATGAAGAGCGCAATGAATGAAAATGCATACACATAGGTGATATCGCCTCCATTGGCAAAGGACGAAATGTCGCGCGAATGGAGATAGAGCTTGTCGAGGGGCTGCATCCTGATCCTCGGTGAAAATGCGCTCCAGGCCTGTAGTTTGTCGGCAACGAATTGTTCCAATTGATCCTCGTAAGTGTCCGGGGACGCACCGGGCGGCACCTGCACAAAGGTCTCCACGTAGCCCTCACCCCAGTTTTCCAGGACGATCCGCGAAAAGACCTGCTCTGCGCAATGCATGGAGACCATGATGTCAAACCGGAATTGTGAATTGGCCGGCACTTCCTCCAGGATGCCGGTGATCTCGAAATCGCGCCCGCGGAGTTGTAATGTCTGGCC
>JAWWBX010000180.1:0-8849 GCA_033720735.1 Saprospiraceae bacterium
TCCAGCGAGATCGGGAAACCGATCGGTCCCTCGTCCCGTGCCAGCCGGTTGATATTGGCGCCGAGCCCAAGATAGAACCCCTGCAGACCGCGATTGAAGTAATAGCGCACCGTGGGATTGAAATTGAAGATCGCCAGGTCGTTGTTGGACGCCCAGCTCACATCGGCACCCAGCGACCAGTGCAGGCCAACGGTGCTTTCCAACCCGATACCACCGCCGATGAAGCCCTCGTCGAGATCGGTGATCGTATGGGACGAAAGGTTGGCACGTATTGTCATATCCTGGGCATGCACGGATGCCAGGACACAGGAAATGGCGGTGAGCAGGAGTAGTCGCTTCATGTTTTGTTCAGATATTCAAGGTTAAAGTTGGTTGTGATCGTGGCACAAAATATCGCCTCAAGGGCATGCTGACAACCCTCCATGAAGGGTTTAACGTGCATTTAAAATTCGTCTCAACAAATCTTTAACACCGTGAAACTGATTCCCCATTTCTACTTCGCCGGCAAACGCCTGTGCCGCGATCGACTTTTATGTACAGGTGATTGCAGCCACCACATTCCTTGATCCTCGAGTTTGACAACATCCTGTCTCAGACCGGGGTCTACGAAGCATTGAAGAAAGGCGTCAGGTCCACTGGGAACTGCAGGATGCCATTTGGGGTGCACGATATGGCAAGTTGACCGACAAGTCCGGACTCAATTGGGATCTCAACTATCAGTGCCCGGAGGAGTCGATGTACAACTTTTATTGTTTTTCAACATTCCTGAGGAAGTTTGAAATGACCTCAGCGAGCTGTTCCGGTTGATCTATCATGGTCATGTGAGCAGCCTCACTGATGATCTCTACGGATGCATTTTTGGACAGCTTCTGGTATTTGTACATGGTTTCCGGTCGTGCCTCGTCGTATTCGCCGGTCACAAAAAGAACAGGTTGATCAATTTGTTTGAGATCAGCGGTTCGGTCGAAATCAAGGAGTGTTCCCGTAGCCGTAAATTCCGTGGGCCCCCACATATAATTGTACACCTGTACATTAAAGCCAGGCACGTTTTCGCACTCGCTGTTTGGAAGGTAGGGCCAACTTTTCCGTGATAAATAACGGGCATAAAAGGAGTCTGTGGCAGCCGCATAACTGGGTGCGCTGAAATCCTGCAGTGCTTCATATTTGGTAATGGTGTCCTGTATGGCAGTGGGCATTTGGGACAATAGTATTTGGGCATCCCGGATCCAATCGGGAGTGCTGATCATCGGGCTGGAGAAGATCACCGAATGTACTCCTTCTGGCTTCTTCGTGATCATGTACTCAATCAGAAATGTACTTCCACAAGAGTGTCCAAGAATGTGTACTTTATCCAAATTCAGTTGATTTCTCACGTGATCTATCTCATTCACAAATCGCTCGGTATTCCAGAGAGTCGTGTCAGTTGGCCTGTCAGAATTGCCGGAGCCAAGCTGGTCATAGAAGATCACAGGTCGCTCATCCGCCAGCAGCGACAAACCGGGGATCATCCCGCAACTTCTGGAACCGGGACCGCCATGCAGGATGAGCAGGGGATGACCATTGCCCTGTCCGACTATCCTGTACCAGACTTTGCCGCCATCCACGGACACAAATCCTTCCCGATCCAGCTCTTTTTGACAAGACATGCTGATCAGCAGGAGGAGAAAAAGTGCGCAGCATCCAATCGACCTCAGGTCATACTTGCTGCGAGGAAGGGTGTTGCACTTCATGGAAGTATGATTCGAGAACCCAATATCGGGCATCAGATTTATTCCACCACCACAAGTTGTCGGACCGTCGGATGCTCACCATCTGCTTCGACCACCACCGAGTAGGCCCCGGGTGTCAGATGTCCCGGATCCATCGCCAGGAGATGCATGCCAGCCGGTTTGAAGCCGGGATCGGTCGAAAGGACCCGTGTACCGTCCTGCCGCCACACAGTGGCCTTGATCTCCCGCAGATCGCGCGGCGTGGCCACCTCAATGAAGATACATTCGCCATGTCTGAGCGGATTCGGAAACACGGTCACCTTGATGTCGGAATCAGCCCGCGCGTTCAGAGATCGGATCATCGAATAGTGAAACCGACCATCAAGATCGACCATCCGGAGCTTGTAGAAGCTCACACCCTTCGTAAATGGCCGCGGGTCGGCGAATTCGTAATGTCTGATGTTGCTGGAAAATCCGGCGGCATCCATCCTGCCGATCTCTTCGAATGATCGTCCATTCGTACTGCGCAGTACCGCGTAGTATGCGCTGTTGCTTTCTGAAGCCGTCGACCATCGCAGTAGTGACAGGCCGTTCGGTTGTCTGGTCAGTTCGAATGAGATCAGATCGACAGGCAAAGGGATATCCGACAATACCTGGGTCACGATCAGATCACCATCTGTTCCCTCCGGAAACCCCCCAATGTTGGCGATGCCGTAGATCCAGATGCCATCATTGACAGCAGCGGGAGCTGTCCACTCGGCGGTGTAGATGATGGTCTCCGGGCCGTTGAAGGTTTCGTCGTACTGATACTCACCCACGCCATGCTTGACATAGGTGCGATTGTTGGCATTGGTGGAGATCGTCACAAACGGATCGGATGTCGTCCAGGTCCCAACACTCTCCGAGGACGAGGAATTGCCCTCAATGAGCAATAGCTCAAATCCGGCGGTGCGGGCGCTCCCGGAGGTTTTGTTGATGCGGATCTCGATCGGATACGTGGCCAGAGGCGCGATGACCGAGGGGAACCCGACGATCTCGAGGTTGCCTTGTTGCGATGCGCCCCCGGGTGTATGGCAAAACGTACAATCGAAGTCCCCCGGAGCGCCAGAGAGGCCATCAAGTGGTTCGGACGAATTGCCGGGCAGAAGAAACAGGATGCCGATCAGACCCAGGCCGATCAGTCCGTGAGCAATGCGTGTGCGCATGGTCGCTGACGTTTACGGGCGAGAGCAATATCAGAGGGTGATCGCTGAAGATAGTAAACTTGGCACGACCGGTCACTGCGCTTTCTCGCGCCGGCGTACTTCCTTGATCGATTCGCGGATGAGTTCTTCCAGCACGCTCATGTCGATATCCGACAGGCGTTTGATGTAGAGGCAGGATTTGCCGGTGGTATGCTTGCCCAACCTGGCCATCAGCTCGTCGTGCCGTTTGAAACCTGACATGATGTACAAGGTCAGGCTGGTCTTGCGCGGCGAAAAGCCCGCCACAAACCAGTCGCCTTCCCGTCCGCTGTCATATTTGTAGTGGTAAGAACCAAAGCCGACGATCGATGGCCCCCACATCACCGGCTCCTCTCCGGTCACCTTCTGCATGAGAGCCAGCACGGCCCGGGCATCGTCACGTCGCTGTTCATTGTCAATGGAGGCGAGAAATGCGTCGACATTACCCTTGTGCGGTTTGGTTTTCAATTCTGCCATGCTCAACGGTTTGCAAACCAAAGTTAACAGGATCGGGGAATTGCTTGGAAGCCTGCTACCTGGTCTCGTTGACGATCTACTTTTGCCTATGATCCAGGCTGTTCACACTCCCGGCTAGGGAAGACGGAATGCCTGTAGCGCCCGCATTTGCTGCCTGATCAACGCCTCCCATCGCTGTTGGGCCGCCCGGTTATTTGAGTGATCCGTCTCACCGTCGTAGCGCCGTTGCATCGCCCGGCGAGCTGCGCTGTTTTCGGCGTGGATGGCCTTGATCTCGGTTTCAAATCGCTCGGAGAAGTCCGCTTCGGCAAATGCTTTTCGCAACAGACGGGCGTGCAGCTCGGAAATATCGAAGTGCAGTTGTTCGTGCTGCAGCAGGTAATCGCTGTTGGCATCAGGCTTGCGCCAGGATCTGGCCGGATCGAAGTAGGCTGCGACCTCAAACGTGAAGGTGCGGTCTGGCATGGTATATGTGTACGTGTAGCGGACTCCGCTATACGTGCCGGCCGCATGTTCACTGTCCGGATCGGGTGGTCCCTGAAAATCGGACCAGGACAGCGGACGGTCACGGTCCCAGACGATCACCGCATCCTGAGCACAGACACCAGGCGCGAGGGTAGAGAAGATCAGCAGGATGATAAGACGCAGGTAAGACATCTTGGAGAAGGAACGTTCCGGAACCAGCGTCTGGTGCGAGGGGTGCCAAGTTTAATGTTTAAAGTTTAAGGTTGAATGTTGGTGCTTCAGAGTTTGCCCAGTCCCCGCAGTAATTCCATGACTTGCCGGACCGTGCACAGCCGATGAACTTCCAGCCCGCGAGGCGGGCGACCGTATTGAAGAAAGGCATCCCAGACATGTTCGATATACCACTCGGCGTCGATGCCGTAGCGGTGATCCTTCCGCCGGCGCTCAAGGAAGGTGTCCTTGTCGATCTCACAAAAGACATGCACGTCGCACAAGGCCGTCAGTTCGGGGTCCGGGTAAAGCATGAAGCCCTCCACGATCACAAAGTCATAGGCGGCCGCCGCGTCACAGACCAGCGATCTGAGGTACGGATAGTCGAGAGAATCAGGATGTTCCCAGTCCACTTCTCCGCGAATGAGCGGGATCTCGGGGATGGGGCGGATGTAATCGTCCTGGTGCAGGACGGTGCACGTGCCATACGCCTGCAGTTTGTTCTGCAGTCTGTTTGCCAGCGAAGTCTTGCCCGACCGGCTGGCGCCTCCGATACCGATGACGAGTCCCATGACGGATCGATCAATCGTCTGCCGTCACCGGATCGATGGTGGCATGAAACCAGGGGGTATGCTGGTTGGTCACGGCCACCCATTTCCACCCGTCCAGTCCCCGGTGTGCAGTCAGGGTCATCAAGCCAATCTCCCGCGTGGTCGTGTCGGTGGGCGCGTCCTTGCGGTACCAAAACATCTTCCAGCCATAGTAGGCCAGACCATGATCGGCATCGAGCACCCGTACCAGTGGTTCGCCGGCCTCGTAATAGTAATCCAGAGAGTCATTTCCCGCCAGCATACGATGGAACCCTTCCACGCGCTGTTTCCCCTCGAAGTAGTACCCCTGTGAATTGATCCAGGTGGCATCATCGGCAAACTGGGCCATCACCGCGTCGATGTCTTTTTCCACCATCGCACGCTCGCGTTCACGGACCAGGGAGATGAGCGCTGCTTCCTCGTCACCAGGGGCTTGTAATGGCACTGTGCGATCCGTGTTGCATGCAGAAATGATCCATAGTGCTGCTATCAGGCCTATCCATTGATTGCGCATTTGAACTTCAGTTTTCATCAAGATATGAATCCGACCACTTCTGTCTGCGGGACCGAAACGATCTGCATGCCTGAAATTATCTGGTTTCCGCTATCTTGCGCGCGCAATTTCGCCTCAGAGGCATGTTTATCCTGCCAGCAATCAAGACAAAGCGCGATTCATGAGTTTGATCAAGTATTCCTTCTCCAGGGAACAGGACGCGGATTTTGTGACCACATTACGCAAGCGCGTCAATGCGTATTTCAGTGAAAACAACATCTCCCGGCACGGTGACATCCGGATGGTGATCAAGACGACTGTCATGCTCAGCATGTATCTCGTGCCATTGGTGATCATGCTGACCGGCATTGTGACGCAAACGTGGCTGATCTTCCTGTTGTGGATGGTGATGGGGTTTGGTATGAGCGGGATTGGCATGAGCGTGATGCACGATGCGAACCATGGCGCGTATTCGCGCAAACGCTGGGTCAATAATCTGCTCGGCAAGACCATGAATCTGATGGGCGTGAGCTCGGAGTTGTGGAAGATCCAGCACAACATGCTGCATCATACCTACACCAATATCGACGGGCACGACGAGGATATTCACGTACCAGTCGTGCTGCGGTTTTCACCTCATCAGCGGCATCGCTGGATCCACCGGTTTCAGTTTATCTACGTGTGGATCTTTTATGGCATCTCCACGCTCTGGTGGGTAACCACCAAGGATTTCATTCAGATCGTCAAGTACAAGAACGAGGGGCTGATCCCTGCGGATCAATTCCAAACGGAGTTGTGGCGGCTCATCGCCTGGAAACTGTTCTATTACGGTTACGCGATCGTTCTTCCGATCCTGCTCATTCCTGTATCACCATGGATTGTCCTGGCGGCGTTTGTTTCCATGCACCTGGTGGTCGGTTTGTTCCTGAGCATCATCTTTCAGGCAGCACATGTCATGCCCAATACGGAGTTTCCGGAGCCACCGCAAGACGGTACGTTCGAGAACAACTGGGCTGTGCATCAGTTGATGACCACCACCAACTTCGCCCAAAAGAGCCGCATCTTCTCGTGGTTTATCGGCGGACTCAACTACCAGGTGGAGCACCACCTGTTTTCGAATATCTGCCATGTGCATTACCGTGCGATTTCGGGAATCGTCCGGGAGACAGCACGCGAATTCGGGATCTGCTATAATACCCAGAAGAGCTTCCTGAGTGCCTTGTGGGCGCATGTATGCATGCTCTATGCGCTCGGCCAGGGCAGTACATCACCGGTGCTGGCCCGCAATCACTAGCGATCGTGAGGTCGTCGGACGACGTTGATTTGCTGCAACAGCGCAGCAGGGGTGACCGGGAGAAAAAATGGGCTGCCCTTCCGCCTCTGGCTTTAGGGACAAAGGGTGGTCTGCACACTTAGACACCGGAAGAAGCAGCCCGTTGTCAACCCCTTTAACTTGAAGAAAACTGAGCGGGAGCAAGGCTCCCGACTGCTTGTGACCAACGATGCGTTCACCGTCGGTATTGATACTTACGGGAAATCGCACTCCATGGATTTTTTCCGTGCAAACTTTTTTCGGTTTTTCAGCGAAAGACCGATGATGATGAAATTTCTAGCTTTACACCTGTAGTGCCAGACCAGGAACTATATCAACGCATTGCTGAACGCGACACGGCCGCGATGAGCACGCTGTACGATCAATACTCGGCAGCGCTCTTTGGTGTGATCCTGCGCGTCGTGAAGTCACGGGAGGTCGCCAATGATCTGTTGCAGGATGCGTTTGTCAAGATCTGGCAACGCGGGGCCAGCTATGACCCTGCCAAAGGGTCGTACTACACCTGGATGCTGAATGTCGCACGCAATACAGCCCTCGACAAGGTCCGGTCGGCACCACACCGGTTCCGGAAAAAAATCCACACACTGGACAATCCCGTATCTGCTTATGACCATATGCGTGATGAGTTGCGCGTGGATCATATTGGATTGGACAATGTGATCGGACAGTTGGAAGAAAAGCATCGGGTCGTGATCGACCTGATCTACTTTGAAGGATATACACAAAAAGAAGTACACGAACACCTTGACATCCCGCTGGGCACGGTGAAGACCCGGCTGCGGCTGGCCCTGCGCGAACTGCGCAAGCACCTGGACCTGGCGGTGATGGCGTTGGTGGCACTGGTCTCCGGTGCATTGGAATGGATCATGCAAATTTGATTTGAACGTACAGGAATACATAGCGTCCGGAATTCTTGAGCAGTATGTGCTCGGCTTGTTGCCTGCCGACCAGGCAGCGGAGGTGGAACAACATGCGCGTGATTATCCCGAGATCCAGGCTGAGATCGCGGCCATCAGCGCTGCGATCGAGCGCTACGCCACCTTGCACGCGGTCGAACCGGATCCGGAGATCAAGCAGCAGGTCATGGTCCGCATCGGGTCCGATGAGGTCCGTCCGGCTGCGCCGCGGCGCCGGCCACCCTGGCTCTGGTTGCTTACCGTGCTGCTCGTCGCCGCCCTGGCCGGTATCGCGTTGCTGTGGAGTAACCTGCAACAGGTACGGTCAGACCTTGCCGACCTGCAAGTGTCATTCGATCAGCTGCAACAGGATTGCGACACGATTCGCAGTCAGCAGGCATTCGCCCAGACACAACTCAATCTGCTCCGTGACGACGCCACCCGGACCGTCTTGTTGGCGGGAACGACTCTGTCTCCCGAATCACAAGTGACGATCTACTGGAATCCGGACCGTCAGGCCACGTTGATGGACGTCGTCAACCTTCCCGACCCACCCGCCAACCGGCAGTATCAACTCTGGGCGCTGGTGGGTGGCACCCCGGTCGATATGGGTGTCATCACTCTCGATCCCGCGGTCGATTCGCTCCTGCAGGTGCCGCACGTTGACGGTGCCGGCGGCTTTGCCATCACCCTCGAACCGGCAGGCGGTAGTGTCAACCCGACGCTCGACCAGATGTATGTGATTGGCACGATCTGACTTCGGCCGCAGCCATCACGTCTGATTTGGCAAATCGGCAGATCGTTTCGTGTTCCGCGTTTCGCGTTTTGCGTGGCAGGAGTTTAACGACAGCTGCCCTCCGTTGTGTTCGCTGTGTTCGCCGTGGTGAAATTGTTCTTCAGATAGCACCATCCTGATGACAAGGACACCTGAGCAGATGAACAAGTCCAGATTGGCAAATCGGCAAATAGTTCCGTGTTCCGCGTTTGGCGTTTTGCGTGGCAGGTGTTTAACGACATCTGCTCTCCGTTGTGTTCGCTGTGTCCGCCGTGGTGAATTTGTTCTTCAGATACACCACCATGATGACAAGACACCAGAGCAGATGAACAAATCCGCAGATCGGCGAATCGGCAGATCGTTTCGTGTTCCGCGTTTCGTGTTTTGCGTGGCAGGAGTTTAACGACAGCTGCACTGCGTTGTGTTCGCCGTGTCCGCTGTGGTGAAAATGTTCTGCAGATGCACCACCATGATGACCAATGACACCAGAGCAGATTGGCGAATCCGCGAATTGGCAAATTGGCGAATCGGCAGATTGTTCCGTGTTCCGCGTTTCGCGTTTCGCGTGGCAGGAGTTTAACGACAGCTGCACTGCGTTGTGTTCGTTGTGTCCGCCGTAGTGAAATTGTTCTTCAGATAGCACCACCCTGATGACAAGGACACCTGAGCAGATGAACA
>JAWWBX010000181.1:0-8841 GCA_033720735.1 Saprospiraceae bacterium
ACACTCCAGCCACGTTCCGCAACTTTCAGCCGCCGTCAATCAGATCTCTATGCCTATCATCGGGCTGATGCCGCCGGGGACCTGGTGAATGCTTACAAGTACTTTTTGAAGGAACTCAACAGGGATTTCCTCGATCCGTTCTACAATACATCAGGAATGGTCATCACGATCGGCTACGTCAACGAAATGGAGCGCGGACTTACCCTCTTTCGCATGATCCCGCCAGACAGTGTTGATTTTGAAAACTGTACTTACTGCCAGACCAGGTTGCGACTGGCGACATGGGCGTTTGCCCAACAAGGCAAGGTCGATTCCAGTCAATGGGTAGCAAGCTACATCACACCTGTATCAGCCACAGACGTCAAGGCCATGGCTCTTCCGGCAGTCATCCGGGGAGATTCTGCCCGGCTCACCGAGTTACTGGACTTGTCAGGACAGAACGACGACATTATCGAAGAGCAGGTATGGAACTTCATGGTCCGGTATGCCTTGCTCTCAGGCCAGGATTCTCTGTCATATCAGCTGGCCCGTTCAGCACTCGCACATTTTGATACATCCTACGCTCGAGCGGTATCTGTGGAATGCAACTACTGGCTCGGCAACTACCAAAAGACCATGCAGATCATTGAGGGGGCATGGCTGCCGACCTATGCAGCACACGAATATGTTGTATCCTGGGCTTCTCGCGCCATCGCACGGACCGGCACCAGCGAAGAAATCGACACCTGGCATATGCATCTTGACAGCGTGGAAGCATCTGACGTCTATCATTACGGTAAATACGCCTACTTGCGCGGGCTGATCTCAGCGATACGCGGCGAGCACGACGAGGCCATGGATCACCTGTTGAATGCCTATCGCAAAGGCTACGATTTCAGCTACTCAGTCCCACGCTATCAAACCGACCCCGACCTGATGCCGTTGTTTGTTCATCCCCGGTGGCCGGCATTGATGGATCCGCTTAACAACTAAGTGTGAGCACTACGAATGTCCAAATGACAAATATGAAATCACCAGTGCAGAGATTGCCGGCCTTTGACATTTGGCCTTTGACATTTGTCATTTGACATTTCAAGACCCTACCCTCCCATCATCGTGATACTGCGGTCGCGGATCACCTCGTAGTGTACGGGCTCGAAGCGTGCTGTGAGACGACCGGAGTCGTCCGTTTCACCCCAACCACGCAGCAAGACCAGTTCCTCACACGCCGGGTTCAGGAGCGTTTGATAGTTCTTAACCTCCTGAACGATATTGTCCAACTCGGATTGCGACTGGTAGCTGTGCGCCAGCCTGATCATCCGGGACAACGTAGTCTGGGATCGTGGCAGTTGCTCGCGCGGGATCCACGTGTAGATCTCTTCTCCTTCGCAAGAACAGGCAAACCGGTACTCGCGGATATCCGAGGGAACGTGGCGATTGATGAAAACACCATAGTTGGAAACCGGCCAGTTTTCCACTTCAAACACGATCGAGAGCACCTGCAGAACGAGCAGCAAACCAAGCACCGTCTGCCCTGCGATCGCCAACCGTCGTTGCCATGGCGCGGGCACGCTCAGTCTTGGGCGTCGGAAATATGCAGCCACGGTACGGAGTGCCGGCAAGCGGGCGTAATTGATAAAGGCGAGATAGGTGATAAAGAAGTAAACGCCAAAGTTGATGTCCATCAACAGGTAGATCATGCCGTGAAAGACCGCTCCAGCAAGCAGATACCAGATGCGCAACTTCGGCAACATCACGCACAACAGAAAGGTGCCTTCGAACAACAGCGTTCCCCAGCTCATTAACTGGCACCAGTCCAGGTGCTGCATGACTTCTCCACCGAGCGCGTTGTCATACAACAGGTGCTTGCGCAACAAATACGACTGCAGGGTATATCCATCAGCCCATTGCACATCGTGCATCAGTTTGCTCAGGGCTGAACCCAGGTATGCAAGTCCCAACATCCACTGGATCACCGTAATCCCAAAGACCCGCTGGGGGCTGACCGAGGAACGCCAGGTACTCCATCTGTTGCGCTTCAAACCATCGATCGAGAGCTTCCGGATCTCAGGGGCACACGCCATGATCAGCAGGATGTAAAAGGCCATCGCCTTGCTGTGGTACACGTAATCACTAAATGATGACTTGATGAATCCCATCTGATTTCCGAAATACAAGAAGTAGAGGCCGGCAGCGATGGTCAGACTGAGCCGGGTATAGATCCCCAGCGCCGCAGTGATCAGGCACACGATCAACCCGGTGCGTATCCACGGGATCAGCGCGGCGCCCACCTGCCCGATCCCCAGCAACTCGAAAAGCGGCAGCGGATCATGCAGGGAAGCAGTGAGGTACAGTTTGTCATATCCCACTGCGCCTCGACTGATGATGTACGCCAGGATGAGGCAGAAGACAATCCTGAAAGCATTCAGGTTGAGGATCCGGTCAGATGTCGTCGAGACGTTCATAAGCTACTGCAACATCAACACGATGATCGCCGCCTCTGCCGCGACCGACAGGGTGACGAGACTATAACTCACTTCTTCTTTCCATACAGAACTGCGTCCGCCGCGGTGGCCATGGCGCAGGGCAAATGACTGCAGATGCGGATAAAACGTACAGTAGATCTTGAGGAGTGATCCAAACCACTGGTCATACACGGTGAGCAGCAGATCGCCAGCCGTCATCCGGTGGCCTTGCCACACCAGGATGAGCAGCTGCAGTGTCCTGGTTACGATCACAAATCCGAGATAGCCCAGGAAAGGCGCAGGCCCAAACTTGAACAACAGTGTCAGTCCCACGAGTGGCCCGATCAACGTGGTCCAATACGCGATCAGTTGATCAACATGGCAATACCAGATAAACGCGGGCATGCGATGGCGTCCCAGGGCGATGGTGCGCGGCGCGTTGCGCAACATATTGCCGTACCAGCGCACCATTCTTCCGACCGTTGCCGGTAAAAACGCACTACCGGTCTCTTCGTGAGTCGTGACGTACGCGTCATGGATATAAAGCATGTCGCGACCTGCCTTGAGCACGGTGAAACACGTCGACTTGTCGTCACCCATCAGGAAATCGAATGATCCGTGCAGCCAGTGGTGCACCACATCCCTCCGCAGTCTCGCCACGAAGTCGTCTGTAAAGGCCAGATCCCCGTGGTAAGCCGAAAACCGGCCGGTGAGCGTCAGCACGCGCCGCGAGAGAGCATGGGAGCGCATGTAATGGTTGCGCTTGCGAAACTTCAGGCGGTACCAATTCCGGATCCACGGATTGTCGGTTTTGACGTCGACCCGCTCATTCGTGGTCAAGGCGCCGAGATGTGGGCGCGCATCAAAGACCGCCAGAACCCGTGCAAGCGTGTCGGGGTCAACGGACGTATCACCGTCCATCAGTGCTACAACGGTGCGGTCTTGCTCGACGCCCAGTCGACGTGCATAGTCCAGCGCATCGGCCAGGGCGCGGCGCTTGCCGTGGTACTGGGTGAGCTGGTGCAAGGCAAGAGGAGGGCCTTTGGCGGTATGAGTTGTTTCGTTGGTATGCGGGATCGCCTGGGCATCAGATGCATAGATGATATCGACACGCAGATCCGGTCTCAGCGCACAAGTGGCACGCTCGATCGATCGCCAAACCTGTGTTCGGACCTGCTGAGGGATGCGATAATCGGCCACGACGATCACCAACCGGTCGAAATGCACCGTACCGTTGCGCGCCACTGCACGCAGCAGTCTCGGATAGTCGCGGTACGTGTACAGGCCGTTGCGCACGACATGCACGATCTGCAGGGAGTACCGCCAGGCACCAACCAACCCGATCACCAGGAGGCCCCGTTCGATGGCACTCAACTGCCGAAAGCAGGTGAGCGCCAGGGCACCGATCAGGATCCAACCCGCGGCAACGAGGTATGATTGATACTTGTCTCTCATCTCAACTTCTGGTGGTGTAGTAAAGGTGCAGGCGTAGCTCGAAGGTCAGACCCGACTTTTGGTTTTTTCTCGCCGGTGCCACGATGGGAAACCCTGCGCGCAATCCCCAGCGGCGGTAATCACTGAACGTCGCTGTTTCGCCCACCTTGCGGTAGCGGTAGTACGGCTTGAGCCACAGCAGGCTGGCAAATTGATGACGCACGGCAACAGTCACATCGTATCTGCTCAGACGGTCTTCCACCTCACCAAACTCCAGAAAAGGCTCGAGGCCGGCCTCTGCATACCAATGGCTGGACAGCGTATAGCGCAGACTCACGGCATTCCGCAAAAAGTCCTCATATCCTTCCATTCCGCGGCTGTGATCAAAGCGTACCCGGTGATAAAGGGCCAGCCCGGCATCTTTCCATCGCACCCGCCACTTTGCCGCGATACTTAACGTCTGTCGATCAAACTCATCGGGGTTAGGTACGGTCGTGTACCGCGCCGACAGCGTGAGTGCCTTCAGAGGTTTGTACTGCACCCCGAATTCCGAACGCCAACTCTTTTCGTTTAGACCATCTTTGAAAATGGCATAGTGCGCCGTCGCTATGCGGAAATCTCCGGGCAGATCATAGCGTGCCGAGATACCCGCCCACTGGGTATCCTCACCCACCGCGCCGTCTTGCGCGGACAAGGCCTGCCAGCCACAGCACCAGACGAGCACCAGGCAATAGATGCCCGACATATCGCGACAGATCATAAAAAAACGATTACGCATGTCTTAATACCTTTCAGGCACTTGATCACAAAAACCGCGCCCTTGCGTTGAAAATCACGCAATGGTCAGCTCACACTTGGCGCGCAAAGAGGTGGTGAGAATGCAATTGGAAAAGGGTCTGATCGGGGTGAGTCCGCGATAAAGATAGTACAAATGCCAGCCTCTCCAAGGAATCCGTGATGCCGGTCGCTACAGATTTACTCTTTGTCGGTGGGCATCTCGAGATGGACTTCCTGTCCAAGCTCCAGCACCACCTTCACCAGGAGATCCACGTCTTCCCGCTCTGTCCGCCAGTTGGAGATCGCCGGACGCAAGGCCACCTTGCCGTCATAAGTGGTCGTACCCACATACACCCGACCATCAGCAAGGATCCGCTCTCCGAGTACTTTGTTGGTGCGGTTGAGCTGTTCGTCGTTGTATTCGGCAGGCTTGAAGCGAAAACAGACAACATTGAGTTGAACGTCAGCCAGCAGTTCGAGTTGCTCTTCTTCCTCGACACGACTTTTCAGGTACTGCGCCAGATCAAGATGGCGTTCGATCAGCCGCCGATAGCCCTCGACACCATATGCCTTAAGCGTGGACCACACTGAGAATGAACGGGCGCGCCGTGAGCTTTCCGGGCCGATGGTGCCCATCACGGGTTCCGGATCATCCGGGCCGGGCAGGTACTCGGCAGTGTAGCGAAAGGCCTTGATCAGCAACGTCTCATCACACACAAAGGCGAAACCGCAGTCATAAGGCACATTGAGCCACTTGTGGCCGTCGACCGTGATGGAATGCGCGCCCTCCACGCCGGCGACCAGGTGTGCAGTGCGTGCAGATAATCCTGCGAAGAGGCCAAAGGCCCCGTCCACGTGCAGCCAGCAGTTGTATTGTGCAGCGAGATCCGCCAGACGGGCAATCGGGTCGAAGGCGCCGGCATTCGGTTCACCGGCCGTGCCGATCAGAATAGCAGGCTGGCCCCCGAGGGCTTGCAGTCGCGCTTCCAAATCCTGCAGATCAAGGCGGCCGGTGTTGTCCGCAGTGATCCTCTCAACACGACGACGGCCGATCCCGAGCATCGCGAGTGCTTTGAGGGTGCTGGCATGGATGTGCCCGCTGGTCAAAACCGGGATTGGTGGCAACCCGGACAACCCCTCTTCCGCGACATCGACACCCAGCTGCTCACCGACCCATTGCCGGCCTGCCGCCAGCCCGACGAAGTTGGACATCGTGGCCCCGGTGGTCATGATACTCTTCCAATCTGCCGGAATGCCGAACATCTCCGCCATCCAGCGCAGGCTGATGATCTCCAGTTGTACTGCGAGCGGCGAGCTGACCCACGCATATGCCAGCTGATCGTACAGTGAAGCCAGCCAGTCACCACCCAGGGCCGCTGGCGTGCTCCCACCGATCACGAAGTGGAAACAGCGCGGGCCAGAGGTCGTGACGGTCGTCGTGCGACTCAGGTCGATCAACTCGCGCAAGGTCTCCGCGGCACCACTCCCCTTGATGGGCATGACACCCGGGATCGCCTTGGTGTCGGCATATGCGTTCTGATGCCTGGCGGGCAGTGTATCAACATGGGCCAGGTAGGCCCGGGCTTCTTCTACGACCAGTCGAAGTACCTCCTCAAAGTCGTTTCTCCATTCCAGGGATTGTTCCATAGCACGCCTCAATGCCGTTGAAAATATTGCATTCGCATGAAGACGTCAAAAAGGACAAGTGCTGCAGTTCGTAATTTGTAGGTATGAAAACAATCTTCGCCCTTTGTGGCACGCTGATGCTGACCCTGGGTGCTTCAGCACAGGCCAGGATCAGTGCCGTCCCTGCAAACTCATTTCATACCGCCACCGCCAAGGCACCGGAACCGGGCACCATGTTCATCTATCCAGAACGTGTCCCTCTCAAAGATGGTAGTTTCCTGCATGCCGAGCGCGCCATGCTCTTTGTTCCTCTCAACCGGTCCAATCCCGATTCCGACGTCATCGCGGTCGAAGTGTATCGGTTCAAACGTGCTGCCGGTGTCGATCAGGCGCGCCCTCCCATCTTCTTTCTGCACGGCGGACCGTCCTTTGACGGACTGGAAGAAAGTCTGGCTGAGGAAGGCTATTTCGAAGAACGCTGGCAGGACTTCACGGAGGTCTCTGACGTCGTCGTGATCAGTCAGCGCGGTATCGGCCCATCGAAACCCGCCACAACAATCGAAGTGACGATCCCGCCGCAAGCGCTGGATCAGCCTTACTCCGACGAGATCGCAATTGCCGGATTTCAGCAATCCCTGGAGGCAGAGCGCGCCGCGTGGGAAGGCCTCGGTGTCGACCTGCAGGGATTTACCGTCCTCGAAGCAGCCGAAGATATCGAGAACACCCGGGTGGCTCTTGGTTACGACAAGATCGTGATCATCGGCGGCAGTTTCGGATCGCATTGGGGTATGGCCTACATGCGGAATTACCCACAGTACGTGGAGCGTGCGATCCTGCGCGGCATGGAGGGCCCCGACCACACCTATGACCATCCCGGGCACCTGTGGAATGTCTACAAGCGGGTTGCCGAAGAGGCTGAGGCCTCCCCGATCTTTGCCGGAAAGGTCCCGGAAGGTGGGTTCATCTCTGCAGTGGAGCGGATCGTGGCACGTGCCGACCGTGAGCCCTTCACGGTGCAGGCCATGGGAAAGGAAGTACTGATCGACGGCGAAGTGATCCGGCAACTCACCCGGGGCTATTCGGGTGGGTTGGCCAACTGGCCGGCAGATATCATTGCGATGGACAATGGGGATTTTGAGCGGGCGGCCATGCGCATGGCGGCACGGCAGGCATTCTCAGGCAGGAACTACGGCACGGCGAGCTACTGGATGCTTGATTGTGGATCCGGCATCACCCCGGAGCGCCTTGCCGAGCATGACGCCGATCCGGCGAACAACGTCCTGGGGCGCTGGAACTGGTGGTACAAGCATGGTTGCAAGGTCTGGGACAGCGACCTCGGCAATGATTTCCGTCAGAATTTCAGGACAGAGATCCCCACGGTCATTGTGCACGGAACCTGGGACACTTCGACGCCCTACGAGAATGCCACTGAGCTGGTGCCCTATTTTGTCAACAGCAAGTTCATTCCAGTCGTGCGGGGACCGCATGGTGCGATCAGGGCCGCCTTTGGCGTTTCCGAAAATTTCAAGGAAGCGCTTTTTCATTTTGCGGCGACCGGTGACATGTCGCACCTGCCCGATCAGGTCGAACTGCCGGAGCCAGTGTGGACACCTCCACAGTAACTTGATTGGCATGCTCGCGTTATTTTTTGCGTATGCTCATTATCAATACTCCGTTGTAATTTGATCCCATGCTCCCCTTCTTCCGACGCATCCGCAAGTCACTCCTCGAATCCGGTCGACTTTCCAAATACCTGCTATATGCTATGGGCGAGATCCTGCTGGTGGTAATCGGGATCCTCATCGCCCTGCAAGTAAACAACTGGAATATGGAAAGAGCCAGCCAAACGGAGGAGCAACGGATCGTCGCCGACCTGCAAGATGAGATCGCCAAGGCAATGCTCTCCCGGACAGAAATCCTGCACGGCTACCGTGCAAACCAGGCAACGTTGGGTTCCGCCCTTGATAAACTGTTTTCCGGGCGAATCATACCCCTGACTGTGGATGAATGCCAGGGTGTGAGCTTTTCACATGGGATCCGCTGGGACCCACGCAGCATCTCGACGCTGGAAGAGCTGGTGGCCACCGGCAAGCTCGCCCTCTTGCGCGATGCGCACCTCAGGGAGAGATTGATCACGTTTCGCAATGTGGCGGCCAGTAACACCCGGAGGCTGGACCAGATCTTTCTGGAGCTGAATGTACTGGTCGACGCATTCCCACTACTGATCCAAAGAAACTGGAAAGCCGAACTGCAGGATTCAGAATTTATCTGCAACACGCGAAAGATGCAGTCTGATCGGTCTTTCCTGGCCCGTCTGCAGAGCAATCATGGAAGACTCAGAGCGCCGATCAATGCAGCGGCAGTCGAGTTGGAGCATCTTGAAGAAATCAGCCAGATACTGAGCCGGTATGAGTAATACCATTGGGGTGACAACCTCCAAGTTGACCAGTCAATGACAGGGCGGGGAAACAGCATTATCAAATGACAATTATCCATTGTAAATTGATACGATGCTCCCCTTCTTCCGTCGCATCCGGAGATCATTGCTCGACTCAGGCCG
>JAWWBX010000182.1:0-8821 GCA_033720735.1 Saprospiraceae bacterium
ATCGACTGTCATAGTTTTTTGTTATCCACCAAGATCGTAATTGTATTTTTGGCCCGCCCTTCTGTGCCTGTTACAGCGCTATGCTTGGCGCATGCCCTGTTAGAGGAGTACAGAGATGAGGAAGAGTGACCTCATGAACGACGGATCATCGCCGCAGAATCAGCATACGATTGGCTGACGCCTGACCCTTGTGCCGCCCTTCACTGGATCGGCCATGCCCGTAAGATCACTATCAGGGATGCACATTAGCCACGACATCCAAAAGGTTCGTCAGCCAGCAATTTCGCTTTGCTCGTTTCAGTTGCTTTGAAACGGCTATCGAATACCTTCGCGCAACCGCGTATCAGGACCCAATATGAAGATCTTTTCCTTTTTGGCTTTCGCATTATCGATGTGTTTTCCAGGCACAAGTTGCAGCGCTTCAGGTCCACTGGCTGAACTTGTCTCTTTCACAACCGATGACGGGGTTCAGCTCCATGGCCTGCTTTACCATTCGCAGTCCGACTCCGGGTCGGTTGTCATCCACGTCTCCGGTGGTCCGGGCTCCTTCTACGGTACGCAGGACATGGCCCCACTGGCAGAAAAACTGACGGAAAATGGCTTAAGTCTTCTTAGCATTAACATGCGCACTGCCGGGGCAAACGGCATGTTTTATGCAAATTTCGAAGACTATAGGCGGGACGTAGGCGGCGCCGTCGAATTCAGCAAAAACCATGGGATGCGAAATATCTTCCTGCTGGGTCATTCGCTCGGTTCTACCCGGGTCGTTTATTATGTTTCCGGGGCGAATGACCTGAATGTGAAAGGCATCATTCTGTCGGGCGCGGTCACTTCACCGTATCAAGCATTGGTCGAAAAATGGAATGCGCAGCAAAAAGAAGCGTTCGACGAATTCCTGGCCGAGCAGCGAAATCTGATAAAGGCCGGCCGGGGGAAGTCCTTGTCAAGCTATCCAGTCGATGCCGGGATAGAGCTGATACATTCCGCCTCTACATGGGTCGACATATTTGGGCATCCCGAGGAAAGTAACGCGAGCACGGTGAAATTCGCCGATGAAATCACCGTACCTGTGCTGCTGATTCATGGCACCGATGACCCGATCGCTCCGCCGACAAATGCTCATGAAATACGTGACGCAATGGTGAACAGCCCAGCAGCTGAATTAATCATAGTCAAAGGTGCCGATCATGTCTTCACACAGCATGCAGAGCAATACTCCAAAATTGTTAGCAATTGGCTGCAAAAGCAGTTGCGCCATGCATCTGATTGACCTGATGTGAGCAAGAGCTTCGCATCATTCCACGGCCTCTCCTGCAAGGGGTCAGCCGGAAAACATCGCTCCGCGAGCTATTGGGATTCAACCGTGCCAGCAGAGTCCCAATTCCTGTTCAGACAACGAAGATTCTGAACGCATCACGGGCATTGCGACACTTTAGACCGGTGGATGGTGTTGACGAATACGCAGCGATTTCAGCAATCAGATACCGGGTCGACGGGGCGGCTCGAGCGAAGTTTCCGACTTGCAGCGTGCGAGAATCTCATCGAGCGTGCCACCGCGATTGAACAATTCGTCTGAAGCCGGTCGCCGCGCAGTCATCTCGGCACGAAGTGCTGCTGTCGCCTCTTTATCGACAGTCAGATTCTCCTGCAGAACTACACCGTAACGGTGCGCCCCCTCTGTTGTAATCAGTCCCTGCCGAACCTCCAGCGCGACTCGATCCGGTGAGCGTTCCAGTGGATTCCCCCATCCGCCACCACCCCATGTATTGAAGTACAGTACGTCGTCCGGTTCGACTGCCACCCGTTCACACTTAGCAGGCAACCACTCGCGGCTCCCATCCGCGCGAACCAGAAGTTTGCTGCCTCTGGCCCCCGGAGCACCCCCTTTGACGCCCCAGGGATAGGTCAGCCAGCGATCGTCGTGGATCGAGATTTCGCCCGGCTGAAGGATCCGGTACGCCACAGACAACCCGTTCCCGCCGCGATGCTTACCGGCACCGCCGCTGTCCGGTATCGACTCATACCGCTCGATACGGAGCGGGAAATACGTTTCGAGGAACTCGTTCGGGACACTCGTGAAGTCCGGCCACAGTGCGTGCCCGTCGAAACCGTCGCCGCGTGGACGCGCCGGGATACCGCCGAAACCAATCTGATACAGCTGGAACCATCTCCCGTCCGCATGCCGGCCATAGTAGATGAAGTGCGGGCTGTCAGAAAAACCTGCCGCACACAGTGCATCCGGCGCGGATTGGCCCAGCAAGCCGTGCAAGACGTCAAAGATGCGTCCGGCAACATGTCCGCGGCAAGACACTGCTGCAGGCCTCCGGGGACTCAAAATACTGTTCTTCGGAATCCGTACTTCAACGAGGTCATAGAAGCCGTCGTTGTACACAATGTCCGGATCGAACAACTTGATCATCAAGGCCCCGAAAAACATCTTGAAAATCGCTTCATTGAGGAAGAAGTTGATAGAGCCGTTCGACTGGCAATCCGTGCCATCGAAGTCGAAGATGACGCGGTCACCTTCACGCCACATGCTGCAGGCGATCTTGAACGGTCCGGTGCCTTGCCCGTCGTCATCTACATAGTCTTCGAAACAGGATTTTTCTTCCGGCACTGCGGAGGCAATGATCCGACTCATGGCCCTCCTATTTCGCCCGAGCAATTCCCGGAGTACTGACAAATACGTGTCTACGCCGAAGCGATCAATGATCTCGCAAATTCTTCGGCCGGACGTTTTTACGCTCGCAATCAATCCCATCAAATCACTTCGGTTCCAGTGGGGCATCCTGCAATTCCGAAGAATCAGCTTGAGCATCTCCTCATCGAGCTTTCCTTTTTCGATAATTTTGACCGGCGGAATCTGAATACCTTCCTCGAATATCTCCCGCGCCCCGTACGGCAGACTGCTGGGCTCACGACCACCGGTATCCGTCATGTGGCCAAACATCGCGGACCAGCCGACCAACATCCCACCGTGATATATCGGCATCAGCGTAAGCCAGTCATTCAAATGGCTGATTGCGCCTTCGCAGGAGTATGGATCGTTCAGCAGAAAAATGGTGCCCTCCTCGATCACCCCCTTGTAGTTTTCGAGAAAACCCTGCACGAAAGAACCGAACTGTCCGACGATCATCTTGCCATCCGGATCGGTGATGAGCGGGAAAGTGTCCTTTTGCTCCCGGATCCCGGGCGACATCGCCGTTCGCTGCAATACCGCATCCATCTCATGTCGAGTATTGGCAATCGCATTTTCAATAATGTCGATCGTAATCGGATCAACAACCACATGCTCCGCACGTTTTTCATTCGATTCGATGATTCTGGCCGGCATACAGGTACTCTTTGGCGAATTTTCTAGATGAGTGGATTTATGATGATATTGCCGAAACGATCTACCTCGCCGACATGCTCAGGCAGAATCAGCGTGGTGGCGTCCATTTCGTGAATGATGGCCGGCCCCGGAACACGATCCTCTGCATGCAAAAGCGCTCGATCGTAGATCGGCGTCGTCAGATCTTCACCGCGAATGTGGATGGTCGATTCTTGAATGCAGGCACGTACCGGATCGCCATTACTTCTTGCAGCCTCGGGCAGACTTACTTTCGGGGCTGGCCCTTGAACGATTGCCCGGAGATTGACGAGTTCGTGCGGCTCATCCAGTACGAAAGTAAATAACTGGTCGTGCCTGTCGTCGAAACCTTGCACGACATTTTGCAAACCACCGCGGTGGAAGGTCTCCGAGTCAAATTCCAGGGTAATATGATTACCCTGGCCGACATATCGAACGTCGGTCTGATAGATGGTTTCCAGTTCGGATGGCTCGGAACCCGCGTTTGCGAGGTCTGCTGATGCAGCCTGAGCAAGTTTTTTGAGCAGGCCGGCCACCTCCTCGTCGCACGTATGATCAATCCGACGGACAAAGGTTTGCGAAGCCTCGCTTCGCATTCGGGTGGTTGCCGCGCCGTAGGCGCAAAGAACTCCCGGTCCCGGCGGCACGATTGCAGGCCAGCAGCTGAGCAGCCGTGCAAGTTGGTTGGCAAACATCGGTCCGGCGCCACCGAAAGCCATGAGAGCAAAGTCACGGGGGTCCACGCCTTGAACGACTGATGCCAGTCGTAGCGCACCCAGCATGTTCTCGGTCACGATGCTGATAATGCCTTCCGCCGCCTCCTTGAGTGAGATATCAAGCGCCGTAGCAATCTGTCCAACCGCTTTTTCTGCGGCTGGACGGTCTATTTCCAGGGTTTCACCCAGCTTCAGCGTATCCGGAAGGTAGCCGAGTACGACGCATGCATCCGTGACCGTGGGCTCTTTTCCGCCGCGGCCATAAGCGGCAGGCCCTGGTACCGCACCCGCACTGCGCGGACCGACGCGCAGCGCTTTCGTCAGTTCTGGCACGTACGCAATAGAGCCACCACCGGCTCCGACAGAGCGAACGTCAATCGACGGTGCCCGAACCGAGACTTCGCCGACCGAGGTCTCGCGTCTTGTTTGCGGGACACCATCCTTGATCATCGATACGTCGGTCGACGTACCACCCATGTCAAAGGTAAGAATATTTTCCAGACCGATCTGCCGCGCTACCCAAAGGCTGCCGGTCACGCCGCCGGCCGGACCGCTCAGCAAAAGATTCACGGGCGACTGCGCTGCCAGGTCCCCCGACATGAGACCACCGTCCGAGCGCAGGATATGTAGCGAAGCGCTCGAGGTCTGTTCCGTGAGGCGGTCCTTAAGATTGCGCAAATACCTTGATATCACCGGGTGAACATAAGAATTCACGACGGTGGTCACCGTACGCTCGTATTCCTGCATCTCGGGCAGGACTTCAGAAGAAATTGAAACCGGGATACCCGGCATCAGCGCATGAGCGATGTCCCTGATCTGGCGTTCATGGGTCGGATTCGTATAGGCATTGATCAATGAGATGGTCAGGGCCTCGATTCCTGCATCAGCCAGGTGTTCCAGCTTGCGCCTGATACCGGCCTCGTCGAGCGGCACGAGGACTTGCCCTTCCGTACCGATCCGTTCCCTTGCCTCGACTGTCATCTCGAGGGATGCCAGCGGCTCCAGCCTGTCCCAGATGACCCAGCCACCGATTCCGCCAGGCACCTGCGACCTTGCAACGTGCAGAATCTGCCGGTATCCCTGTGTCGTTACAAGGCCCACCCTCGCGCCGTTCCGCATCACAAGCGAATTTGTAGCAACCGTGGTGCCGTGCAGGATCTGAGTTATCGTTCCGGGATTGACGTTGTACTTTCTGCAAATAAGTTCAATCCCGTCCAGAACCGCCGAAGATGGATCCTCCGGTGTACTCGGTACCTTAGCGCGCTGTATCTCACCCGTGTTGTTATCGATTATGATGAGATCGGTAAATGTTCCTCCCGCATCAACGCCCAGCCGGTAGGTACTCGCTTGCGTCGGTTCCATGGTCACCTTTACGACCTTTACCTTATCCCGGGAGCGAAGATGGATCGTTCATGAGTTGCCAGTCACCCTCGGCATGCCAAAGCAATAGCGACCGATCGCTGTCCAGATCCCCGTAATGCATTCTGTGGCCAAGGCAACGAGCGACTCGGTCAGGCATCTCTGCCCCTGAAGCGATCCTCCAATGCATTCCATTTATCGATTCCGAATATTTGAGCGAATTCACCCAGCGACATCTGAGATTGCTGCCCGAACTCCTGATCGGCAATTGCCTGCAGCCCATCTCTTATCCCTGCAATGACACGCAACAACAATGTAGAGGGATAGGCGATTATCGAATACCCGATCTCGGCGAGCTCCTCGGCAGGAAGAATCGGTGTCCGCCCCGCTTCAGCCATGTTGATAACCAGCGGGACTTCACCTGATAGATCCGCTGCGATAGTTTCGATTTCCTGCCTTGACGCCGGTGCTTCCACAAAGACTGCATCCGCACCCGCTTCCGCATACATCCGGCCACGTCGAATGGCCTCCTCGATGCCATGAACGGAGAGCGCATCCGTACGAGCAACAATAAAGAAATCCTTACTTTGACGGGACGCCAATGCCACCTTCAGCTTTTTAACCGCCGCCTCAGCTGCAACCACGGACTTGCCAGCCATGTGCCCGCACCGCTTCGGGCTCACCTGGTCTTCCAGGATGATCCCGCTGACACCCATTACCTCATACACCTCGACCGTCCGGGCGGTATTCTTGATGTCACCATAGCCATCGTCTGCGTCCACCAGAACGGGTATCGAACTCCCCATCATGATTTCCCGCACACCGGCGGCCATTTCACCGAAACTCGCAAGGCCGATGTCAGGCAGCCGGTAACGGCAACCGATCAGACCGAACCCACCAATGGAATAGGCCTGAAATCCAGCCGATTCAATGAGATGTGCTGACAACGCATCGTGCGCGACAGGCAGCAGCAGGGGTCGCTGGCGGGCCACCAGGGATCGAATCGTGTTTTCTGTCATGGGACGCTTTCTTCTATTTTCTGTGCCGTTTCAGCATCGGGGTAAACCCAGGGCCGCCGCATACGGTCTGCTTCCTGAAACTCGGAGATCGCCGTTTCATATTGGAGTACTGCTGATACCGGGTCGAGACCCTGGAGGAGGACATTGCGAAAGTAATCATTGATCGAAAAGGCAAATTGTCGTCCATCCGGGGCGGTAACGAGGCAATGCTCGAGATCAACCGTCACCCTGCCCTCACCGTTGGAATCCTCCACCTGCCCGGCAATGGCCTTGACTGCTGCGAAATCCAGCATGATGGGAAGCACCCGGTTCTTGAAACAGTTCGCATAAAAAATGTCGCCAAAGCTGGGGGCGATGATGCATACGAAGCCCCAGTCCCGGAGCGCCCACACGGCCGTCTCCCTGGAGGAGCCACAGGCGAAGTTCGGACCGGCAAGGAGAATCTTTGCCTGTTTGTAAGGCGCCTGGTTCAGAATGAAATCCGGATTCTCGGCACGTTCGCCGTTGGTCTCTGTCCGATAGCGCCAGTTCGCAAACAATCCCCCGCCGAAACCGCTGTGAGAAACGCGCATCAGCTGATTGCCGGGAATGATGGCATCCGTATCAATATTGGATTGAAGAAGCGGTGCCGCGACTTCCTTGATTTTTACGAAGCGATCCATCAGCTATTGCACCAGCTTACGAACGTCCGCGATCTTGCCTTCGACGGCGGACCAGGCTACCGTGGCCGGGCTGGCCAAATGGGAGATGACTCCCTTGCCCTGACGGTGCTCGAAGTTCCTGTTGGTCGAGGAGATAATTCGTGCGCCCGGCACGAAACTTTCCCCACCGGCTCCTCCGCTCATGCACAATGAACAGCCCGGTTCACGCCACTCGAATCCCGCTGCTTTGAATATGTCGGCGATCCCCGCCGCTTCCGCTCTGCGCTTGACAGCCATCGAACCCGGAGTGCAGATCGCCTGTATGTGCGGCGCTACTTTCCGCCCTCTCAGGATTGAAGCGGCGACCTCCAGATCGCTGAAGCGGCTGTTCGTGCATGAGCCGATGAATGCGCCATCGATTGCGAGCCCTTCAAGCGGCATACCGGGCTGAAGGCGGGTGTAGGCAAAAGCCTTGCGGATATCGGCACGGTCATCAGCTGTCGCGTCATCCGCCTCACCAGGAACGCGATTGTCAATATTGATCACATGCTCCGGGCTGGTACCCCAGGTGACCTGGGGTGAAATCCGGCTGCAGTCGATGCTGATCTCCTCATCGAACCGTGCTGCCTCATCGCTCCGCAAGCTGTCCCAATAGGCCACCGCGCGATCCCACAAAGCGCCTTGGGGGGCAAACGGTTTGCCATTTAGGTACTCATAGGTCACGGAGTCGGGTGCGATAAAGCCTGTCCGGGCGGACATTTCAACCGCCATGTTGCAGATCGACAAGCGCCCCTCGATACTCATCGATCGCAGCGCTTCACCCGCGAACTCAACTGCAAATCCCACGCCGGCTTTCGCGGATACCTGGCCGATAAGGTAAAGGATGAGATCTTTCGGATAGACGCCCGATGGCAATGCGCCATCGAAATTCACCCGCATGTTCCTGGGTTTGGTCAAGATCACGCACTGGCTCGTCAGCGCGACCTCCCCATCAGTGGAGCCCACACCAAAACCGATGGTGCCAACCCCGCCGACGGTGCAGGTGTGGCTGTCACCACAGACCAGCGTCGTGCCCGGCAACGCAAGGCCCAGCTCCGGTGAGATTACGTGAACGATTCCCTGGCGATCGTCACCGAGATCGTACAAGGGAACGCCGTACTGCCGGCAACCCTGCCGCAAACCGCGTATGAACTCAGTGCCATTGGGTATTTGAGTCAGATCGCTACGCCCGGGGACCGTATCGACGACGTGGTCCACTGTCGCGAATGTGAGCTCGGCGTTGCGGACCTTATGGCCTTTTTCAGACAGGCCTTTAAACGACATCGCCCCGCTCAATTCATGCAGAAAATGCCGGTCGACATGCAAGAGACACGTGTTGTGACCAAGGTCGGAAACGATGTGATCGTTCCAGACCTTGTCAAAATAGGTCAACCCTTCAGCCACTGGCATTCTCTATGCACAGGTTCCCGGGTTTCTGATTGATGATCCCATCTCTGTTCCCGATCCGCATATTGGAAAAAGCCGGAAACATACAGGCATGTTCGCCCAATGCTCGCATTCCTGTGCCACATTGAGGAATTAAATTGAGAATCCAGCCTCACAAAACTCACAGCCGCTTCTCAACCATGCATAGCCTGCCCATCGATGCTCAGTGTATGCGGATACAAAAATAGACCCGAAATACAATTAAAAGCTTGGCGGATAACAAAAACCTATGACAGTCGGTCTTGTACG
>JAWWBX010000183.1:0-8760 GCA_033720735.1 Saprospiraceae bacterium
AGCGGAGTCGTGCAGGGTTCAAGTGCGTGCCTCAGTATGCAGCATACCTGCCGGCAGCGGGCGAATATCCATTCACCGAAACTGTATATGGCACGCGGTGTTCACATGCCATGAGGTTTGCATGTGCTTATGTGCTTGCCCTGTATGCGGAGCGCAGCGGAGTCGTGCAGGGTTCATGTGCGTGCCTCCGTTTGCAGCGTACCTGCCGACAGCGGACACATGTCCGCCCGTCCCCTGTCAACAAACAACTGGTTTCACATGTCTCCCTGTTTACCTTTGCGCATATGAGACATCCACTCACCTACGGACCCAACAAGTGCGTAATGTGCCTGGCCCTGGGTATCCTGCTGTTGTTCTGCGGGCTGCAAGCCCAGGACAAGCCGTGGTCACTATCATCCACCAACAATGTGTACTGGTTTGAGGGGAATACCGATAAATTCGATTTCTATTCGCGCACGGATTTTTCGAGAGCCGACTCGGTGTACGAACTCAGTGCTTTTTACCGGTTTATTTACGGTGAGTTGAATGGGGTAAAGAACAATCAGGGACACCTGGGTGGGTTTACGTTTGACTACCGGCCTGAGACTGATCTGTCGCCCTTCGCAGGACTGACCATGGTGCATAACGCCTTCCGGGGATTCGACATTAAAATGAACGTATTGCTCGGTGCGAAGTACCGGTTTTATCACACCGCAACAACCGATCTCTCGCTCAGCGCCGCAGGTGTCTACGAGTACGTCAACTTTGCCAGCCCGGCTGACCCGACTGTTCCGGAAAAATCGGATGACAAGATCCTGCGCTTGTCCCTGCGGCCGAAATTCAAATGGACGTTCGACAAGTTCAAGCTTACACACATTACATTTTACCAGCCGTTGTTCCAGGATTTTGGCGATTACCTCATCGATTCAACCACGGAGATCGCATTCAACGTGATCAAACATGTGGATCTCACGATCAATTATTTTTTCGCCTACAACAGTCGTCCGGCCTATGCCAGCATCCTCAAGCGTGATCAGCAGCTGGTATTCGGGGTCAATGTTTCTTTTTGAGTCTGCCGGCGATGTACGGAAAGCGGCGTTGCCCGCGTTACACCCATATGTATACCAATCATCTCATGTTGCGCTTTTCTTTTCTTCTGCTGTTTGTCCTCTTACTGACTGCCTGCACCCATGGCCAGGATGGTGTGGAGCCCAGGCTGATCGGTACCTGTGAGGGTTGTGAAGCGGTTTTCGAATATGGTGATCGTTCGCTGGGCCCGGTAGATACCCTGCCCGGTTTTGCCAGCGGGCAGACCAGGATCAAAGTGACCGGGACCATTTTTCAACCGGATGGCAAGACACCGGCAGAAGGCGTGATCTTGTACGTTTACCATACCGACGAACAGGGTCTCTACTCACCAGGCCCCAACCCGGAAGGTTGGGAACGCCGCCATGGGGACGATCGCGGGTGGATCAAAACGGGAGCCGACGGGCGCTACACCTTTTACACCTTTCGCCCCGGGGTCTACCCCAACCGCGCAGAAGCCGCGCACATTCACCCGACCATTCTCGAACCGGACGGAAAACACTACTGGCTGGGGAGTTATTACTTTTCCGACGACCCCCTGCTCACCGACACCCATCGCAACCCGCGCAATCCGCGTGGCGGCAGTGCCGGCGTGATGACGTTGCGACGGGAGGGTGACCTGTGGGTTGGTGAGCGTGACTTCGTGCTGGGTAAACATGTTTCAGGATATCCGCGATCGTAGTGCCGTTGCCATTCGGTTCATGTTGTATGCCTTGTGTATCTTGATGACAAACCTGAGGAAATGCAACTCTCCACCTCCATTGAGATCAACGCCTCCAGGGAGGCGGTCTGGAAGATCGTCACCGACATGGAAAAAGCCCCTGAACGGATTGAGGCGATCGAATCGGTCGAGATCCTGGAGCAACCCGCCAACGGGCTGGTAGGGCTCAAATGGAAAGAAACACGCACCCTATTCGGCAAACAGGCGTCGGAGACCATGTGGGTCACTGAAGCCGAAGAAAATCACTTCTACAAGACGCGCGCCGAAAGCCACGGCGCGATTTACATTTCCACGATCACGGTAGAAGAAGCGAATGGGGTGTCGACCCTCACCATGTCGTTCAGCGGGAAGCCGGTCACCTTCGGCGCCAGGGTCATGTCTGCGCTGATGGGCTGGATGATGAAAGGGGCGACCAAAAAGGCTCTGGCCAAAGACCTCGAAGACATCAAGCGGGTGGTGGAAAGCCAGTCCTCATGAAGCGCTTTTACCTCCTGGCGACCACCACGATGCTGGCACTCATTACCTGCACCACCCCGGTGGACGACCCGGAGTCCGGGTCCGATCGAGCAGCTCCGACACCCCAGTTCACGCTTACCAAAGATCAGACCCATAACAAATTCAGCAGGACGATCCCACCGGTGTTGAGGGTGCCATCCGGCGCAGTCATCGAGGCCTTCACTGAAGACGCCAGCGACGGGCAGTTCGGACCACATTCACAACTTTCAGCCCTCGACTCCATGGACTTTGAGCCGATCCACCCGCTGACCGGTCCGGTTTACGTCGAGGGTGCAGAACCCGGAGATATCCTGAAGGTCACGTTGCACGCAATCGAAGTTGGAAGTTGGGGCTGGAATGCCATTATCCCTGGCTTCGGCTTCCTGGCCGATACGATCTCACTCAAATACCTGCGGATTTACGAGCTGAGCCCTGAAATGGAGTATGTGCAATTCAACGATACCATGCGTATCCCTCTTGCTCCGTTCCCGGGAGTGATGGGTGTGGCGCCAGCCACAGACTCCTTGCTCTCCACGATCCCGCCACGGGCGAATGGCGGCAACATGGATGATCCGTTCATGACGGAGGGCGTATCGGTGTACTTTCCAGTCTTCGTGGAGGGCGCGTTGTTCTCGATCGGGGACGGTCACGCCGCACAGGGACTCGGCGAGGTATGCGGTACCGCCATCGAGGTGCCTCTGCGTATCATTTACGAAGTCGAAGTGCTCAAGGGCCGCTCGATCCCTGAACCCCAGTATGAGTCAGCTGAATACTACGCCACCACCGGGTTTGCCACCACCATCGACGAAGCTGCGCGCAAGGCCACCCTGTATATGGTGGAATACCTTTCAGACGTGCATGGACTGCCGCGTGACGAGGCGTATGCGCTCTGTTCACTATCAGGCGACCTGCATATCGCAGAGGTCGTCGACGTTCCGCACATGCTGGTGACCATGCACATGCCCAAGGCCGTGATCGGAGACTAAGCGCACGCGGAAGCAGTCAGCAATGGTGGCCTGGTCGGGACAACTTTGCCTACCTTTCACGTCAAACTTTCATTAGATGTCTCTGGAAATGATAGCTCGCCGTAATGCGCTTCTCGTCGTGATCCTGCTAAGTGCCGCGGCAATCACAGCGCAGCCGCGGTCTTCCTATACCCTCGACACGTGGCGCTTCGCGCAGGGAGCCCATGATGGTGCGGCTGCGTGGCAATTCGATGACAGTCAATGGCAGCAGGTCCGGGTCCCGCACGACTGGGCCATCTCCGGTCCCTTCATTGTCGATGGCGATGGCAATACCGGCAAGCTACCATGGAAAGGACAGGGCTGGTACCGGACTACCACAACCTTCCCGCAGTTGCACACGGACCAGCGCGTCTATCTGCTGTTCGACGGGGTCATGGCCTTTCCGCGGGTCTTCGTCAATGGCACGCTAGCTGGCAAATGGGATTACGGGTACAACTCATTCTTTGTGGACATCACTCCGCATGTCAGATCCGGTCGCAACCTGATCGCAGTGCATGCCGACACCCGCCCGCATGACAGCCGCTGGTACCCAGGTGGGGGTCTTTACCGCAAGGTGCAGGTGATCGTCAAGCATCCGGTACATGTCCCGATCTGGGGTACGCATATCACCACCCCGATCGTGAAGCCGCATTACGCAGATGTGCAGATTGCTACCACTGTGCGCAATACTCTGCCGACGAACCAGACGATCACAGTGCGGCATACCATTACCAACGCAGCAGGACAGGAAGCAGGACAAGCGGAGTTGGCTTGCCCCGCCGATGCGCTGGAAGAACGGCGTTGTGAAGCCACGATCACCTTGCCTGATCCGCGTCGCTGGGACCTCGATGATCCTCACCTGTACACCGTTACTACCGACATCCTCGCCGGATCGACGGTCGTGGACAGGGTGATCAACAGGTTTGGCGTGCGTACGATGCGGTTCACGGCCGATCATGGTTTCTACCTCAATGACCGGCGTGTTCAGTTCAAGGGTGTCAATCTGCATCATGATCTGGGGCCACTGGGTGCAGCCTTTAACAAGCAAGCCAGGCGTCGGCAACTTGAGATCATGAAAGACATGGGCTGCAATGCGATCCGCAACAGCCACAATACGGCGGCACCGGAGCTGCTGGAGCTCTGCGACGAAATGGGGCTTCTCATGTTCAACGAGATCTTTGACAAGTACGATGGCAAGGCCGATATCACGGACACCACCGACTTTGAGGACTTTGCCCATCGCAACATGCGCAATTTTGTAATGCGGGACCGCAACCACCCGTCTATCTTCCTCTGGAGCGTGGGTAATGAGATCGGCGACGTACAGTGGAATATCGACGGCGGGTTTCACAAGCTGCAGACGATGGTCAACTACCTCCGCAAGTACGATCAAACCCGCCCGGTGACCCTGGTTTGCGACAATTTGCAAAGTGCCGAACTCCGTCATTTCGACTACTACGATGTGCATGCCTGGAACTACGGACGGCGCTATCGCCTCGCCAGGCAGCTTGAACCAAACAAGTCGGTGATCATCAGCGAGTCGGCCTCCACGTTGTCCACGCGTGGCTTTTACGAGTTTCCGCTACCGGAGGAAAAGACTGCGTTCACGCGCTCCCTGCAGGTGAGCTCCTACGACCTGAATGCGCCGTGGTGGGCTGAGATCGCAGATGACGATTTTATGTGGCAGCAGCAGGAGCCCTACATCGCCGGCGAGTTTGTCTGGACTGGTTTTGACTATCTGGGAGAGCCAACCCCCTACAACAATCAGTGGGCCCGTGAAAACGGAATGACTGATCGTGAGGCTTCGCGCAGTTCGTACTTTGGCATCGTCGATCTCAGCGGTATTCCCAAGGATCGCTACTACCTCTACAAGAGCTACTGGAAGCCGGAAGACACGGCTGTCCATCTCCTTCCTCACTGGAACTGGCCTGACCGGATCGGAGACACGGTACCAGTCTTTGTGTATACGAATGGCGATTGTGCGGAGCTCTACATCAATGGAGTCTTCCACGGCCGGAAGTGCAAGCAACCCAAATCACAGAACTCGGTCGACCGGTTCCGTTTGATGTGGAGAGACGTGATCTATGAACCGGGTGCGATACGCGCTGTCGCCTACCACAACGGGGATGTGATTGGTGAATCAAGAGTAGTGACCGCCGGCCCGCCGCATTCCCTGCGACTGACTCCCGAACGGACCCGGATCACCGCCAACAATGAAGATCTCTCTTTCATTTTGATTGAAGCAGTGGATGAAGATGGACACCCTTGTCCACTGGCAATGAATGAAGTACAATTGAATATTAATGGTGCTGGCAGCCTGGAGGCCATCAGCAATGGGAACCCCCAGTCGTTCCGATCGTTCAAAGACACTGCTGTCAACTTGTTTTATGGCAAGGCCATGGCGATCGTCCGGTCTGCCGCCCTGCCCGGGGAGGTTGCGATCAGGGCATCATCACCAGGCCTGGGTTCGGCAACTGTCCGGATCAATGTACAGGCGTCCCGCGAGTAGGGCCCCGCAAACGGGCGACTGCATTACCCCGGGAGTTGCTGCAGTAATTCAGTAACTTGAAAGGAAACTGAATCTTCGATGCACCCCTTCATTGCCGCGTTGCTGATTGCCTCTTGGTGGTGCCTGCTCCCCACTTCAGCGCACGCCCAGCAAGCCCAACCTGAGGGCGAGCCTTGCCTCACGTATCCTGAAGTGTTTACCCCGAACGGCGAAGGAGAAACGGACCGGTTGTCCTGGACGTTGCATTGCGAGGGCATCCAGCTGCTCAACATCAAGGTCTTCGACAGATGGGGACAGCTCTACTTCATGACCACCACCTGGGATGGCAGCTGGGATGGCACCTTCAAAAAACGGCCGGCTCCGCCCGGTGTGTATCATTGGGTGATAGAATTCAGGTGGATCTCCGGGAACACTGTGCATAAGCTACAGGGGACCGTTACTCTGGTTCGATAAGTTTGCCGCTAGCCAACACCCGTGGTGACTGGTGGATGTGACTGTCCTGTTCCTCCCGTTTACCCGTAGTGATAACCGCGCCAGATTCTCCCACAATTCCCCTATTATGCGGGCAGCACAACAAGACCAGTCATGACGCAGCCGGCAATTGCAATCATCGATCAGATCCGATTCTTTCTCGACGCAAACGACAAACGGGGACTGACTGCCCTGATCGATAATCTTAAATCCAATGAACTGATCCACGCGATCGGACACCTGCCCAAGCAGGAACAGGCCAGCCTTCTGACACTGCTGGCCCCTGAGGACGCTGCCGACGTCATCGAAGAGATCCCTGATGCACAGGCCGTGGAGATCATTGAAGACATCGACGCTGCCCAGGCCGCAGCCATCCTCGACAAGATGACCAGTGATGAGCAGGCCGACCTGATCCAGGAAATGCATTTTGAAGACGCAGAAGCCATCCTGGACCAACTGAGTGACGAGGATGCCAACGAGATCCGCCGGCTGGTCATGTATGACCCCAAAACGGCCGGGGGTATCATGGTGACGGAAATCCTGGTCTTCGATGAACAACTCACGGTCGGGCAGGTCATCGAGCATCTCCGTGTCGCTGTACGCTCGGATGACGACACGCTACTCCGGTACATTTACATCACCGACAGTAAAGGCATCATTTCCGGAGTCATCCAGATGTGGGATCTGGTGCCAGCTACCCCCGACACCCGCTTGATCAATATTGCACAGCGTGCGGTACTCACGGTCAATGTAGACACGCAGCTTGACGAACTCATCAATTTCTTTGACACCTACGACTTCTACGCAGTGCCCGTCATCGATCATGATGGTCGTATCTGTGGCGCCGTTCTGCGCAAAGACCTGCTCGAGGCAGAAACCGAGAACATGGTCTACGAACATCTGGAAACACAAGGGATCGTCGGTGGCGATGAGATCCGGACCATGCCGGTGCTCCTCCGTTCACGCCGGCGCTTGTCCTGGTTGTCTGTCAATATCCTGCTCAACATTGTCGCCGCCAGTGTGATCGCGTATCATCAGGATGTGCTGGAATCGGTGATCGCCCTGGCCGTCTTTCTGCCGATCATCTCTGACATGAGTGGCTGCTCAGGCAACCAGGCCGTGGCGGTGAGTATGCGTGAGCTTTCGCTCGGCGTCGTCAAGCCGACCGAGGCCATGCGCGTGTGGATCCAGGAGGTGAGTGTAGGCATCATCAACGGCTTGATCCTCGGGTTACTCATCGCCCTCGCGGCATTCTTCTGGAAAGGGAACATCTTCCTGGGCATCGTGGCCGGGGGAGCACTCATGCTCAACACCATCCTCGCCGTATCGATCGGTGGTACGGTGCCTCTCCTTTTGAAGCGATTCGGCGTGGACCCCGCCCTGGCATCGGGACCGATCCTGACGACCATTACCGATATGTGCGGGTTCTTCCTGGCCCTGACCTTCGCCTCGATGTTGCTGCCGCAGTTGGGCGGGCTGTAATCGGCACGGGTTGACCGCTATCGCTGATCCCGGTAACTTTACGTGTCAAACCACATCCTTCACTCCTATGGAACGCCTGATCACTGCTTTGCTGGTTGTGCTCCTGCCACACACCCTGTTCGCTCAGGATGATGTGCCACATGTTGATTTCTCTTTAGCCGATTCAATCGCCCAAGTCGAAATCGAGGTAGAGTCCGTCGAAGAACTGGCTGAGCACCTGGCAGCACCGCTTACCACTGAGGTCGAGAAAGCCAGGGCCTTCTTTATGTGGATCGCCCACAATGTCCGCTACGACTGCCGGAAATACCACAATCCGGAACGTCCGTACTTCCAGGGCAGGACCCAGGAAGAAGTGGAGCAAAAAAAGGTGGCCTGGAGAACGGAGCAGATCCAAAAAACCCTTGAGCGCAAGCGCGGGGTTTGCGAGGACTACAGCCAGTTGTTCAAGGCGTTGTGTGATGCGGCGGGCCTCGAGGCCACTGTGATCTCCGGGGACGCCCGCGACTTTTACAAACCATACCGGAGTCCGCGTGACAACCCGCATGCCTGGAACGCTGTGCGGATCGACGGGGACTGGCACCTGCTTGATGCGACGTGGGGTGCCGGACACACCGATCCCGAGGTGAAGCGCTTCACGCGCAATGTCAAGCCCGGTTATTTCATGACACCGCCCGACTGGCTCATTCAAAGTCATTTCCCGGATGACCCGGAATGGCAACTCCTGCGGACCAAGATGGATCGCAGCCGGTTTTCGGATCAACCGATGGTCAATTTTGGCCAGACTGCCCATCCCCTGCTCGATTTTGCCACTGAGGTCCGCGACGGACCCGGCGGCACCAGTTCGGTCTGGTTCAAATTTGACAAAGCGCCGAAGTACTTCATGATCGCTACCAAAAGCGGCAAACCGGTCAAGTTTGAGCAGCGCGAACAGAATGGCCGCGTCGTGCTGAATTTCAAACCGCCCCGCGGACGTGGTATTTACGTCTATATGCGCGACTCGACCCGCGCCCGAG
>JAWWBX010000184.1:0-8681 GCA_033720735.1 Saprospiraceae bacterium
CGGTGTCATCTCCACATTCGAGCGTCACGTCTGTACAAGTGATCATCGGCGGGAGCTTGTCCTCAATGACAATCTTGCCCCAGCAGGACAGCCCGTCCTCCGTCGTGATGGTCACATTGTAGTACACGCCGAGTTCGGGATCCGTCAGGATGATCTCACCCCCTGCAGTTCCAAATCCTTCGACGGTGATGATGAAGTCATCAAAACAGCCGTAAACGCCACCCTCCAGAATAATATCCGGATTGATGACCACCTCACAGTCTCCGTTTGCGGAGATCGTCACGGTATCGTTACAGGCCACCCACGGATCCTGCGGATGTTCTACTACGATCACCGGGAACGAGCAGGAGGCGGTATCTCCAAATGGCGTAAACGCGATGTACTCCTGGATCGTCGTGCCGATCGGGAAGTAGTCACCAGAAGTCAGGCCACTGTTGTCAACCTGAAGGATGGTCACATTATCGAGACTGCCGCAAAGTGGTGAAACACTCACTTCATAATTGGCAATGCCGGAGCAAGCTCCCGGATCCAGGTCCACAACCACTGCGGCCGGACAATTGAGCACCAGACCTGCTCCACCGATACCGGTGACCTGCACCTCGCAAGTCGAGACGAGACCACACTCATCGGTGACGGTCAGAATGACTGTCTGGATCGAGTCATTGACAAACGCCAGGCAGTTAAATTCAGTTTGTGACAGGGCCAGGGTGACATCGCCACAATTGTCAAAACTACCAGCGTCCACGTCGGCCGGTGTGATGGTCTGGACATCGCCGAGGTTGAAGTCGATCGTAATGTCCATACACAAGGCTGTCGGCGGTACGACGTCCTCGATGGTTATCGTTTGCACACCTGTACTCACATTGCCGCAGTCATCGGTGGCAGACCAGGTGCGAAGAATTGTCCCGGTGCCGTTACACCCCAGCGTCGGACTGTCGGTAAATGTTGTCGTCACTGAAGCGCTGCAATTGTCAGCGGCATCCGTTACGTCACCCGTCAATTGGAGATTCCCCGGATCATCTTCACAGCTGATGGTCACATCAGCCGGTGTGGTGAAGGTGGGTGCAATCGTATCGATGAGTGTGATTGTTTGTACGTCTGTTGTACTGTTGCCGCATTCGTCTGAGACGATCCACGTACGCATGATCGTCGACACCACAGGACACGTACCACCCGAAACCGCATCTGAATAGGTGACGGTGACATCCGTACAGTTGTCGACGGCATTCATGACCATACCAGTGTTGGCTGGATCGGGATCAATGCTGCAATCGATCGCGGTGTCGGCAGGGGTGGTAAACGTCGGTGCCATGTTGTCCTCGCGCAGGATGGTCTGCAGTCCGGTGGTGACATTACCACAGGCATCGGTTGCTGTCCAGGTCCTGAAAATCGTATCGATAGCTGGGCAGCCGTCAGGTGAGACCACATCCGAGAAATCAACGGTCACATTCGAGCAATTGTCGGCCGCATCAGTGACGTCACCGGTGTTTGCCGGCAGCGAGTCCTGGCCACATTCTATCGTCACGTCCGGAGGTACCGTAAAGGTCGGTCCGGTGGCATCCTGCACGGTGATGACCTGCACACAGCTGCTGTCGATGTTTCCGCAGATATCTTCAGCGTAAAAGGTCCTGGTGATCGTACCAATGACCATCGCCGCACAAGTGCCATCAAATCCGGTTGAGTCATTTTGCACTGTCACCGTGACTGCACTGCAGTTGTCGAGATACATCGGAATACCGAGGTCCGCCGGGTCTGAGCTATCGTTACAGTCGATTGTCACATCGGCAGGACAGGTCCCCTGCAAGAGTGTTGGCGGCACCGTATCCTGAATCGTGATCATTTGTACACAGGTGGTGCTGTTGCCACAGTCATCGGTAATCGTCCACGTACGCATGATCGGCGGATCCGTCGAACACGTCCCACCTGCTGAATCATCACTGTAGGTGATAGTGACACTAGCCGAGCAGTTGTCGGTTGCCGTTGGCATTCCTGTATTTACCGGATCGCTGCTCTCATCGCAGTTGATCGTCACATCGGCCGGACAACTCGTGATCGTCGGAGCCTCGGTATCCACCCGGACGATCAGCTGAACAGCAGTGTTCGAGTTTCCACAAATGTCCGAAGCGGTCCAGGTGCGTACGATCGTGTCCGTGCCGTCGCAGGGCCCCGGAATGATCATGTCGCTAAACATGATCGTATCCGGCGAACAATTATCCATCAGATCGGTCACATCCCCGGTTGTCGCCGGGGAAGTATCATCGGTACAATCGATCGTCACGTCAGGTGGCACGGTAAATGTCGGCGCGATTGTGTCGAGGCGAATGATCGTCTGCAGACCCGTCGCGCTATTGCCGCAGGCATCGCTGACGATCCATGTTCGGAAGATCGTGTCGGATGAAGGGCATCCATCAGGCACAACGAGATCCATAAAATCTACGGTGATCGCAGAACAGTTGTCGAGCGTGTCGGTGACCTCACCCGTAAACACCGGCGATGAATCCGCCGAACAGCTAATGACAGTATCAGGTGGTACTGTAAAGGTCGGTGCCACCGAATCGATGAGTGAGATCGTCTGTACGTCAGTCGCGCTGTTGCCACAGGCATCCGTGACCACCCAGGTACGGGTGACGACTTCCACGATCGGGCAAGCTCCCGTCATGGTTGCGTCACTGAACGTTACCGTCATTGCCGTGCAATTGTCGGTCGTATCGCTGATCTCACCCGCAAAGGCCGGCGAGATGTCGGTATCGCAATTCATGATGGTATCGGCGGGCGCAGTGAATGAAGGCGCCACGGTATCAACCACCGTAATGATCTGCTGGCAGCTCGTATTCATGTTGCCGCAATCATCCGTGCCCACAAACGAGCGGGTGATGGTACCGATCACGGTGGCAGTGCACGATCCGTCAAAGCCGCTCAGAACATCCGAGAAAGTGATCGTTGCTCCATCGCAGGCGTCCATGTAAACTGGCGACCCCAGTGTCATGGTGTCGGTAGCTGTATTGCAAAGGATCGTTGTGTCCGACGGACAGTCGACGAGAGCCGGAGCAACCGTGTCCTGCACCGTAAAGGTCTGCACACAAGTGCCTGAACTCCCTGAGCCATCCGAAATGGTATAAGTACGCGTAATGATGATCGGGTCGCCGGCACAACCGGTCGCTCCATTGCTCACATCGGCACTCGAGATCATAAGCGGATCACAAAAGTCGGTCACAGAAATGACTGTGGTATCCGGAGCCGGGACATCGGTAGTGCAGGCAAAGGTGCCACCATCGACCGGTGGACAGGTAAACATCAACGTACAACACGGATCCAGGGTCACGGTATCGAAAGCCATACATCCGTTGTTGTCCGTCACGATCACATCGTACGTCCCGGGAGGAACGTTGGTGAGATCTTCAGTCATTGCTCCATTGGACCACATGTAGGTGAAGGGGCCCGATCCGGAAACGGTCAGGTCAATGTCACCATTGGGCGTATTTGACATGGGGCAGCTGGTGGTGATCATGGTGGTCGGCAACGCCAACTGAACAAGCGTGATCGAATCGATGGCCGTACAGTTAGCTACTGTATCGGTAATCGTCACGCGATAGACACCAGGGTCTGATACAAATCCAGTGGTCATCGTCGTCGCCATGAACCCATTGGGCCCTTCCCAAATGTATTCGTAGTCGATCGTGTCCGGTGTGCCTTCGGCCGTGAAGACCGTACTGTCACCTACGCAGACGGTGCTGTCGCCTGTGATATCCACACCGATAAAAGGTAGCATGATCGGCCCTTCGAAGGTCGTGCTCGCAAACCACCAGGTATTCAGCGTGCTTTGCTCACCGTAGCCGATTGGCGTACCAGTACACGTTCCGCTCGGCGGATCACCGATCTGGAAATTGGTCCACGTGCGGCATCCTCCGACACCACAGACACAGCCATTCAATTGGACTTTCGGCTGTCCGGTGCCCGGGTCGCCCTCGTCGATGGTGGTTGTCACAAGGTCGTCAGTGATGTTGCTGTCATCCCAATAGAGCAGCTCGGTCGAGACGCCGGGACAAATCGGTCTGACCGTCTCGACGCACCACCCGTTTTTCAATAATTCAACGTCGAACGCGGCGTAGTGCTGAACACCCTGCGCATACCGCAGATAGGTCGGGATCATCATGCCAAAATCTACCGGGGTACCATCCCCCATCAACCCGTCCCAGAAGAGGCAGGCCGTATCCGCCTCAGAAAATGCCATCGCCAAGAGCACATCAGTCGTGTCCGGGTCGAAGAGCTGGTTGTCATTGGCAAAGTCGAGCAGGATCTCAACCTGCCCCATGCGTGTAACACCAACCCTGATGCAGACACTATCTCCGATACACTCAATACCGAGGATCTCGGCCGTTCCACAGGGATTGGCCGGCGACGGGAACTCAACGATGTCGGGTTCCTGAACGAAGACCATATGGTCTGCAGCACCAGCCGTGGCATTCATATTGTTAACGGACATGCGGTCGGCGATGATGTCGCCGGTATTGCCGGGCCCGGTCAGCCCGAAGGCAACGGTGAACGAGAGTCCCTGAAAGCCTGATGAATCGAAGTCAATGCGGGAGACGAAACCGTCCATGGTATAGGAGTACAGGGTCCCGTTGAACGCTTGATTGAACTGGCATTCCGGGGGCATATTTCCGTTTGAGGGTGGAGTCCGCAATGCCCAGTTGCGCGACCAGAGCCGGCCTGGCATTTCGGCGCCACTGTTGACGACGGTAAAGTCAAACCACTTGACGTTGACGATATTCCCCGAGGATCCATCGCTAAACTCAAGGCGGAAATCACCGATCGTGTCCGGCACAAAGACGGCAAACGGGTGCATGGCCGTATTGGTGCTGTACCCATTGACGGCATCCAATACATCGGGTCCGGAACTCGCAAGGAGCCACGTATCCGCATTGTTGTTACTGCTGTTAATATTGAAGGGGCCGTGGACCACATTGCCGGCAGGATCCACGATCCGGAACTGGTAGTTGCCAATGTTCTCGAGATCACCATTGTCCATGGCTTCACGGGACAAGCCAATGTACAAGGTGTCCCGCGTCGGGCCGACAGTGTCGGTGATCCTGACAAACAGGCTCGACGTATCGTTGGCCCCGAATTCGGCAAAGTTTCCAAATCCGTTGGCATTGGTATGCAACATCACCTCGTTGGTGTCTGCTGGTGAAAGTTGCTTGGTTCCTTCAGCCTGGAGTGTGCCGGTGCTGCCGAAGACAATGCAAATAAGGCTCACGATGGCTATCGCCGACCGTTGCCAGTTCATGGGTAATGTTCGCATTCTCAAGTAGGTATAATATCTCAAGCTCAATACGCCTTTGCTATTCAATTCAAGTCATTTGTGCTCCTTTCAGGGAGTTCCTTTCATCGTTACTGTGTCGCACAAACTGACCCGCACCGCGCCAGAACCCGCGTCGTAGCTGGATTTTTGGCATGTACGGACAGTCTGGTATCGTTGTCATATCCAGTATCTCAAGGATTGATGCAAAATCCGTTCCATAAACCACCAGTCCGTACGTGATCGACACGTACAGACGAGTACTTGCTTTTTGTTAGATTCCGGGGAGAAACTTGCTGGATCGCGAAAGCGTGCAGCCTTCCGTGAAAGGAGTTGCAAATGCAATGCCAAACAAGCCCGGGGTGAGCAGTGTCAGGGGGTTGGGTGTAAGAAAAAAGGGAGTGAGGATGTGGGGGTAAAAGGAGAAAAGGTGGGGAATGCCAGAAAAACTTTTTTCCCTATTGCATTCCCCAGAGCTACTAAATTAATTCTTTCAACTTGAACTACATGCGTTCAAGTGTTAAACTATCTGATCAGGGTAATGTCACCACTGATCGGTACGATCGATCCGTCCAGCATCTGCACCTTGACCAGGTACACGAATACTGCCGGTTGCATCAATTCACCTTTGAACATGCCATCCCATCCCAACTCGATCTGGTTGGGTGGAAAATCGTAGCGCCCAAACACTTTTTCGCCCCAGCGATCGAAAATCTCAAACTCAAGCACACTGGTGATACCCGGGCCGGCATACACCGTCACGAGATCATTGATGTCATCGCCGTTGGGTGAGAAGACGTTGGGCACCCACACATCCGCCCGACGATCAACGCGGAAGGCCAACACATCTGTATCCTGGCAGGTATTGCCCAGATAGATGGTCGCCTGTACCGTACCGCTGGTGATGCCGGTCAGGATCGGGTCAAAGCAATGGTCGCAGGAGAGGATATCGGATGGCGTCCATACAATCGAGTCGATCAGCCCGGGACCCGGGGTAATCACACTTTCGAGTTGGTACTCCTCTCCTATTTTGATGTAGATGTCATCAGGACCGATATCGAGACTGATCATCGGCCCTTCGTTCAGGGTCACGTCAGTCATCCATTCGCAGCCATTGGCATCGGTCACGATGATCGTATAGTCTCCGGCTTCCAGGTCCCCGAAATCACCCGTATCCTGGACCTTCATTTCCGATGCAGAGATCAGCGTAAAGGCATAAGGCGCCTGCCCGCCGATCACCTCGGTGATCGTGATCCGGCCGGTGTTGTCACCGAAACATACGGGGTCACGCGGATCGATAACGGCCCCGGACAAGAAGTTGGTCGTATCGACCAGCACGCTGTCGAGTGCCGAGCAACCGTTTCCTTGATCTATGACGGTGAGGAAGTACCAGCCGGCATCCTGCACCATGATGCTGAAGTTCGGATCTCCGGATATCGACGGCCCGTCCCAGGAGTAGACAATGCCTGCACCGGTCGATGAGCCGGTAGCATCGATGGTAATGGTCTGATCGATGCATGTCAATGCCTGATCAGGGCCTGCCTCGGCAACCGGTGCCAGCGTATCAGTGTCAACATATGCCGAATCGATATTCGTACAACCATTCGTCGTATCAAGCACCGTCAGGAAGTACCAGCCTCCTGTGCCGACCGTCACCGACAACTGGGTTGAGTCGGTCAGAATGCCCCCTGCAGGTCCACTCCACATGAAGACCAGGTTGGGATCGCCATTGATGCCAGAAAGTTCGGTTTCAATGATATCACAGGTCAGCAATGCATCGTCGCCGGCATTTGCCGGTGGCAGGGATGAAAGATCTGCCACCGTGATCTCGGCCATGCCTGAGCACCCGCTAACGGTATCCCTGGCCTCAAAGAAGTAGGTACCCGCGCTGCTGACGTCCAGAGTGTCAGCCGTGCCCAGGATCTGCCCTCCGCTATTTGTCCAGGTGAAAATGATATTCGGACCTGCCGATCCACCCGATGCGTCGAGCGTCAGTTGCACGACCTCGCAATCGAGATTGCCGGCGGGCGCGATCTGAGCGTCAATGGTGTTGGTAATGTCGTCGACCACGACGGTATCTGCTGCAGAGATACAATTGGCTATTGTATCCGTTGCGATCAGGACGTAGATGCCCGCGGTATCCACGATCGGATCGGGGTCGTGCTCATTGCCCGGATTAATACCCGGACCCGTCCATGTATATTCCAGATTGTTTCCAGTGGCCATTCCATTGAGCTGCACCTGGTCAATGTCACAGGAGAGCACGCCATCAGGCCCGGCATTCGCTACCGGCACATTGGGATCACTCATCACGTCAACGGTATCAAGGGCAACACAGCCGGCAGCGTTGGTCACTTGCAGAATGTATTCTCCGGGTACGCTCACCATCGGAGTCGGGTCGTTTTGGTTGGTAGCATCGATACCTGGCCCGGTCCACAGGATCTGCAAGCCACTATTGCTGCCACCAATTTGCACCGCAGTGGCCTGACATGAAATGGTTTGATCGGCACCGGCGTCTGCTGCTGGCAGGGCTTCGATGGCGAGGGCGAGCTCGACGATACTGTCACAGCCATTGCCACCGGCAAAGGTCATACTGTAGGTGCCGGAGTCGGAAAGCATCATGCCGTTGAAATCCAGGATCTCCCCTTCACAAATGCTGGTGTCCAACAGCGTTATGTTCTCAGGCCAGACAAACAGGTCCAGGATCTCGATGCTGTCACAACCGTTGGCAGCGGCATCATCGAGCGTATCCTGATACATGCCCGTCTCTTTGAGCACCAATCCATTCCAGATGATGCTGTCACCGAAGCACAGCGTTTCCTGTTCGGTCAAAACACCCGGCGTACAGCAATTGACCAGCGTCACGGTTACATCCACCAGGGTATCGCATTCACCTGCCGCGCCAGGCAGCAAGACCTGGTGCGGGCCGTCGGAAGCAATGGTATCGCCGCCGATCACGATAAAGTCACCTTCGCAGAAGGTTGTGTCGACAGCAATGTTGTCAGGTGCCGGGCTGTCGATCTCCACTATCGTCGTGTCTCCACAGCTGGTCCCGTCCTGAATATAGACCGTGTATGGACCAGGTGAGAGACCGCTGAAAATAGAATTGGTGGTGTAATTGATCCCGTCGATGGAATAGGTGATCGTGCCGGTCCCATTGGATGCCAGCACTTCCAGCGCTCCTGAACTGAGATCGCAGTCGCTGTCCTGGGTTTGTACATCGTCAATGACCGGTGCCGGAGTCGACGCTACAACCGTATCCACTTCTACCAGGCACCCCCACTGATCGAAGACCTTGATGTTTGCCGGACCAGGTCCTACGTTGCTAAAGATCCCGGTAGTACTCGTGTCAGAATCATTGAGCACAAATGTCAGGTCTGCC
>JAWWBX010000185.1:0-8670 GCA_033720735.1 Saprospiraceae bacterium
ATGTGCTCGTCATATGTACTTTAATTCCCAGGGAGAAGAATCCATCACCTACGATGCCATTGTCATTGGGTCCGGCATTTCCGGCGGCTTTGCAGCCAAGGAACTGTGCGAGAAAGGACTGAAAACCCTGGTCCTGGAGCGCGGCAAAATGATCCGGCACCCGGATTATCCGACGGCCAATCTCGATCCCTGGGACTTCAAGTATCGCGACAGGTTGCCGGCATCTGAACTGATCGACTACCCTGTGCAAAGCCGCGACGGGCATGTGCGGGAATCGACGCGTCACTTGTGGGTCAATGATCATGAGAATCCATACCAGGAGGTCAAACCGTTTGCGTGGCTGCGCGGCTACCATGTCGGGGGCAGGTCCCTGATGTGGGGACGCCAGTGCTATCGCTGGAGCGACCTTGACTTCGAAGCGAATGCGCGTGACGGATTTGGCGTGGATTGGCCGGTCAGGTACGCCGATATCGCACCGTGGTACGATTACGTTGAGTCATTTGCAGGTGTCTCGGGTGCGCCGGAAGGACTGCCCCAACTCCCCGATGGGAAGTTTTTGCCACCGATGGAATTGAATTGCGTCGAACAACATTTGCGCGAGCAATTACAGCAGCATTATACAGACCGGGTCATGACCATCGGGCGCGCAGCCAATCTCACCCAGTCGCTCCATGGACGCGGAGCATGCCAATTCCGTAACCGGTGCAATCGCGGCTGTCCATATGGTGCGTATTTCTCATCGAATGCAGCAACACTGCCGGCTGCAGAGGCCACTGGCAACCTGACCCTCAGGCCCCATTCGATTGTGCACACCATCCTGTTTGACGACGAAACACAGCGCGCTGCAGGAGTCCTGGTGCTTGACGCAGAAGCCCGTACGTATCATGAGTACCGCGCGCGTGTTATTTTCTGTTGTGCCTCCGCCCTGGGAACAACGTGGATCCTGCTCAATTCCACATCGCCGCGCTTCCCGGATGGCCTCGGCAACGACAGCGGAGAATTGGGCCACAATCTGATGGACCATCATTTCAAGATCGGCGCGACAGGTCGTATCGATGGGTTCGATGACAAGTACTACAAAGGCCGGCGTCCAAACGGCACTTACCTCGCGCGATTCCGCAACCTGGATCCGAAGACACCGGACTCCCGTTTCCTGCGGGGATACGGGTATCAGGGTGGTGCCAGCAGATCGAATTGGATGCGATCCGTACGTGAACTGGGCATCGGCGCCGAGATCAAGGATGCCATGATGGAGCCCGGGCCATGGCACATGGGACTGACCGGCTTTGGCGAGATGTTGCCGTATCACGATAACAAGGTCACCCTCGATACCAACAAACTGGACGCTTACGGTTTGCCTACGCTCGCTATCGATTGCGAGATCAAGGAAAACGAGCATGCCATGCGTAAAGACATGGCCGAGGCCGCCGCCGAAATGCTCGAAGCGTGCGGTTTCAGGGATGTCCATACGTACGACAGTGGTTATGTGCCGGGTCTGGGGATCCATGAGATGGGTACCGCCCGCATGGGGCACGATCCAAAGACCTCCGTGGTCAACAAGCACAACCAGCTGCACGCCGTGCGTAATGTCTACGTGACGGATGGCGCCTTCATGACGTCTTCGGCCTGTCAGAATCCTTCGATCACCTACATGGCATTTACGGCCCGGGCGGCAGACCATGCAGTGACATCACTCAAGAAAGGTGAATTATAATGGATCGCAGAGAAGCAATAAAACGTACGTCCTGGCTGCTGGGCTTGTCAGTCTCAGCCTCCGCCATGGCGGCGGTACTGCAGGGTTGCACATCGGAACAGACCGGGTCACCCGCCGCAGGTGATGCGCCCTGGGAGTCGGCTTTTCTGGATCAGCAGGAGATCGATCTGGTCGCTCAATTGGCGGAGACGATCCTGCCACGGACCGCAACACCAGGAGCCAGGGACGTGCTGGTACACCAGTATATCGACCTGATGCTGCATGACCACTATCAACCCCGCGATCAACAGGAATTCCTGCGGGGGTTGCAAGAGGTCAATGAGCGTGCCACCAGACAGCACGGACAGGTGTTTGTTGCATGTGATCCGGATGCCCAAAAGCAACTGCTTGAGACGATGGAGCGTGAGGCGCATGCGGCGATGGACGAGGGCTACGCCATGGCAGAACGTCCATTCTTTATCACCCTCAAGGAGCTGACCTATCTTGGCTACTTTACTTCGGAAGAGATCGGCGAGCAGGTGCTCAGCTACGATCCGATCCCGGGCAGCTATGACGGCTGTATCCCGTTGGACGAGGTAGGAAATGTATGGAGCCTGTGAGTATGGACAGACGCTTGTTTGCCAAACTTGCCGGGGTAGCCGGTGCCACCGTTGCAACGGGCAGATGGTGGCAGGGTTCTGATCTGCCATCAGCGAAATTTCCGCTCCATTTTGCTCCGCATGCCGGAATGTTTCGGCACCACGCCGGCGAGGACATCGTCGATCAGCTCACCTTCATGGCCGAACAGGGGTTTACTGCTTTCGAGGATAATGGCATGAAGTCCCGGCCGGTTGCCGATCAGGAACGGATCGCCGGGGCAATGGAAAAACTGGGGTTGCGCATGGGCGTGTTCGTGGCGCATCAGATCTACTGGCGTGAAGCCAACCTGGCAAGTGGAGACCCGGATCGGCGCCGTGAGTTTCTCACGGATATCCGGTCGTCGGTCGAGGTTGCCAGGCGGGTCAATGCCACCTGGATGACGGTCGTGCCCGGACATGTGGATTTGCGGCAGGACATGGGCTACCAGACAGCACATGTCGTCGAGACCCTGAAGCAGGCAAGTGCGATCCTGGAGCCACACGGATTGATTATGGTGCTGGAACCCCTCAATTTCCGGGACCACCCCGGGCTGTTCCTGACCAAGGCCGCCCAGGCATATGAGATCTGCCGCGCCGTCGACAGCCCGGCTTGCAAGATCCTCTTCGATATCTATCACCAGCAGATCCAGGAAGGGAATCTGATCCCCAATATTGACAAATGCTGGGATGAGATCGCCTATTTTCAGATCGGCGACAATCCGGGAAGAAAGGAACCAACCACCGGAGAGATCAACTATTATAATGTGTTCAAGCACATTGCCGACAACGGCTACACCGGGATCCTCGGTATGGAACACGGCAATGCCCAACCCGGCCTGGAAGGCGAGCTGGCTGTGATTCGTGCTTACCAAACATGCAGCGCGTTTTGAGCGGATCGGTATTTATCGAAGGCCTGCAAACCGGTCAGATGGATCTGATCCGGTCAGCCGCCAAGACAGATTTGCACAATCATGCCTGCCTGGGGTACCGGCTGGAACGCTTGCGCGAGCATATCGGCAATCACATTCCGCCAGTTCCCGAGCGGATGCCAGATTTCGAATCATTTGTTGACTATCTCCGGGCCTACCTGCATCCGCACATCTATACGCGTGAAGGATTTGAGTTTTCCATTCGTGAGGCGATGCGCGAAGCAGTCCACGACGGGGTGACACATCTCGAGATGAGCATCGACGCGCAGATGTACGAGGTGTACGGTAGCGCGGAGCCATTGATCGCGTTTCTCGATGCTTGCGCCGCGGACTTCTCCGCATTGACGTTCTGGCCGGAGATCGGCGTCAATCGTGAGTGGGAGCCGGCCCGTGCTGAGCAATTGGTACTGCCTCTGATCGACTCGGGATATTTTCAGTCGATCGATTTGTACGGCAATGAAAAATTCGGCCCACCAGAGACGTTCCGCCCCATGTACCAGTCCGCGCGGGCACAGCAGATGTTGCTCAAAGCACACGCCGGTGAGTTTCGCGACGCCGAATATGTCAGGCGCTCCGTAGAGGTGCTTGAGCTGGATGAGGTGCAACACGGGATCGCGGCCGCCAACTCACCGGAGGTGATGCGCTGGCTGGCCGACCATGATATCGCCCTGCATGTTTGCCCGACGAGTAACGTGCGCTTGTCGCGTGTGAGTGCGATCAGGGTCCACCCGATCCGCAAGTTGGTCGACGCCGGCGTGCGCGTGACGATCAATTCTGACGACATTATGATCTTTGGCCAGACGGCAGGGCAGGAGTATCTCAATCTGTTTCAGGCAGGTGTCCTGACGGCCGAAGAGCTGGATGCCATCCGGGTGCGCGCCCTCCAGTCACGTGATGTAGAATCCGCACTGTCGTTCACGCCGAACGCCTAGCCGAAGCCGGAAATACAACAGGCTGGTGGGGATGCACCAGCCTGCCGATGATTGTTGTCGATTCTTTCCTTCTTAAAGCACCTTCACCAGTGCTTCTTCCAGGTTGTACCGTGGATTGACCGCGGCGATCTTTCCTTCGCGGTCGATCAGAAAGGTCTTCGGTATACCGGTGACCCCATAGGTCTTGGCAGCGAAGGTATCCCATTTGGCCAGTTCGCTGACGTGATAATCCCATTTGAGATTGTCTTTCTGGATGGCCTGCACCCACCGTTGCTTGGAAGCCTGCATTTGTTGCTCAATGGCCTGCTCGTCGCCCAGGCGTGCCTTGGTACGCTGATCGAGACCGTCAAGCGACACGCTAAACACGGTAAACCCTTTGTCCTTGTACTTGTCGTACACCTCGACGACCTTCGGGTTGGCTTTGCGGCAAGGGCCGCACCAGGAAGCCCAGAAATCGACCAGAACTACTTTGCCCTTCAGATCTGACAAGGAATATTCCTTCCCGTCCGGGCTCGGCAGGGTAATGTCCGGGGCAGGCATCCCGACCTTGATGCGCTCTTTGGCCATTTGTGCCGCGAGGTTCTTTTCAAGTTGGCCGACAAAGGCGGCATAGTCGGTGGCGTACTCCGAATCAGGATACTTTTCCTTCAGTTTGGTGAGCACGCCCTTGTGCATGTCCAGAAACTGGGGATTGCCCTGCAGGGACATCATGGCAAGCTGCATGGCAGCCAGCGGCTCCGCGGATTCCAGGTACTCCTGGATCTGCTCGACCTGCATCTTGCGGGCCATCAACTGTTGTATGGCGGCATAGAAATCCTGTGTTGTCGACGAGCCCTCCACCTCAAGTTCGTATTTGGGCATCGACTGGATCGGTCCGTTGATCACCACCTCACGTTCCGATCCGTCCAGAATGAGCAAGGCTTTTTGAGCCCCCACCCGCAAGCGGTAAACGCCCGCTTCCAGAGGTTCTTCCATCGAGATGGTGAATTGGCCGTTGTCATCGGCACTGGTTTGCGCCAGCACCATGGTTTGATTGTTGAGTTTCGCTTTGTCCAGGAAAACTTTCATGCCTCCGCTGTTCCCGATCGTGCCTGTGAGCTGAAACCCACTTGGTGCGGAACACCCCATGATGAGGAGCGCCATGCCGGCTACGAAAAATAGAAACAGGTTTTTCATATACGTCAAATTTTAATTTTCCAAATATGTATCCAGAACATTCCCATAAAGTTCCTTCCAAACGCCGATATTTCCAAATGCGATCCCATCGACTGTCACTTCGGCATCGGTGACTTCACCGAGTTGTTGAAACGGCACGGGTCCGTTTTCCATAACGGACAGAAATGCAGATTGTTGGGTCGGATGCACGGATACGACGGCACGACCTTGTCCCTCACCAAACAGAAATGCATCCTTGCGAACGGAATGGTCGGTCCTGATCGCAAAACCGAGCGATCGCGGAAATGCGGATTCCATCAGGCAGGTCATCAAGCCGCCTTCAGAAAGGTCGTGGGCACTCGTGACCGCCTTTGCATCAATCAATTGGCGAAGCGTCTCGTGCAAGGCGACTTCTTCCTCCAGTTCAAAGTAAGGGGCTGGTGAAAGTTCCACATGATGTACGCGGGTGAGATATTCCGAAGACGCAATGTCATCAGTCACTCGTCCCAGCAGGTACACGAAGTCTCCGGGCTGCACAAAGTCCAGGGTCATTATCTGTTCTGCGTCTTCCAGCAACCCAACCATTCCGATGGTGGGGGTGGGGTAGACCGGCTCGGTGTGATCCTGGTAGACCGACTGGTTGTAGAAACTCACGTTACCTCCGGTCACAGGGGTATCGAGGCGTCGGCAGGCAGCTCCCATGCCTTTGATGGCATGCACAAACTGCCAGTACACTTCCGGGTTGTAAGGATTACCAAAGTTGAGACAATTGGTGATGGCCAGCGGCAGTGCGCCGGTACACGACAGATTGCGTGCTGCCTCACAGACTGCGATCATCGCACCCACCTCCGGGTCAGCATGTACATAGCGGGCATTACAGTCGACGGTCGCCGCAAGCGCCTTGCGGGTCCCCTTGAGCCTGATCGTTGTGGCGTCCGAAGGCCTGACAGTATTCAGGTTGTTGGTGCGCACGGTATGATCATATTGTTCATATACCCAGCGCTTTGAGGCGATGTTGGGAGAACTGATCAACAGTTCGGCAACACGTTTGATATCCGTGGCCACCGGGATCTGATCCGGATCGAAACGTTCAATCTGTTTCAGGTAGGCAGGCGGTTGATACGCCCGGTCGTAGACGGGGGCACCGCCACCCAATACCAGTGGTTCTGCCGGGACATCGGCTACTAATTCGCCATTTTGGTAGAATTCGAGCCGGCCGGTGCCGGTGACCTCTCCGATCCGTTCGCACTCGAGGTCCCATTTGTCGAAGACTTCAAACAAACGATCCTCTTCGCCACGCCGGGCCACGATGAGCATGCGCTCCTGGCTTTCCGAAAGAAGGATCTCGAACGGCTGCATGCCTGTTTGGCGGGTGGGGACCTTGTCAAGGTCGATCCGCATACCTGTTCCACTCTTGGCGCTCATTTCCGACGTCGAGCAGGTGATCCCTGCCGCACCCATATCCTGCATGCCGACCACCGCTCCTGTGCGGATGACTTCGAGGCTGGCCTCAAGGAGCAGTTTCTCCTGGAAGGGATCACCGACCTGAACGGCCGGCAGATCTTGTGCGGAATCTTCCGTGAGATCAGCGGAAGCAAAGGTGGCGCCATGAATGCCATCCCTTCCTGTGGCAGATCCCACGATAAACACGGGGTTGCCCGGTCCGTCGGCACATGCCGAGATCGTTTCACCCTTCCTGACGATACCGATCGACATGGCGTTCACCAGAATGTTCTGTTTGTAACACGGATGAAAATAGACCTCGCCGCCGATGGTAGGCACCCCCAGGCAGTTGCCGTAGTCGCCAATCCCGCTCACCACCCCTTTGACGAGGTGCCGCATGTGCGCGGATTGCAGTGGTCCGAAGCGCAACGAATTGAGCGCCGCAATGGGCCGTGCACCCATCGTGAAAATATCACGGTGGATCCCACCGACGCCAGTGGCAGCACCCTGGTACGGCTCGATCGCGGACGGATGGTTGTGGGACTCGATCTTGAAGGCGCAAGCCAGGTCCCCGCCGATGTCAACCAGCCCGGCGTTTTCCTCTCCCGCACCGACCAGCAGCCTGCCGCCGTCGCGGGGCAGGGTCTTCAGGTATTTGATCGAGTTTTTGTACGAACAATGCTCAGACCACATGACGGAAAAAATGCTGAGCTCGGTAAAATTGGGGGTGCGCCCGAGGATCTCATTGATACGCTCAAATTCCTCCTGGTTGAGCCCAAGCTGAAGTGCGGTATCAACGGTGACGCTGGCCTGCGTGGCTGTATCCATAGAACGGAAACTTCGACGGTGTTTTCAGAAAGTGCAAAGATAATATTCTCCCTTAGCCGCAGGGATGATAACGGAGCAGAGCAACGGATCCTGAATGCTGTGTCAGGACAACAGCGCGCTGGCGGTCAGTAAAATGACCAGAAGGATCCACAACACATCCAGGAAATTCCAGTAAAGCGTAACCGCCCAAACGTACCGCCGGAGCTTGACAGGCGGACTGAGCAGGTCCGGGATGAAGCGTTTCTGTCGGCGGATGAGAACTACAAGAAACGGGAATCCGGCCAGAACGTGTGCCAGGTGCAAACCGCTGAGCAGGAAGAGGTAACTCATCGACTGGGTGGATCCGATGCTCCGCTCTGCATCAAAGAACAGCAGCCAGCCGATCACTTGGAGGAGCACGAAGACCAGCGTCAGGACCAGTGTCACCGCCAAGTGGCGTGGTGCCGCCGGATCCCCCAATGCGTCCCCGAGGTTTCGTACTTTTCTCAGATGCCGGGTCGCCAGAAAGAGGATCGGGATATTGAGATAGAACAGGACGGGTGGGTACGGGGCGGTGATCCCCGTCGTAAAGCGGGTATACAGGTATGCGGCCGAAGCACCCAGAAACAACGTCGAGATCCCTGCCAATAGCAGGACCATCATGATCGAAGTGGCGTGGATCTGCCCTGAGGTTGCGTTTTCTGGTTCGGTCAAGTTTCGGCCGTTTTCTTGCCTAACTTCAGGACCACGCCGGTCAGAATAGCCAGACTCACCGCTCCGAGTGCGAAGGAGATGCCCCAGCCGCCTCCCAGAAGGGTTGCCGTCGTCCCTGCGATCAGGCTCACAATACCAACAGTCAATGCGTACGGAAGTTGCGTGCGCACGTGGTCGATGTGGTTGCAATCCGAAGCCAGCGATGACAGGATGGTGGTATCTGAAATAGGCGAACAATGATCACCCAGAACCGAAGCGGCCAGGACGGTTGCGATCACGTTGAGCAGGATCTCCAGAGACAATTGCGGGTCAAAACCGCTGACCGTGCACACGGCCCAGGTGGTCGGGATGGCGATCGG